>JACPLC010000005.1 GCA_016186695.1 Candidatus Kaiserbacteria bacterium | reverse complement strand
AGAGGTGGATACGTCTTGACTTCGCACGTGCCAGCCCCCTTGCCACCTCTCACTATTCGTGTCACGTCGATATGCATCGGACATGCTAAGGACATGGAATGGACAGTTGCTTTTTCATGAATCAACTAGAATATTCTTTAGGACATAAATGTATGTGGCCGAAATTACCGCGCCCCGCTTCAATCGGGCGTCCTTTTGACACGCGGTCAAGATTTATTTGTGATATGAGTTTAGGCCATTTTTTTGTTGACAGCCTTCGATTTGAGCCGATAATACGTCGCGTCGTGCAGGTGATGCATGCGCGGCAGGGAAACCGGCGGCAAAAATGCCCGCCTTAATTCAAGATAGAAAGGGAATAAAAGGGAGAAAGGGGAGAAATGGGAGCGAAGTACCTTCGGGGTACGTCGCTTTTTTTGTTGTTCTTGACAGTTGATGAAGTTCACGGTGCGGTCCATTCGCATCGAACGGACCGCACCGTGAACTGCACCCCTCGACGGGCTCGGGGTAAACCTTCCGAGACCGCCAAGGGAGAGGTTCACGTAATGGTCGATGCCTGTCTTCGCGCCGTCCTTAAGGAGGCACGATGGCAGATTAGAAGAACAGAAAAAACAAACTATGACAAAATCAATTACATTGAACTACACGATCGCCGCTCTTGTGGCTGTCGCGTTGGTTCTTGCGTACACAGTTCCTGCGTACGCAGCGGTCAACTCTACCAAGATCACGATCACGACCACGAATACTGGTGTCATCAATAACCTGACGCAGGCTGACTCTCACACAGGGGAGAACGTTGCGCTCGGAAGCATTGGCGGCAACGGCGGCAACGGCGGCAACGTCAACGGTGGCGGTGGCAGTGAGAACAACGGCGGCGCTTCTGCCGGAAACGGTGGAAACGGCGGCAACGGCGGCGCAGGCGGCTTCGTGCAAACGGGCGACGCCTCGGCTGACGCCGGCACGGAGAACAGCCTCAACGGCACGGATGTCGACGTCGAATTCACTTGTGACTGTGGCGACATAAACAGCGTCACTCTTGATGTCACGACTGACAACGACGATGACGACAACGCCATCAACAACGTAACGCAGGCTCGCGGTCGCTCTGGCCAGAACCTCGCGGACGGAAGCATCGGTGGCACTGGCGGCGTCGGTGGCGACATTGACGGCGCAGGTGGCAGCGAAAACAACGGTGGTGCATCGGCTGGTACTGGTGGCTCAGGCGGCGCTGGCGGCCTCGGTGGAGAAATCCACACGGGCGCTGCAAGCTCGACTTCCGGCACGATCAACCTCCTGAACACGACCATTATTCGTGTTCGCTTGTAGTCGTGAGCTGTCGTTCTGACTTGGAAACATCTGAACGAGAGAAGAAAGGGACCGAACGCAGTTCGACTCGATGCATCGGATTCCGCCGACGGTCCCTCCTTCTCATGAGGTCTTGACCACCATGGATATGAGTGGTAAAAATTCGAGGCCTCAGAGAAGAAAACATGGATAAGAAGATGTCAACCCCGTTAGAGAAACGGCGCTTGGGTGCCTTCCCGTATCGAACGGCGTATTCGGGACGGCTGAATCTCTTTTACGGGACTGGTTCTCTAACGGGGTCAATATCCATCATGCGCACACTATCACTTACGGTGATGGTGGCGCTTGTCGTCGGCATCACGCCGATACCGAGCGCCTTTGCGCAGGAAGCAACATCAACAGATCCCACGAGCCCACGGGCGGAGCGCGACCGGACCGCGGGGACGAGCGAAACCTCTACCGAGACGGGAACGCCCGCAGAGCCGGCTCCGGAAGAGTCGCCAGCGCCACCTCCTCCATCAGAGTCATCCTCTCAAGTAGAGTCGGGTTCGAGTGCGCCGGAGCCGAGCTTGTTCGCGGCAAGCGGGCCGGGTACGACCGCAACAGACGCGGGAGATCCTTCTGCTTCGTCCACTTCTTCGACGAGTTCGGGGGATGTAGCGCCGGAGGAGAGTGGCACGGACAATACCGACTTTACCAATGTGGGGACCGCGAAGCCGCCAAATCCCGATAAGCCGATCATCGACGTCAGTGCAACAACGACCGAGGCGGCAGCACCCGACGAGCCTGTCTTCAGGTCGGCAGTCTCCGGTGACGGCACGGGTGCGAAGATCGGCGGGACGGTATTGACAGGAGATGCGACGGCAACGACGACGGTTCACAACGTCTTGAACATCACACGCACGAACGTAGACGCGCCGGGGAAAACAAACAGCTCTCACATCACCTCTTCCGCCACGAACGATGCCGAGCTTACGACCGATGGACAAGCCCGAGCGTTTACGGGGGAAAACCAAGCTACGGGTGGTACCGGCGGCACAGCGCTGATCGCCACGGGCAAGGCGATAGCCACTGCCGAGGTCACAAACGTCGTGAATACCAACCTTTTCAACTCCGACGGACTTGTGCTCTTCCTCAATTCTTCGACGGGAGATCGACTGGATCTGCGGGATTTTGATCTTTCATACTTCTCTGAGCAGGGTCCGGGGAATAGCCCCACAGAGCTCGGCTGTACGATTCTCACGTGTCTCAACAGCGCCGATTTGGATATTCTCAACAACAACACCGCAACCGTAACGAACAAAGTATTGGTACGTGCAACGACAGGCGCGAACTCGGCGACCTCGACTGATGCCGGGGACGCCGTGATCGATACCGGGAGCGCGTATGCCTCTGCCAACGTCTTGAACCTCGTGAACACCAACTTCATCAACTCGAGCTACCTCCTCGTTTCGGCGAGCAGCTTCGGCGACCTGCAGGAAGACATCGTTCTTCCCGACGAGAAATTCTTCGGCGCGCTTTTGAACGGGACCTCTTCACTGCCGACCATGAACTCGAGTTCCTTCGTCGTCGACAATACGAATGACGAGGACTTCTTCGGGACGACGACCGCACGCGCGGTGACCGGCGGCAACACGGCGAGCTCGACTGCGCTCGGACACGGGGAGGTGGTAACCGGCCTCGCGCGATCTTCTTCGAAGAGCTATACCTCGGCGAACCAAACAAGGGTGGGCGGAGCTTCTGTGCATTTCATCTTTCGCGTGTGGGGTAATTGGAACGGTTCGGTCGTCGGCCTGCCGCGCGAACTTACGGCGCACGAGACGGACTACGGGTTTGAGATCGTTTCCGGCCCGAGACAGCGCACCTCGGGCTCGACGGGCATCCTGAACTCGTCGTCGTTCCTCGCTTCATCGACGAACCTTGCAAAGGTGCAGACCGATGTGGAGGTCATCGCGGAAACGGGTAATAACACAGGTGCGGTGGAGGACGGTATCGCTTCGGTGCGCTCGGGTGATGCGTTCGCGACGGCCAACGTCATCAACATGGTGAACACCAACATCGTGAACCGAAACTGGGTCCTCGGTATTTTCAACATCTACGGAGACTGGAACGGCAACATTAACTTCGGAGGCAGTAATCCGGATCTCTCGGTCTCCGCGAGCGTGAGTCCGACGACCTCTCAGCCAAATTCAGAAGTGCAGTATCAGTTCACCGTTCGGAATAACGGTGACAAAGCCGCAAGCAACGTCGCCCTGCACGCAACGTACGACAGGAGCCAGCTCTCTCTTTCGCAAGTGTCGAGCGGTGCTCTTGAAACGGAGACAGGCATCAAATGGAATCTCGGGACCCTTTTGCCAGGGGAGACGCGTGCATACTCCGCAAAAGGCCCCGTGCGTCTTTTGGGTCTCTCTCAAGGAGCAACCGTGCCCGTTTCAATGAACGTGAGGGTCGTGGGCGCGGAGCATGATCAAAATGAGAGTGACAACACGAGCACCGTGACGGTCAATGTCATCGGCACAAGTTCAAATACCGGAAGTGAGGGAGGCTCCTCGGGCAGTGGCGACTCTGGTTCGGGCTCTCCCGGAGGATCAACCGATTCATCCTCTGGTGGAAGCGGCGGAGGAGGCGGTTCCTCGGATTCCAATTCCTCGGGCGGTGGCGGCGGCGGAGGGGATTCATCTTCCTCAGGATCTTCTGGTGGAGGCGGCGGCGGAGGGGATTCCTCTGGTTCCAGTTCCTCGGGCGGGGGCGGAGGCGGAGGCGGGGGCGGTGGTAGCCCTTCGACAAGCTCAGGGTCTTCGAGCGGTGGTGGTGGGGGCGGCGGAGGTGGTGGAGGCGGAGGCCTTCCGACAACCGCCGGCTCTTCGAGCGGCGGCCCGGTTCCTGTTGTCTTCGTTTTTGCGACATCGACACCGGGGATCTCCACAGCAGACCCCAATGTCGATCCCAAAATAACAGTTTCGAAGAGTGCAACACTCTCGGCGAGCACCACAGCTTCTTCTATCCTTATCGACTACAAAGTGGTCGTGACGAACGACAAGTGGGCCCGACCTGCATACCACACGACTCTTTCCGATATTCTCTATGACCCCTGGAACAGGCCGCTTAGCACGCGCAGCTGGAAACTTGGCGCTCTTGAAGCCGGAGATCAGGTAACCCTTACCTACACGGTGGAATTCGATGCCCTCAAAACCAAGCCCGGCACCTATCGTAACGTCGGACGCATCACGGGTCAGCGCAACGAAACGACATTTGCGCCGATGGTAAGCAAAATGCCGCCTGCAGAAGGGTGGGGAGACGTGACCTTTGCCGAAGGAAAAGTCTTGGGGGCTTCAACGGCAACGGCAGCGACGCCGCCTCCCGCAGCAGCAGCGGCATGTAGCCCGCTTCTATCCACATACCTGCGCCGTGGTTCGACGAATACGCTTGAGGTCAAAAAGCTGCAAGCATTTCTGAACTTCGATGTCGGCTCGAATCTTCCGATATCCGGCTTCTATGGTGCGCTGACGGCAGCAGCAGTCAGCACATTCCAGGAAAAACACACGAGCGAGGTTCTCGCCCCCTTCGGACTCACACGCGGCACCGGCAGTGTGTACGCTTCGACGCTGAAAAAGATCAATGCGGTCTACTGCGGCGGCGCAGCTCCTGTTTCGGAACCTGTCGCTGCGGCGCAGGCGCCTGTCGCTGTAGCTCCCGAGTCGGTGTCAACTCCGGCTCCCAAGAAGCCTGCGGCTGCAGCGAAACCTAAACCGACGGCCAAGAAGGAGCCAAAGAAGGAAGACAGTACGAACTCGCGTGGCGCCGGCCGTTTCAACGTAAGCACTATCGGCGGCTGGTTTTTTGGAAATTAGGCCAGTAATTATTAATTAGTAACGTCACGTATGAAATTTCTGGAAAAGAAAGAAATTGCCGTCCTCGGACTTGCGATCGGGGTGCTCGTCTCTGCGGTTGTTTTCATAACACTGCCGTACTTCGCCGAGGCGGCGATGATCCGTGTGCAGAGCGAACGGCTTGAGCGCACCTCGGGCAGTAGCTTGTTCTCCGCGTTCGGTTCAGGGAACAATGGAGGAAGTTCTGCGGGCAGTGGCGGAAGCGGGCAGGTCGGCGGAAATGGCGGATCGAGCTCTGCTTCGGGCGGCTCGAGCAACAACGGCGGCTCATCGGCGGGGAATGGCGGCAATGGATATGATGCGGGCAACGGAGGCGATGTCAGCAGCTCCGGCGGCGGCTCAAGCAACAACGGCGGCTCATCGGCGGGGAGCGGAGGCTCGGGACGGAATGCTGGCGACGGAGGCAACGTCGCATCGCTCGGTGGCGGCACTAGCAACAACGGAGGCGCAAGCGCAGGGAACGGCGGAAACGGATACGTTGGCGGAAACGGCGGGGATGTTTCCGGCACCGGCGGCGCCGACAACAACGGAGGCGCATCGGCCGGAAACGGCGGGAACGGCGGCTCGGCCGTGAGTCAGGGGAGCATTTCCTCCGGCACGACCTCTTCGAGTTCGTTCTCTACGAACGTAGCGAACCACACCGTGGTTCGCATCGGCCGATAGCCACACGCTATGACTAAAACACTTACGCTTTATGAAAACTCTGCTTGCTAGGATTATCGTTGTTGGGGTAGCGCTCGTGCCGCTAACGCTCGCCACGCCGGCGCTCGCCGCCACATTCACCGTCACCAAAACTGCGGACACTAATGACGGTGTGTGTGATGCCGACTGCTCTCTGCGGGAAGCAATAGGGGCAGCGAATGCGCTCGCTGGCGCCGACGTCGTCACACTACCGGCTGGCACGTACACACTTAGCATCGTCGGCACAGGAGAAGATCTGAATGCGACCGGCGACTTGGACATCACAGACGACCTAACCGTGAGTGGCGCAGGGGCAGCGACCACTATCATAGACGGAGGCGGCATCGACAGGGTGCTCACTGTTTTCTCTGGGGTGACAGTCCTGATCGACGCAGTCACGATCCAAAACGGCGATCCCGAGGCGGGCGCAGGCGCCGGCGGCGTCCTGAATGCAGGCACTCTAACGCTGACTAAGAGTATCGTTACCGATAACACAGGCGAAAATTTCGGTGGCGGTATTTTGAATACGGGCACTCTCACTCTGACTGATACGACCGTCAGCGACAATATTCTGCTCGGTTCCAACACCAGCGGCGGCGGCGGAGGCATTTTCAGCTCGGGCACGCTCACACTGACGCGAAGCACGGTGAGCGGCAACAGCACGATAGGGCGCGGGGGCGGCATCTACGGCGCCGACCCGACGATAACCATTACTAACAGCACTATTAGCGGAAACACCGCGCTGAACGGCGGCGGTATCTTCAACAGGTTCGGTACCGTGCTTATCACGCACGCGACGATCACCGATAACACCGCTACCGACAATGGCGGCGGCATCTGGAACTTCGGGGGCACCATGACGCTGGAGAACTCCATCGTCAGTTCAAACACAGCAGCAACTCCCTCCGACGACTGTGCTGGAGGCATTACTTCCCTCGGGCACAACATAGCAAGCGACGCCTCGTGTGCCCTCGGGGGTACAGGGGACCTCAATAGCACGGATCCGCTGCTTGGTCCGCTCCAGAACAATGGCGGCGAGACAGAAACGCACGCACTTCTTGCGGGAAGCCCTGCCATCGATGCCGTGCCACTTCTTTCCTGCACCGTTACTACAGACCAGCGGGGTATTACGCGGCCTCAAGGCCCGGGGTGTGATATAGGCGCGTTTGAATTAGAAGTCTGTCCGCCTCCACTCACTGGGAGCATACGGGTGAAAGTTTGCAATGGTGGCATGATTAACAACACGACCTCGGCTCGTTCTCACACGGGTCAGAACATCGGGCTCGGAAGCGCGGGCGGTACCGGCGGCACCGGTGGCGACATTGGCGGCTCTCTCGGTGACGAAAACAACGGCGGGGCTACGGCTGGTAGCGGCGGCGCAGGCGGATCGGGAAGCACAAGCGGTGCCGTTCTAACGGGCAACTCGAGCAGTGTCGGGAGGACGCTGAATTCACTCAACTTCACGCGGATACGGTTTCGTTAGCTGTAACGAGAAGAGGAACGAGTCCGTTCCTCCTTCTCATGAGGTCTTGAAAGAATCGAGGCCTCAGAGAGGGACATGACTAGATACGAAGCAATATCCACGACAATAGTGATTGCGATTTTCGCGATGGCGTTCGCGCTGAGCACACTCTTTACAGCTGTTCATGCTGCCTCAACAACGCCTTCGATCCTCGACTCACTTCCTGTGCCGATGCAGAAGGCCATCGATACCACCTCGCACTCTTTCGAATACACGGTACCCTCTGGGGGCACGAACAAACTTCTCATCGCTCTCATCTCAAAAAATGATTGTCCCACCGCGCCCATATCAGCTACACAGAACGGAACATCGCTCACCATTTCTGGTATCCCGGGAACATTCAACAGAGCCTGCTACTACGTCGGTTATCTCGCAAATCCATCGACAGGTCCCTTTGAGATCAACTTTGTAAGTGCCACTTTCGCCGACTACGCGGTCTTCACCCTTCAAGACGCTGCTCAATCAAGCTCCGTAGACGTTTCCAATGTGACTTTTGAGGGTAGTCAGTCCTCAAACTCTACGTCTGTCACGACGACCGTGGGCAACACCCTTCTCCTTTCACTCCCCAAGTGGGAGACCGCGACATGGTTGTCATACGGTGCGGGCGAGACGGAGTTCATGGTTCCCACCACAAGCGATATGGGCTGGACCGCGGGCTCATTCAAGTCCGCAGCCTCGACCGCAGGAACAGAGACTATGACGATCAATATCTCCTCTGCAAGAGAAGCGGATGAGCCAGTCGTCGCTGTGAAGCCTGCAACAAACGACATTCCATCAGTTCCCGCAAACGCATGTGACACGCCGACGGTCGCTCCAGCAGGCTATACGTTGATGAATGGCGGGCCCGGCCGGGACACGGTGACACTTTCGTCGTTCACGATGTTTGTGGGGAAGGGGGGCAATGACAAAGTAATCGCTGGAAATGGTGACTTCATCATTTGTCTGGGAGATGGAAACGACACCGTAAAAATAGGCGCTGGAGTGTCAGTGATTTCTGCAGGTGCAGGGAAGAACACGGTTCTCGCTGGCAATGGCAACAAGATAGTAACCGCGGGAGACGGAGATGACCAGATAAAGACGGGTAATGGTGACGACACGATTTCGGCAGGCGGGGGCAAAAACAAAGTTTTCGCAGGTGCCGGAGAAGATACGGTGACTACTCTTGGAGGAAACGATTTCATCGATGGAGGTCCCGACTTCGACACCTGCAATGCTGGCGGTGGCACCAACACCGTCCTCAACTGCTAGCGACTATGAAGAACATCTTGCTCATTTCGGTGCTTCTTGCGTTCGTACTAACAGTGCGTGGCGCGGATGCGCTCACCGTGGAGAACGTGAGCATCAGCGAGACAGGCGGTGTGACGGTTTCGGGCGAAGCAAGCGCGTCCGGCACCTCAAGCGCCGATGCCGATGTCAGGAGTTTCATTCGCACTGAAGGTTCAAACACGCGCGTTCGTGTCGATGTACGGACTTCGGAAGACGGCGTCGTGCAGGCGACCTCGACCGACACTCTACTTGAAGGCATCCGCCGTCTCGAGGTACGCGTCAACACAGAAAACACGGAATCGCTGAGCGCCGAGGGTTCTGCCGAGGTATCTGCGTCCTCGTCTCCTTCGCGGCTTACACGTGCCTTCCAGCAGATCAGGGCTTCGCTCGCGCGTATCTTCAGTTTTGTATTCTTCTTCTCCTTCGCCAAATGATTGCGTAGCTTGCGCCGAGTTTGAAAAGAAGGGGAACCCTTTGTAGCCTTGGCGAAGAAGGGTAGGTAGGGGGGCGCTCGGGCGCGAATATTTTTATCGCCTGCGGGGCTCACCGCCGGTAGGCGGTTTCGAACAGGTCCTCGGCGATAAAAATATTCGCGCCCTCGCTTTGATTGGGATACAGGCTCGCGGAAGATTCCTCGGAAACACACTGTCGCGATTTTTGTTTGATTTGTTGGAGATTTCCGGTTATGCACATAGCTGTACCCCGGTTGTGCACAGGGTTACCTACCGACTTTCCCCCTATTATCAGGTTTTTCGTTCATGAGTCCTTAATTTTGGCCATCTACAATGTTTCTGCGCTGCTTCGTATCGGGAAACTATGGGGTGGGGCGTGCGCATGGCGACCACGACCACATTTCGTAACCTACTCCTCATAAGTCTTTTCGTTCTCACGCAGTTTTTCTGGCTGCTCGCGACGTTTGCATACTCTGACACCGACCGTTCGCCGGAGCGGGCATCTCGTGACGAAACGAGAGAGAGCGCCCGCGTTTTGCCCGCGATGACGATTCCGGCCCTTCCGACGATACCTGCAAAGCCGGAGGCTCCAAATTCTCCGACGGTGCAGTTTCCCGATATCGGAGCAACGCGGGACCCCGCAACCCCCGATTCTCCTTCTTCTCCCTCCGCTCCCTCTACTGCAGCCGCTCCTTCCACGCCCGGAGCGGACCTCGGCTCTCAAATAAAATACTGCATTGTTTTTCCGCTTCTCAATAGCGCGGGCGAGCCGATACCGCAATTCGACGTACCGGCGTGCCCGAATGGCCCGCCTCCGCCCGGCTCGCCCAAACTCACGCTCATTAAAATCGTCATCAACGACGACAAGGGGAGCGCAACGACGACCGACTTCACGCTTCGCGTCGGCTCGACGACCGTCCAATCCGGTGTACAGAGGACATTTCTTGCGGGTACGTATATTGTTTCGGAAGCAACGACGAGTGTGACTGTCGGAACTACAACGCAGAAGTACGTACCGGAATTTAGCGGCGATTGCGATTCCTCGGGGCGCGTTACGCTCACCGCGGGCGACATTAAAACCTGCACCATTATTAATGACGATGAGGGTCCCGGCGGGCAGGGAGGCGATAGCGGAGGCGGGCCGTCTGGCGGTGGGCCGAGCGGCGGATCTACCGGCGGAGGGCCATCGGGCGGCTCGAGTGGAGGAGGGCCGAGTGGTGGCAGTTCGGGTGGAAGCAGTTCGGGCGGCTCGAGTGGAGGTTCGAGCGGTGGAGCGCCCTCCGGCCAAGTTGCCGGCGCGGTCACCCCTATACCGGATTTTATGGGAGGACCGCAAGGCGAGCCGGGAGTTCCAAACGCAGGAGCCGGCGGGGCGGATGCTCTGGGACTCCTCGTATTCTCCTTTACTTCGGCACTTCTCGGCTTCATGTATCTCTACCTGTTCTTGCGAAGACCGGAGCCTCTCCCGATCAGCTTTTCTTGAAGCATACACAAAACCTTCCTCCACTTTGGAGGAAGGTTTTGCAGAAAAGGGCAGGACTTAGAGTGAGATTCTAATCCGAAGCCTATTCATCACGTTGGTGCTGGAGGCCGTGCTGTTGCTCGGTCCCGTGTTGATCGTCCCGCCGAAGCCAGTTGTGCCACCGCTTCCACCGCTGCCAGCGATGGCTCCGCCGTTGTTGTTGCTGCCGCTTGTGGAGGTTACTGCTCCGCCCGAGCTGCCCGCGCCGCCTGTGCTTCCCGTCGCGCTGTTGCCGCCGGTGCGAGCTCTCGAACGGGTATCATTTGTTACCGCACCAGTCGAGGTAGAGGTGGCAGTGATAGCTGTGCTGTTGATATTGCCGACCGTTGTCGACGCGACATCGATATCGATCTCGGTGTCGTTGAGCGTGTTTGTGGATTCTGCAGCCGATGTGGCGGCACCGGTCGTGACATCTCCGCCGTCATCCGCGTTTCCACCATTGCCGCCATTGCCGGCGGTCGCTCCTCCGTTGTTAAAGTCTCCCGCGCCTGCGGTTACCGAGCCACCGCCTCCTCCGGCGCCGCCCGTGCTACCCGTTGCGGTGTTGTCTCCCGTTTCGGCCGTTGACGAAGCGGTGTTGGTGATCGTACCTGAATTCTCAACGGTCACCGTGAATGAACTGCTATTAATGTCTGCAAACGCAATCGATGCCGCGAGGAGGCTAAAAACCGCCAAAGCGAGCACCACTACGGACACATTTCTTGCCGTTTCCATACAAGAATAAAATTAATAAACGGATAAACAAACGCATCAGCTCATGTGCGGGCACCTTAGGTTTCAGGCATCGAAACAGCAACGCTGTACTGACCGCTGGTTTCCCAGACCTCGGCCTATGCTTGTACAAAAAATCCTATCATGCACTGTAGGTGTGGGAGCGTGAAGGCAGCGTGAGGTGTGCATAAACTTCATAAACCCTGATTTTTGGCATCTTGTCGGAGATCGGGAATCGTGATACATTTTATGCCATGAAAGCGATGAGTCAGGGTGGCTTTTTGAGCGCTATACTGCTTGTTATTTTTTCATTATTGATCATCCCTCAGCTCATCTTCGGTGAAGATGTGCGCGAACGGGACGAAAGGGCAGTGCGCGAGGCTCGCATCGAGGGGCAGTACATCGTCGTCTTGCAAGACTCTGTTGATGCAGATTCCGCGGAACAGGAGATCATCGCACGCGCAGGCGGCGAGCGGCTCGGCTCGTATCGAAGCGCGCTCACCGGTTTTGCGGCGCGTTTTTCAGAAAGTGACCTTGCAGTGGTCGCGAACGATCCGCGCGTCGCATTCGTGAGCGAGGACAGGATCGTATCTATTGCGGAGTCCGTCCGCGTGCGTGGTGCTCGCGACGATGTAGGTGCAGAATCGCACCGTCGCAAGCCTCCTCCTCCCGCACCGCCTCCGTCGCCTCCACCCTCTGATGAATCGCCGACCACGGAAGCTGTTAAGGCCTCGCTGCAAACGCTGCCGACAGGCATCAATCGCATAGATGCAGAATTCTTGAGCAATAAGGGAGCGGGAGTCAACGTCGCAGTCATCGACACGGGGATACAGCTGAGCCATCCCGATCTCAAAACAAACATCGTCGGCGGCAAGAACTGCTCGACCGGCTCCAGCTACAACGACGGAAACGGTCATGGCACGCACGTGGCGGGCACGATCGCGGCCCTCGATAACGGCGTCGGCGTCGTGGGCGTCGCTCCATCGGCGAAATTGTGGGCTGTCCGCGTACTCAATAATGCAGGCAGCGGGTCGTGGTCGAGCGTTATCTGCGGCATTGATTTCGTGACGAGCAAGGCGCCCAAAAACGGCGGGCCCATCACGGTCGCAAACCTTAGCTTAGGCGGCGGCGGTGTTTCCGACAACAATTGCGGCAACTCCAACAACGATGCACTGCACAAGGCAATCTGCCGCGCGCGCGACGCGGGCGTGACGATCGTCGTTGCAGCGGGGAATTCCGGTGCAAACGCCGCGGGCTTCGTGCCTGCTGCCTACGACGATGCTGTCATTACTGTCTCAGCGCTCGCGGATTCAAATGGTTTGTCGGGAGGCGGAGGCGCTGCTACAGCCTATGGAGCCGACGACACGTTCGCTTCCTTCAGCAACTGGGGAACGCCCGTCGACATCGGCGCTCCCGGTGTCTCTATCTATTCGACATGGTTGAAGAGCGGATATAAAAGCATAAGCGGCACTTCGATGGCGAGCCCGCATGCCGCCGGCGCCGCCGCGCTCTACATAGCAAACAACCCCGGAGCGCTCTGGAGCGACGTTCGCGACGCACTCGTCGCAGCAGGAGAAGCACTCGGTGCAGGACACACCGACCCTTCGGGCAAGCATTCGGAGGCAGTTCTTCAGGCAGACACCCTGTAATCGTTGCTCGGGCAGCTAGCGTTTCCCCGTTATTCCCTTTGACGGTGTTCCTGTAACGCTGCGCCCATACGCAATCTCTTTCATTATTCCCAGATCATTCTGATTGAAAAAGACTTCCGTTACCGAAGAAAAATTGTATTGATTGAGGCTTTCCTGTACCGGCAATACTAATCTCAAACCATCTCGCCCAAACTCGACTCCGACGCGATATTCCACCGTATCCTCTTCGTGAGTCGTGTAGGTCGGGCCTCTTTGAATATCCTGAATTGTTTTTGCAAATTGGTGAGGTCTTTGTTGCAGTTCGAACAACCTAGTCCTGATTTTGCTCGCGACGTATTTTTGAGGACTGTATTCACGTGACACTGTTGACGACTTTTTTTCTTCGCGCTCTCGAACTTTTGCAAATGACTCGCTCGTTGACCTCGCGACACTGTACGTAACCCGGTTGCTCTCGTTTCGAATATCTTGTTCAGCTCGTGGCTTCTCTGACATCACAAAACTTGTGAGTGCAGTAAGCGTTTCGGGCGTATATCCGGCTTTCGCAAATCGGTCGATTCGAGCACTACCAAATGTACCGCCGTCAACAATGTTTTCAATGATATTGTCAACGGGGATAGCATCGCGGCCAGATTGGTGGGGCAAGTCGAATTGCGGCCTTACTCCCAGCTCCTCGCAAATTTTTTCTGCATCGACGTTCGCTTTCATGAGGTTCTGAAGTGTTCCTATCTGAAATCCCGTCAGCTCAAATTCTTCGGCAACATCGGAAAGCAGTGCATGGTGTATCGTCCTCCCGTCCCGATGCTCTAAAAAGGCGAAGAGGTGTTTGAGAGAATAGGATTCTCTATACTGTTCGTATATGCCGATTCGTTTGTCAAAGCCCGAGGCAAAGCCCAGATATGCCGGCTCTGCCTTCTTTAATAAAAGCTCGCCGGCGTCTGTAACTGTAAAGTCAAGATTTCTATATATTTCCGCATCAGCTTCAAGATGAATAGTCTGATAAGGATGGAGAATAAACGCGTCACCGTAACGGTCACTGATACTGGTGCCGTGACTCGTTTCCCAGTGTGCTGCAGCACCAACAATATTTTCGAAGGAAAGCCCTTTTTTGATCTGGTCCCAAGCGGCGTTTAATACTCGCGTTTTTTTCTCGGCACTCGCTTTAATCTCTTGCCGTACCGTTTCTATGCTGCCTTCGCCCGGTTTCTCATTCTGCCATTCTTTGTAGGCGTCTATGTATTTTTGTCTCTCACCTTCGCTAAGTGCAGATAATTCTTCATCTTTGAGGACTTTTGGTTTGCGCTCTTGCCACTCGGAAAAGACTTTCGAAAGCTCTATGAATTGTTTCCATGCAGCATTCGAGCCGCCCATGGCCTTGTCGATCGCATTATTTATTGCCATGCCTACCACGTCGGGGTGCAAAGTGCGCATTAGCATTCTGTAGGATTTGTGAGCTTCCACAACATCTCCTTCGGGTACTCCTAATACTTCGAATGGACTTCTACCTTCTAACTCATCGGGAACAAACAACTGATCCGCTGGTAGTAGACCTCTCTCACCCTCCTTATCTAATATTTGGCGCTGATCGAACCACTCCTCCGAAAATTGAGTAAATTTTGCGTCTCGGTCTACAGTAGTTCTTCGACGCTCTCCTGGCGCGGGTTCCGGTGTCTCTAACTCGTTATATATAGTGCGCTTCGTTCTGATGTCCGAATATACGCCGGGCATCTCATCCAAATTTGGTTTGTCGCTATAAAGATATTCATCATCTCCGTTGCTGTCGTCAGGTGGTCCACCGCGAACATCGGGCGGCCCATAAAACTTTTTCGGCCGTTCGCCGAAATGATCCATAGCGACATTGTACCGCGAATTCGTCAAATAACTCTGCTCGATATGTCGGAATGTCGGAGATTCATCAGCATTTCAGGCCGCTTGAGACACACTTCCGTAGGGCTGTATAGTTGTCCCGATATTGTTTTGCAATATCCTTATTGGAACGCACGTTCGATGCGCGCGCGGGAGGAAATCGGCGCATTGTATGGAAGCATCTTCCGTAAAGGGTGTTCACACCCCAAAACCTCCGAGAATAACGCTCGGACATTTCATTCTGCCCGCTCATCATGAGCGGGTGCCGTTCGATTTCGGAAATGCGACCATCGCCGCGATCGTTCCCACCTACAAACCGCGAGCACTCACCGTGCGGCTCATTCAGGCACTCCTCCGCTCGAGCCCAAACCTTCTCGTATACGTAGTCGACGATTGCACTCCTCGAGAGGAGGGGAGCGAGGCAATCTTCAAACGCATCGCGACTATCTCAAAGCGCGTCACCCTCTTACGCACGCCCGAGAACAAGCTCAAAGCAGGAGCACTCAACCACGCACTCGCGCGCATTTTCGCCGAGGGGCGCAGGTATCCCGACGTCGTTCTCACGCTCGACGACGACGTCGTGATCGCCGAAAACACGGTGAGGAATCTCGTGACAGAACTCATGAGCTCACCGGAACTTGGCGCGGTGTGCTCGCAAAGCCGTGTCTTCAACAAAAACAAAAATCTGCTTACCCGCCTGCAAGGGCTCGAGTACCTCGGCTTCAATGCGATTCGCATGGCCGACGAAGGATTTTTCCGCGGGCCCTTGGTGATGCACGGGATGCTCACTGCCTTCCGTACCTGTGCGCTCCGTGAGCTCGGAGGATTCTCCGAGAGCCACTTGATCGAGGATTACGAGGTGACCGCGCGTCTTAAAGCGCAGGGCTGGAGCGTAAAATCCGCGGTAAATGCGCCCGCGTGGACAGTGGTGCCAGAAGGTCTCTCGCGCCTCTGGCGCCAGCGCACGCGATGGTCGTACGGCGGAGTTACCGTCGTCGCGGGCGCGCGAAGCCTCTCGTCCGTTTTTCAGGATATTCTCGGGCATACGCTTTTCGTCTCGATGCTCCTCATGATAGGAATTCTGCTTTTTCTGCGGGGTGAGGGCGACGTGCCGCCGTATGTGGCCGACATCGTGATTACGCTCTCGCTCCTTCAACTCGGCATCACCTACACGTTCCAGCTCTGGCTGATGCGATTCTATAAAGAGAAGGATGCGTGGGATTGGCTCATACGGCTTTTGCTCGTGCCGGAGTTTCTCTACAGCTATCTCATGACGGTCGCGCTCGTCGGTTCGTACTTTTTTCACTCGTTCAACGTGCTGAAGCAGAGTATGCGTCTTCGCCCGACGTTTCTCGTGCGAGCGGGCGTACGCATCTTCCGCGCGTGCGGCTATACCGAAGGGCACTGGGGCACGCGCGTACAGCTACCACTACCATGATCCACTTCGGCGGAACAGTATCACTCGGCACGTCTTTTTCGCCTTTGGGGATGTATGCAGGGTACCTCCTTATGCAATCAGGAAATTTCTGGCTCGCGCTCTGCTTCCTCGTTCTCACCGCACTTTTTTTCCTCGTGAGCATCGCCTCGCTCTGCCGCTACGTGGTCAACTTCCAGCGCAACAAACATCTGCTCGAGGCGGCATAGCGGAGGGGCAACAATTTGCGATATAATCTCGCGATGAAGCTGCCGAAAAAGCGCCTGCCTTCGCGAAGAAAACGAAGGATGATCCATCACTATTTCATTCCCGGCGCGCACAATGCCCACCGGCCGCAATTCCTCGAATTTCAGGCGATTGCCATCAATGTCGCAATAGTTGTTCTCCTTTTTCTGATCGCGCACGGCGTGCAGAGGCTTGTCTTCACGACGCCTTCGGAACAGGTGGGCGCCGTCATCGCGGCAGTTTTGGTAGACCTTGCCAACGAAGACCGCTCGGTCGACGGCCTGCCTGCACTCGTGATGAGCCCCACGCTGCAGGAGGCGGCGCAAATGAAGGCAGACGACATGGCAGGCAAAGAATACTTTGCGCACGAATCGCCCGAGGGTTTTGACCCGTGGCACTGGTTTGAACAAGCGGGCTACGATTTCCGCTTTGCGGGCGAGAATCTCGCGGTCTACTTTTCGGATTCGGCCGAGGTGGAAAGTGCATGGATGAATTCGCCAAAGCACCGCGCGAATATTTTGAGCTCGCACTTCAGCGAAATCGGCATCGCGCTTGCACACGGTCGCTACCAAGGCTACGACACGACGTTCGTCGTGCAGATGTTCGGCGCGCCGGCGCAAGCGGGCGCTGTGGCGATCGCAGGCTCGTCTCCTTCTTCCGACGGCTCATCGCGGGTGGCCGGCGCAACTGCCTCAGCGCTCGAGACGATCGTCGAAGACGAGATGTTCATCGCGGTGAAGTGGGAAGGGGAAGCGCTTGCCGCTGTTTCTGATGGATCGCAGCCGGTCGGCGCGCTCAAAGACGGGGCAGATTCGACAAATCCATTCTGGCGGATCGCCACGGCGCCGAAAACGACACTTCAATATATATACATGGCGCTCGCCGCGCTCGTGCTCCTTGTGATGAGCCTCATGTTTCTCTCCGGATTACGCCGTATGCACGTGCCTTCGCTCATCCGCGGCATCGGCCTTTTGGCACTTATCGGCTTTCTTCTCTGGAGTGGCACACTTCTCTCCGGAGAGCTCCTCATTCTTTAAAATGCTCGCCGGACTCTCTTCAGGAGCCAAACATTCCAACATTCTCAAGAATGTTGGAATGTTACGAGGAATTGTCTGAATATCTTTCCGTAGGGTGAAAGGACGTGCGTGACGGTCCGGCCTTCGTATTTCTTATCAATTAAACCCGCTTGCGCGAGTCGCCTCGTGTGCTCCGAGATCGTTTTCACGTTGCCCTCAAGGTGGTCGGCGATAGCTTCGAGGGTAATGCCTGGGCTGGCGGCGATAGTGAGCAATATATCGATTCGCCAATGGTTAGCAACGCCCTTAAGATGCCGTTCAAGTTGCCTCGAGCTCTTCAATTTACTTGTTGCCATGCACGCCATTATATACCAACATTCTCAAGAATGTTGGTATGTTGTGTCTTGGAACTGTCCCCAGCGTTGTCCCCACGGTTTCCCCAGCGATGCACACAGATTTTTCCTGGGATTTCTGACTTTTCCACAGAACTAAATCTACAGGCCGCTCTCCTGAGGTATACGATTGTTATGTGCCTGCTTGACTTCGGGAAACGGTGAAGGAAGCACGCATGATGTTGGAACCGAAAACGCGGTTCGGGAGTTATTCATCACAAAGATGGACTGTTTTGCGTGTAGGCGCAAAGCAGTTTTTTCTTTTGGGTAGTTTTGGTCGGCCGTTTATTAGCGATTACAAGAAATTAGTAACTACTATAATGGTATGAACAGTGTTCTACATGTGGTGAGGGAAAGGAAATTGGTCTTGCTGACGATCGCGAGTGCGTTTGGTTTGATGTTGTTTGCCGGAGTTTCTGTTCCGAGAGCGTATGCACAACTTCGCTTGGATTTTTGCATAGGCAGTAATGCAACCAGCTCGCCATTCAGCAGGTTCAACTGCGGTGAAGGAGAAGGGGGTGTCAATGCATCGATCGGGAGATCCGTTCAGGGTCCTCGAGGAGAACAAGGTCCGCAAGGCCCTCAGGGAGAACAGGGTCCGCAGGGAGAGCCCGGTGCAACCGGCTCACAAGGAGAAACCGGCCCACAAGGTCCGCAAGGTGATCCGGGGCCAACTGGGTCGACGGGAGCTGACGGAGAAGATGGCGCGCAGGGTCCTTCCGGCGCCGATGGTGAGGACGGCACACAAGGGCCTCAGGGTGAACAGGGTCCGCAGGGTGACCCAGGTCCGACTGGTCCTGCGGGTGCTGACGGAGAAGATGGTGCACAAGGTCCGCCGGGTGACGTTGGCTCCCAAGGTCCGGCAGGTGCCGACGGAGAATCTGCAAACGTTGTCGTGACCGACGAACCCGCTCTGAGCGAGAACTGCCTTGCAGGTGGAAAGAAAGTTGAAACGAGCGTGGGCGAAGGCCCGGTTACGACAAGTTATATCTGTGATGGGGTTGATGGCGCGGATGGTGTCAACGGCACAGATGGAACAGATGGCGAAGACGGTTCGGAGGCATTGGTTGTTGTGACTAGTGAGCCGGCAGGAGAGAACTGCGCAGCTGGTGGGCAAAAAGTAGAGTCTGGTATTGATGCAAACAACAACGCCGTACTGGACGCTGAAGAAATAACTTCCACGAGCTACGTTTGTGATGGCGCACCAGGAGCAGAAGGTGCGCCGGGTGCCGAAGGTGCAGCCGGAGAGCCTGGAGCTGAAGGTGCTCAGGGTCCACAAGGTCCTGCAGGTCCGCAGGGTGAGGTGGGTCCACAAGGACCAGCAGGCGAGACAGGCGCGATTGGCCCAACAGGTCCTCAAGGCCCAATCGGCTTGACTGGTGAGACAGGTCCCGCAGGCCCACAAGGTGCCGATGGTCCGATGGGTCCCGCGGGTCCGGCAGGCGAGACTGGTCCAATGGGTCCAGCTGGTCCAGAAGGCCCAACCGGTCCAGCAGGTCCGGAGGGTCCGCAAGGTCCAGTCGGGTTGACTGGTGCGACCGGTGCAACTGGTGCGCAAGGAGAAACAGGAGCAACCGGTGCAACTGGTGCGCAAGGAGAAACAGGAGCTGTAGGCGCACAAGGAGACACTGGTCCTGCTGGTCCGGCAGGCCCCACAGGACCAATCGGTCCAACAGGCGCGACGGGTGATACTGGTCCAACTGGTCCGGCAGGCCCCGAAGGTCCGCAGGGCGCAACTGGTCCTGCTGGTCCGGCAGGCCCTACCGGGCCAACCGGCCTCACGGGTCCGCAAGGACTCCAAGGTCCTACTGGGCTAAGTTGTTGGGATCTCAACGGCAACGGAGTTCAAGACTTCTCCACAGAAGACGTAAATGGTGATTCGGTGATTAATGCTCTCGACTGTCGAGGTCCGCAAGGCCCAATAGGTCCTCAAGGTGCGACTGGTGCACAAGGACCACAGGGAGTGCAGGGCGACCCGGGTCCGCAAGGTGCAACGGGAGCGACTGGCGCACAGGGTATCCAAGGAGTCCAAGGCGAGACTGGTCCGGCTGGCCCAACTGGGGCAACGGGTGCAACAGGTGCGCCCGGTCCTGCTGGACGCTCTGCGCTGACGCCACTCGTGTCAGGCGAGACGATCCGTGGCGGTATCGGGCTGGATGCCCACGCCGGTCCGCTGCCTCCCGGAAGCGAATTCGGGCAAGACTTCGGGACGATCATGACTCTCCAGATTCCGGCCAACAAAGATCTGACCGACGCCGAGGTGATTGCCGCAGGTCCGAACTCGGAAGAGTCAGCTGCTGACTTGGCGTTGTGTCCCGGTCTCGGTTCCTCCGCTGCGGGCGTTGTCTGTATCTATTACTCAGCAGAGAGCAGCGACAACATTGCTCTCGTCAACGGCTACTCGATCGTGCCGGGTACAGGTGGAAGCCCGTACGGGTTCAAGCTGGCGTGGTCGGCACCGACCGAGAACGCAGACACGTTCATCGATGCAGTGTGGGAATACATAGCGGACTAAACATTATTAGTAAAAACAAAAGAGCCCGCGAAGGGCTCTTTTGTTTTGACAGCACTTACTTCGTTGGCTTAAGTATGAAAAACGAAATTATGAAGAGAATTGCCGCGACGATATCAGCGATGCGCCATATGTCTGCCGAAAAGTAGAGAGGAGCGATAGGATTGAAAATGACAGCAACGAGTATAAACAGCCACAAAAGCCAATTGTTCTTCTGTTTATATGCTTGCCATGCGGTGGTGAGCGCTGCGCCAACGACGATCCAATTCATCATCTGGTAGTAGGCAAAATAGGGGACGGGCGCCAAGGCACCAAGCGCAAAGAGAATCGCTAAGACTTTAAGCCAATTATCTTGTATCCACTGATTCACGTGGGCACTCTACTATATAGACTCTGGCGGGTCAAAATGACAAACAAAAAGGCCGCCGAGGTGGCGGCCTTGAGGCATTGCGATGTTTAGCGGTCTGCCACGAGTATCGCGCCATCCCGGCCAATCCGCTGATTCTCTAGTTCTCTAGCAAACAGCGTGCTCTTGGTGTCAATAGTCATCGCTCGGGCGCAGGCGTAAAATAGAGTCGTGTCTGCTTGGCTTCGGGAAACGGCGAAGTGAGCACGCACGATGTTGCAATACATCATAATTATTAGTAGGCAGCGACACTTCTTCGGAAGGCGTCGCTTTTTTATTTATCGTTAATCACTTATATGAGTTCGACACCAGTTCAGCGAAATAGGGTAGTGACAGTTTCTCTCGGCATTGCCGTGGCAAGTGCGTTCATCGCGTATGCTGCCGTTTCCGTGCCGCGTGCGTATGCGTACCCCTATTGGGCATTGCCATACGCTCCTCAAGTGCAGTTCTTCTCTGTTCCGACATATGCGTCATACTTCGGCTATTCAAATTACGGTAGCGGCTACTCAAACTCTGGAGGTTCCGTCTGGATGCAGGCGCCGGGAGCAGCCGGAGCTGCGGGCGGCGCGGGGGGTTCGATTTCTGGAGGAGGAGGGAACGGCGCAAATGGCGGCGTGGTGGGTGGGCAGGGAGGCAGTGGCGGTGGCACCTACATCTCTTACCACTCCAACATCAATTCAAGCTCGGTTCGCATCCGCTAGAGAGGAATGGCAAGGCGAGACCTTGCCGCCATGAGGGACCAAGACGTACGTGTTTTGCGGGGTCAAATCGGCAAAAAAGCGGCCGCCTTGAGGGGCGGCCACAAGAGCAAGCGTGATGGCGTATTTTGGCGTCAGATCGGAACACCGAGCTCGCGCGCCTTCCAGCGCAGGATTCCGAAGATGACGGTTGGCCCCGAACCGGAGTGCAACTTCTTCATCACGAGGTGTTCGAGCACCTCGTATTTGCTCGGATCGCGCTTGAGAAGGTTCTGACATTTTTGTACTGGCATGCCGAACGTTCGAACCGACTCGGCCGTCGCGAAGACTGAGAGAAGTTCGTTCTGAAATTGCGTCGCCGCAACCTCATGTCCCTTTTCAAGCTCTTCTTTCAGTCTGCCGAGCGTCCCTATAAGCGCGTCTCGCGCATCGTGCGCGCGGCCTGCGGGCGTCTTGAACGCCCTTCGTCCGTGGCCTGCTCTACCCATGGAGAGTCTCCCGTGTTCGTGGATGAGAGCACCGTGCTTTCACCAAAATAGGTGTACCACCTATTTTCTTTTTGAACAATCTTGTTATAAACAGCAAACCCCATTCATGTCGGATCGCTCGCACCGATGAGCTCTTCGATGATAGCCGCCGTCTCTTCGGGGCCGGAGGTCTCGCGTATTTGAATGCCGGTCGGGATAACTACCGCGTCGTTGCCGTGGGGCTTTAGGTCGTCGCCAACGAATAGCATATCTTTTGGCTCGACGCCCAGATGCTTAGCGAGCCAGCGCACGCCGAGCGCCTTGTTGATACCGGTTTTTGTGATGTCGATGGCGGTACGGCTGGAGACACGTATGTCGAAGTCGAATCCCGCAAGTTTTTCATCGAGAAACGCTTTCAGTTTTGCACGCTTGGCGCGATCGGGATCCCACGCGCGCTTTTTGTCGGCAGGCGCGTCGACGCCAATGCCTGCAAACGTGATTTGATTTTCGCGGGCGACTATGCGCTCTCCCCACTGCGGCGCCCCCTCGACGATTCCCGTTTTCTCGATGCCTTCCGAAACAGCCGCGACGGCCGCGTCGAACTCCTCTCTGGTGAAGGCGTGATGGTATGCGCGCTGCCACTCTCCCTTCTTCCACACGTAGCAGCTCGCGCCGGTGTTGGGGAAGAGGTAGAGGTTTGCGAGTTTGGCATCGCTAGGAAGGGTGGGAAGCACGTACTCTTCCATGCGCTCGATCGTCGCGCCGCTCATGACCGCGACAGGGATCAGTTCGAGAAGTTGCGAGAGACCTTTGGCCGTGCGCGCCGAGAGGTGCTCGAAGGCGAGCGCAAGCGTGTTGTCGAGGTCGAAGACGACGGCGCGCGGAGAGCTCATAGTTACTGCTTTGGCGTCACGTCTCTATTTTGCCACCAGTGCACCGCCAGAGGTATCAGTGTGAAGCCGACGATGATGAGCACGAGCGGGAGAATAAACTTTTCAGCGTCGGGGATACTCCTGCCTAAGGTGTAGCCGAGGAGCGTCACGCCGCCTGCCCAGAGAAAGGCACCGAGGACGTTGTAGAAGAGGAAAGTCTTGTAGGTCATCGAGCCGACGCCCGCGAGGATTGGCGCAAAGGTACGGACGATGGGGATGAAGCGCGCAACGAGGACGGTACGCGTCCCGTATTTATCGAAGAATAGTTTGGTCTTTTCGATGTACTCCTTCCTGAAGAAGCGCGTGTCGGGCCGCGTGTAGAGTGCGGTTCCCACCTTCGTCCCAAACCAATAGCCGACGCTGTCGCCGGCGACGGCCGCGACGATGACCCCCGTAAGGAGAATCCAGATGTTGAAAACGCCCGCCGCGGCAAGGACGCCGGAAGCAAAGAGAAGCGAGGCACCGGGGAAAAAGACGCCGATGAGGATGCCGGATTCCGCGAATATCATCGCGAAGATGCCGGGGTAGCCGACGAGCTGCACGAGCGAAAGAAGGTCGATGCCGAACATGAATTCGGGCATTATATACGTTTGGCGCTGGTTAGACGAATACGTCCGGTATCGGGAATTTTTTGCAAAGTGTGCGGATTTCTTCGCGGATCGCACCGAGCTTCTTTTTGTCGTCCTTGTTTTTCATCGCCTCTACCATCAGCTCCGCGACGCGCGCGCACTCTTTCTCTTTGAAGCCGCGCGTTGTGATAGCGGGCGGCCCGAAGCGGATGCCTGAAGGATCCATCGGTCCTCGCGTGTCGTCGGCGATAGCGTTTTTGTTGAGCGTGATGCCGACCTCGTCGAGAAGCGTCTCCGCTTCTTTTCCGGGCATGCCGATCGAGCCGAATACATCGGCAAGGATAAGATGGCTGTCGGTACCGCCCGTAAGCATGCGAATTTCTGCTTTCCGGAAGACCTCCTCCATTGCTTTTGCGTTCTTGAGAATCTGTACGGCGTATTTTTTGAATTTCGGCGAGAGGGCTTCGCCGAAGCACACGGCCTTCCCAGCGATCGTGTTCATAAGCGGGCCGCCCTGAAGCCCTGGGAAAATGCTTTTGTCGATTTTCTTCGCGACCTCCTCGTTCTCGCGCGTCAGTATCATGCCGCCGCGCGGACCGCGGAGCGTCTTGTGGGTAGTCGTCGTCATGATGTCGAAACCGGCGTCAAAGGGGTTTTTCATGGCCTTGCCGGCGATCAGGCCTGCAATGTGTGCGATATCCATCACCGCGTAGGCGCCAACCTCGCGCGCGATCTCAACGAACTTCGCATAGTTGAGCTCGCGCGGATAGGCGGAGTAGCCGGCAAGGACAATCTTTGGTTTTTCTTTCTTTGCCACCTCGCGCATTTCATCGTAGTCGATCTCGCCCGTATCCACATTTTTCATCTTGTAGCGAACAAACCTGAAGATTTTCGTAAGGTACGTGACAGGATGTCCGTGTGTGAGATGGCCGCCGTGCGAGAGGTCCATGCCAAGCACCGTGTCGCCCGGCTCGAGGAGGGCGAAGTAGAGGCCAATGTTGGCGTTTGCGCCAGCATGCGGCTGGACGTTCGCAAACTTACAATCAAAAAGCTGTTTTGCGCGGTCGCGCGCGATATTTTCAACGATGTCGGTGTACGTCTGCCCGCCGTAGTAGCGCTTGCCGGGATACCCCTCGGAATATTTATTCGTGAGATTAGAGAAATTTGCCTCGCGAACTGCGCGCGAGACATAGTTTTCCGAGGGGATCAACTCGATCCCTTCCGCCTGTCTTCTTTCTTCTCCTTCGAGCGCCTCAAATACTTCCTTGTCTTGTTTCTTGACGTAGTCGTACATACGTTTGAATGAAAACGGATAAAGGTATGTACGTTTGCTAGACCATAGGGGGTTATTGAAGAATTGATTGTACGATATTTCTCACTTCCGTCCAGACCTCCTCCAACGGCTTTTCCGAATCGATGATGAATGGTTTGCCGAATTCGCCGACGTGCTTTTTGAGGCCTTCGCGCACGCGTGCGTGAAAATCGAGCGATTCCTTGTCGAAGCGGGTCGGTGTTTCGGGCCGAGCATGCACGCGCGCAGCACCCGTCTCCGGTGTGACGTCAAGCAATATGCATGCATCGGGCACGCACCCCTGCAGGATCTCTGCTGAAACAGAACTATAGAGTGACAAGAGTTCGGGACGTTCGCGCCCGTATACTTGATAGGCGATAGAGGAGAGGCCGAAGCGGTTCGATATCACATTTTTCCCACTCTCAAGTGCGGGCTTAATGATCTCTGTCACAAGTTGCGCACGCCCCGCAAGAAAAAGCAGTAGCTCGACTCGCGCGTCTATACCCGCCGTCTCGTCCGCCATCAAGAGGTCTCGTATTTTCTCGCCGAGCGGCGTGCCCCCGGGATCTTGCGTGTAGACGATTTCGGGGAATTCAAGTTTGAGCCGCTCTCCGAAAGTCGTCTTGCCGGAGCCCTCTCCGCCTTCGAGTACGATAAATTTCCCGCGGGTCATGCTTTTGTCCCGTGCAGTGCTTTGTTGTAGCCGCCGGCGATCGTGAGCTCTGCTTTGATAGGGGGATGCGGATTGTAATCATTCAGCTGCACGTACTCCGGTTTGAATGAATCGAGGGAATCAAATTCTTGGGTAAACGAAATAGTTGGAAATGCATTCGGGCTCCGCGCCAGTTGTTCTTTCGCTTGCTCGCGATGATTTTCGTAGATGTGGAGGTCGCCAAAGGTATGCACGAATTCTCCGGCCTCGCGCCCGAGGATCTTTGCGACGATTGAGGTGAGAAGTGAATAGCTCGCGATGTTGAACGGAATGCCGAGAAAAATATCGCCGCTTCTCTGGTAGAGCTGCATGCAGACGCGGCCCCGCTTTATATTGAGCTGGTACATGTTATGACAAATAGGGAAGCGCGCCCCCTCTCCGGGCGCAGCCATGCTGTAAAGGTATTCGGGATTCCACGACGTAACGAGTGTATTGTGTGCATCGGGGTCCTTTCGCAGCTCTTCTATCGCCCACCCGAGCTGGTCAACACTCCGGCCGTCTCTTGCAGGCCACCGCCGCCAACTCTCGCCGTAGATGTGGGGAAGCTCGCCATGCTCTTTTGCAAACGCCGCATCATCTCTTATCTTCGCAATGAATTCGTCCTTGCCCATGTCGGGGGCGTTGCCTTTCTCGACTTTCTCCTTGTAGATCTTGTACGGATAGTCATCCCAAATATGCACGCCCCGATCGACGAGGTACTTGATGTTGGATTGTCCGGAGAGGAACCAATAAAGCTCGTGGATGACACCATTCCAGTACACTTTTTTTGTGGTGAGAAGAGGGAATCCGCCAGCTGGCGGATTTTGTGAAAGGTCAAAACGGATCTGCCGCCCGAAGATGCTGTATGTTTTAACACCCGTCCCTTTGTCTGTCTGTTCTTCACCAACCTCGAGCGTTTCTTTTAATAGATCGAGGTATTGATACTCGGGATGACGGTCCATACGTTATTTTTTGAGCGAACGGCGGCCGTTCTTTTTGGCGGGGGTGAAATGATTCCAGTTGTCTTTTGCGAAACGTCCCACCGCGCGGTAGTTCCGCTCCGGCGGCGAGGAGATCATCGAGAATGTTATCTGCGCGATCTCCATGCTGGGGCGCAAGATGATGGGAACATTGCTCTGGTTGGTCATTTCGAAGGTCACGTGGAGAAAGTGGCCGGGGTTGATGATACCCGCGGTGTTGTGCACCATGAGCCCGACCCGCGCGAGCGATGATTTGCCGCCGATTTGAATGAGGTAGACATCGGAGCCGAAATATTCTTTGGAAGTTCCCAAAACGGAGATACCGGGGTGAAGCACGAATTCCTCGCCGTCCCTTACTTCCATCTCGCGCGTTTTGGCATAGATCTTGCGCGAGGGATCGACAAAGTGCGTCGAGCTCTCATCGTTGGTTATGAATTTATTGCCGAGTTTAATGTCGTAGGAGACGGGCTGAAGCTGGGCTTCGCTAAAAGGCTCGAGCGTTATTTCGCCCTTTTGTACGGCCTTTTTGATATCCGCATCAGACAAAAACATGGGTCTTTACTCTATCACGAATATTTTCTCGGTGCCGTAATACTCCGGCCAGTGGGCGTTGTAGTAAGCGAACATGCGCTCAAGACGGTCTTGCGCGAGCTCCTCAACCTCGAGTTCTTTCATAAGACTGCGGATCTCATTTCGGGCAGCCTCGACTTTCACCTCATCTTCGACGATGCGTTCGAATTCTGCGAGCCATCCGTAGCCGGCGTTCTTGTCGAGTGTGACGTTCACACCGCGGCACATATATTCCTCGCGCTCGCGCGACCACTTCGCCTGATAGCGGAATCCGTTCGTCAAAATGAGCTCGTCGAGGTAGTCGAACGATTGCGGGAACTTTTCTTCGAACTCGATGCGGGCGATACCGTTTTCACTCGTTGTTTCGTCGACGGATGCCTTCACGACAAGCAGCGCCTCACCATCCTTGTTTCGTGATCGCAAGGAGAACTGCTTTGCGCGCGCTGCCATATCTTTGAGCTTCTCGATCGCGTGCTCGGGAAGATGTGCGCGCATCACGCTGGCAAGGGAGTGGATGGGATCTTTGAAGAATTTATCGATCTCGAAGTAGTGATTCAACTGTTTGTTTTTTGAGATAAGCGCGCACGAAGCGTCCACTTTTTTCATCGCTTTTCGGATTGCTTCGGCGCGCTCCGCGCTCCCAAGCAGTGCCTTCACCTCCACTTCGTACTGATTCATATGTTGGTAATTGTAATCGCTTCCTCGCGGTCCCTCACGATGAGGTGACACCTCATCGTGATATACTTGCTCACATGGCCAATCGTCCACCTTTTGAAATTGGCGAGTGGTATCACTGTTTTAATCGAGGCGTTGAAAAACGAAAGGTTTTCGAGAATGAGTACGATGCGAATCGTTTTATAATGCTCCTTTATCTTGCAAATGGGACCAAGCCGATAGGTCTTTTTAATACATACAAGCCGCGGGTGGAAAAATCATTTCTGGTAGAACGCGGACAAGCAATCGTGTCGATTGGTGCGTTTTGTTTAATGCCAAACCATTTCCATTTGCTACTGAAAGAACACACAGTTGGCGGCATTTCGTCGTTTCTGAAAAAAGTGGGAACAGCATATGCGATGTATTTCAATGCAAGGAACAAACGGGTAGGCAACGTTTTTTTGAGGCCGTTTCGGTCGCGGCATATTGCGACTGACCGGTACTTTCAGCACGTGATCCAATACATTCACCTCAACCCGGCAGAATTGTATGAGCCTGGATGGAAGCAGGGAGTTGTAAAAAATATGAGGTCGCTGCACGAAAAGCTCGCGCAGTATCCTTATTCCAGCCTTGCCAGCTACGAAAATAAACAACCGAAACATCCCGTTCTCTCGAAAGAGGGTTTTGAAATTGCCGATCAGATTCCTCTTTCTCGCATGCTTGCCGATGCGCGATCTTACTACGAAGAGGTAAGAACCGATCGTTTCGAGCGTTAACGATGAGGTGACACCTCATCGTGATGAAAGCAGAAATGGTAATATCAGAAGCATGAAGGAACCAATAGTTGCGGCGGTCGTCGCCATAGGGCGCAATAGGGAGCTCGGTAAAGATAATAAGCTTCTTTGGAAAATTCCGGCCGACGTTCAGCGTTTCCGCGACCTCACGCGCGGGCACCCGCTCATCATGGGGCGGAAAACATTTGAATCCATTGTGGGCTACCGCGGCTCGCCCCTGCCGGATAGGACAAACATCGTCATTACCCGCGACCCTAACTGGACGTACGAGGGCGTTATCGTCGCGCACTCGCTCGATGAGGCTTTGGAGAAAGCAAAAGATGCGCCGGGGGGCGATGAGATACACATCGGCGGGGGAGCGGAGATTTACAAAGAAGCGCTTCCGCAAATCGACAAGCTCTACCTCACACTCATCGACGCAGAAGGCGAAGCCGACACCTTTTTCCCGCCATATGAAAAGGAGTTCACCAAAAAAGTCTTCGAAGAAGAACACGAATGGAACGGCATCAAATACAAATACGTAGATCTAGTGCGCGAACATTAAAAAGTTGTGGGGCGGTCCAGTCATGGGCCGCCCCGGTTAGCAAGGTGCATTGGGTTGAGTTCATTCGGGTCGTTCGGGAACAGCGCGAGAAACGCCGCCACCTGCTTCTCGAAGAACTTTTTCCGGTTCGTCGGATGGTTGAACCGCAACCATGTCTCCGGCATGAGAGGACTGTCCGGATCCTTCAGTTCCAACCGGTACTCATGCCGGCAGAACACGCAGGACACGGTTACCTCATGCTTGAAGAAGCCGCTGTAGTCATCCGGCTGCGGAGGCGCTTCGATCACCATGCCGATGATCTTGCATTTCATTTTTCGTGCGGTGGCGATGCCATACATCTCCGCACAGTGGTCGGGACACTTGTGTTTTCGTGGTCCGACCGCCTGCTTGTAGTTGCTCGTGCCGATACACATCAGCTCGCGCTTTGGAGTTAGCAACGCCATCCCGGCGCCGACGTCGAACGGATTATCGGGCCGCGGAGAAACGGCGAACCGCCGCTGGTCGTGAGCGATGCGCCCAAGTGAACGCCTCGTTCTCTTCCAAATGTCGTCCAAGCTCGCCGACGCGAACATGGGGGAGCGATGTATCCGATGAAGTCTGACCATCGAACCGCTCCTTATTGCTCGTCGCGGTAGGCGTAGTTCAGCCTTGATTTCTTCAGGCCGCGCTCCGCCGCCGCGAGCTCACCGAGCGGTTCGCACCATTCGATCTGTTCAACAACGAAGCCCTCCGCCTCCAGCGCCGCCCTTTTGTGGGGGTTGCCACTGAAGTGGATGATCGCCCTTGGAACGCCGAGCTCTTTGAGAACCGCGACCTCCCTCTCGTACGTTCGGATGTCGGGCTCCAGTCCGATGGACCTGAACGCCTCGATGGTGTCCAGACCCTTCTCGCGCTGGATAGCCATCTCGCGGATCTTGACCTCGAGGCCGTGTCCCCGACCTTCTTGGAAGGGCGAGTACAGGAAGACCCCGCGGCCATGCCGTTTGATCGCTCGCATGGCTGCGTCTTTCTGCTGACCGCAGTCGCAGTGCAGCGAATGAAACACGTCGCCAAAGATGCAGCCGGAGTGCATGCGCACAAGCGGTATTTGCGACATTACGTCGTTGCACGCAAACGACACGATCATCTTGCCATTGATATCGTGGTAGGAAGTCTGGAAGACCCCGAACGAAGTTTCCAGTTGCATCGTGCTCTTGATTGCCATTGGTACTCCTCCGTCATTTCATTTGAGCAGTTGTGGATTGCGTTTTGCTTCATACTTCCGAAGAAGCGCATCGGTAGTTTGAACGTACCGGATTGCCTCCGCTACGCCGAGGTGATCGTCCGATGTGCGGAGTTTTCCTTCCGCGTCCGTACCAAGAGGAAACTCCTTGAGGAGATCCTCGAGCTTCTCTTCAACGTTGTCGGCAAACAAGCCGCCCGCGGCAACGAGGCCGACGTTCGGCATGAGCGCAAAGATCGCGTCGAAGCAACTACGCGTAAACCGCACATCAAGTTCTTGGCCGTAGCCCGCACTTGGGTCGATCAAGGCGTAATCGGCGACATCCTCATACCCTTTGAGCTTTCGCGCGATCCCCTTGGGATCCCAGTCGACGATGTCCAGTGCCTCTCGTTGAAGCGGTATCGTGATGACTGCACCCTGGAACCGGGATTTATACCGGACCAGAGAATCAACATCCGGCCACGGCGTATTGAGTTGGAAGCCGTGGAAGTTCAGTCCGGCAACCTTGTGTGCCATGCACATGTGTTCATACAAGTCGCATCCCTCCAAAAGAGTGAAGTGCAATATGTTGAGCACATTAGGCAGTGATCCGAAGATAGCCGGTAGCTGGTCTGGATGCGGGCATCGGTTGGGCCACTTGTCCGGGGCCCAGTGGATCGGGTGTCCCCGCATGCCACAGCCGACCATCAGCAGACGATCGGCAGACACAGAATTTCGCACCGCAGCGACTTGTGCCGCGGCCTCATATCCCGTGATCCCGACATATGATGGGGGCCTCATGGGCCATCCTCCCTTGTTTGTGACTCTCTTTTCGGCGATGTTTCAAGCATCGCACTTCGAAAAATATAATCACGATTCGTGGGATTGTCAAATATTTGGTATAAAAAAGTGCCCCCGGCTCAGCGCCGAGGGCTTTTGTTTGCGAGGTGCAGGATTGAACCTGTCACGCTCGCTCGTCGCGACCTTTCACGATCTCGAGTCGATCACGCGCCGAAACAGTCGGGGGCGTGAAATAGCCAGCCGCGATCTTGGCGGCAAGCTCGACTTGAGCGTCGCTCGGCACGAGTTCGTCGGGGAGGCAGACTTGCTCCCCGATCTCAATACCGCTTTTCAGGATCGCGTCACGCTTGTCGTTGCTCATGCTGACGAACTGATGGATCTTCGAGACACCCAGCCAATGCAGCACATCTGGCATGAGCATCTGCAAGCGCATGTCACGCACGCCGGCTATGCACTCCGTTCGCAAGAAGTAGTTGTCGGCGGTATCGCCGCCGGTCTGCCGCTTACGCGCGTTGTAGACAAGGAGTTTGATGACCTCGCCGAGCGCACGACCTTCTTTGCGATTGTAGACGATCAGGCCGACGCCGCCCATCTGTGCCATCTGGACGCAGACCTTAATCCCGTGGGCAAGATACGGCCGACAGGTGCAGATATCAGATCCAAAGACGTCCGATCCGTTGCACTCGTCGTGGACGCGACACGCTAGCGGTGTCGTGCGATCGCTGAGCTTTGCGGGGTCCCCAAACACATAGACCGACGTGCCGCCGATGGGCGGAAGAAAGACCTTGAGGTCGGGACGTTCTACCAATTCGCTGTACATCCCGCCGCTCTGCTCGTAGATACTTTCACGGAGCGCTGTTTCGGTCAGGCCGAGTCGCTGTGCGATACCGGGTAGGTACCACACGGGATCAATCGCTGCCTTCATCACGCGAACGCTACCCGTCGGCGCAACGATCTCGCCGTCGCACCTGAACTGGCCTGCTGCGATTGCAGCTCGGATCTCGGGAACGTCAATGTGCGCACGCGCGGCTGCGATCGTCGGGAAGATGGCACAGTCGCGCGCGAGATGGTCAGCGAACACCTCGCCTACCATATGACCCCATGGATCGAGCGATACGATGGTATCCTCGCGCATCCACTGCGGGTGGGGGCCAAGCCGGTCAGATGGTGCCGTATTGGTAAGATCCGGCACGTGATTGCTTGGCAAGGCGCCCATCGCGACCGCGAGACCGCGATAGATCGAATAGCCACCGGCATGCATGCCGATAGCGTTGCGTTGCGCTGGGTTGCGCAACGTCGCAATGATTGGTCCACGTTCCGCCGGGGTGCGAGCACCCCAGACAATCGACAGTGGAGCGGCGGCACGCGCGTTTGAGTTACTCGCGAGGTTCATTGGGTTTCTTCCCTTGAATGTGCCCTGCTGCCAGAGCGGTTGCGATTCTGCAGGTGTTGCCTGCAGTTTGAGTCCCACTTTTAAGAGCCGAAAGATAGGTGAACGGCACTAGCGTATAGACAACCACGATTGGCAGGGGTTGTCAATTTGTGGCGCTATTTGGCCATTGATCGAAGAACCTTGAGGTAGAGATTTTCAACAATTTTTTGTTGGGCGAGGCCGGTTTGGACGTAGTGGTCGAGGCCGGGAGCAGCGTTTATTTCCAGCACCCAGTATTTTTTTGGTGCGTTTCGGATGTCGCCCGCGACCATGAGATCGACACCGGAGAGGCGAAGGCCCATGTCGCGCGTGAGTTTGACCGCGAGTTTTTTAAATTCGGGATGAATTGGTTTCGTCACATCCACCGCGTCGCCGCCAGAGGAGAGGTTTGCGTTGTCGAGAAGGTAAATCCGTTTGCCGCGCTCGGGCACGGAGCGGAGCGCGAGTTTTTGCATCCCGAGTTTGTGGGAGATACGGATGTCATCGAGGCGGATGCGCGTGTCGCGGCCGCCCGCGCGGAACCGCTTTTGTTTCTTTTTCAAAAGCTGCTTGATACTCGAAGAGCCATCGCCGACCACGGAGAGGGGAATGCGCTCATATGCAGAAATCACAGAGCTGTCGAGAACGACGATTCGGTAATCTTTGCCACGCACGACGCGCTGTACCAAGGCGACCCGATCTTCTTTGAATATGTGGCGCATTGCAGGCATAAACTCCCGTTTGTTGCGCACAAGAAATACGCCCGTGCCATGACTCCCTTCGTTGGGCTTCACGACGACGGGAAGTCCGAGTTTCCGCGCGTAGCGGTACGCAGCACGAATATCTCGTTTTGAGCCTATCTGCTTGCACCACTCGTTCGAGTAGAACGCTTTGCCGGGCACAGTGCGGTAGCCCATGCGCTTCATAAAGACATTCGCGTAGTCTTTGTCCTTCGCGATATCGGAGGAGCCGACGGGATTGAGGTCGAGTGTGTTGTACCGGAAGTAGCGCTTTTTCCCGTCGCGAAAGGTGATCTGGCCGGCGATGCCCCATTCCGGCTCGATATATACTCGGGCGCCGATGGTAGGCGCAATTTTTTTGAGCAGCTGGGGCAAAAGCAGGCTTTCTTTTTGCTGTCTCGCCATCATGTCACGGTACTTGATTATTAGCCCCGATGCTAGTATGGTGGGGTATGACGGCTCGTATCGCGATTTCCTCAAAGGTAGAGGACGCGCGCGCCCAGAAACTCCTCCGTACGCTCAAAAGCCTCTTTCCCGAGACCCGGCTTTCGGCTGTCGCGACGACTGCCGCGTATACCGTTGACGCGAAACTGGATCAGGGCGAACTGCAGAGGGCAGCGGAGCGCCTTACGAACCCCATCACAGAGAGATTTTCGACGGACAGTGTTCTTGCGCCTAAAAACTACACGTACGCGATAGAGATCGGCTACCTGCCGGGAGTGACAGACAATCTCGGGACGACGGTGCAGGAAACGATCGAAGATACGATTGGAAGGAAGTTTCGGGACGGCGAGGCGGTCTATTCATCCCGCTTTATTTTTTTCACCGGCGATGTATCAAAGAGCGAAGTAGAACAATTCGTGCGCGAGCTGCACAATCCGCTCGTCGAGCGTGCAAGCATTTCAGAGGCGGGCCGGAAATTTCCGGTCGTCGTGCCGAAGGTGAAGCTCCACGAGTCGTCGAGGGCTGACACAGTGAATTTGGAAGTGAGTGACGCGGAATTGATGAAGATAAGCAGAGAGGGAATTCTCGGTCCCGCCTCCGCCAAGGCTTCGGCGGGCAGGCGCGGGCCCCTCGCACTTTCTCTCGGGGCAATGAAAGTTATTCGCGCTCATTTTCGAACGCAGAAGCGCAACCCGACCGACGTCGAGCTCGAAGCGCTGGCTCAAACGTGGTCGGAGCACTGCAAACATACGATTTTCGCCGACCCTTTGGATGAAGTGAAAGAGGGGATTTACCACCGCTACATAAAAGGTGCGACAGAGGAGATCAGAAGGAAGAAGAAAGAAGAAAGAAGAAAGAATAAAACAAAAGTCGGAGATTTTTGTGTCTCCGTGTTTAAAGACAACTCGGGCGCGATCGCGTTCGACAACAAGTATCTCATTACGCACAAGGTCGAAACGCACAACGCACCCTCGGCACTCGATCCCTTTGGCGGTTCGGTCACGGCTATCGTCGGCGTGAACCGTGATGCGCTTGGTTTTGGTTTGGGAGCGAAACCCATTGCGAATACATACGGTTTCTGCGTCGCTGATCCGCACGATGCGCGCGAGCTTTATCGCGATCGCGAAAAGAACCAACCGCTTTTGCCCGCGCGCCGCATTCTTGAAGGCGTTGTGCAGGGCATTAACGAAGGAGGAAATCAGAGCGGGATACCGACGCCGCTGGGATTTGTGGCTGTCGATCCAAGCTATCGCGGCAAACCGCTCGTATTTGGCGGCACGGTCGGTCTTATTCCCCGCCGCATACCAAGGTCCGACCTTAAGAGCGCCCAAAGGTCGGACCTTAAACGAGCGAAAGCGGGGGATTACATCGTGATGATAGGCGGGCGCGTGGGACTCGACGGCATTCACGGAGCGACATTCTCATCGGAAGCGCTCTCAAAAGGTTCTCCGGCGACAGCCGTGCAGATAGGCGATCCGATTACGCAGAAGAAACTCTCCGATGCGCTCATTCGCGAGGCGCGTGATGCCGGACTTTACAGCTCCATCACCGACAACGGCGCAGGCGGTCTTTCTGGAGCCGTAGGGGAAATGTCGCGCGAGAGCGGCGGCTGCATCGTCGATCTCGAAAAAGTGCCGCTCAAATACGCAGGACTTTCACCGTGGCAGATTTGGCTTTCGGAATCGCAGGAGCGGATGACGCTTGCTGTGCCTAAGCGCAAGTGGGCGGCGTTCAAAAAGATTATGGACAGGCACGACGTGGAAGCTACGCGAATAGGGGAATTTACAAATACTGATCGTGTCGTAGTGCGTTATGGCGGCCCCTCGACCTCGCTCGGGGTAAAGAAAACAGTGATGGACCTGACGCTGGATTTTCTACATGAAGGACGTCCGGTACAAATTCAGAGAAGTAAGAAGAAAGAAGTAGGAAGGAAGAATAAAGAGGAGAAAAAGAATATGGATCTGAAAAAAGCGATACTCGATGTACTTTCACGTCCGAGCATCGGAAGTATTTCATTTATTTCCCAGCAGTACGACCACGAGGTGCAGGGAAATTCGGCGACAAAGCCCCTGCAAGGGAAGGGGCGCGTGAATGCCGATGCAGCTGTGATTAAACCACTTTTTGATTCGGAGCGTGGAATTGTTCTCGCGCAAGGCTATGCGCCGTGGTACTCCGAGATTGATACCTACGCGATGGCATCAGCGGCGATTGATACCGCGGTGCGCAATGCAATTTGCGCGGGCGCCTCGCGCGATTATCTCGCGATTCTCGACAATTTCTGCTGGTCTTCCTCCGAGAAGCCGGAGCGCTTGTATGAATTGAAACAGGCGGCGAAAGCCTGTTATGACGTAGCAACCGCATACGGCACACCTTTTATCTCTGGCAAAGACTCGATGTTCAACGACTTCCGCGGCTTTGATGCGAAAGGAAAGCCAGTACACATTGCCGCACTTCCGACGATCCTAATCTCGGCAATTGGTGTCATTCCCGATGTCGCGAAAGCGATGACCATCGATTTCAAACGAGTGGGGGATCTTGTCTATCTCATCGGCGAAACGAACGACGAGTTGGGATGCTCCGAGTACGCGAAATGGCAAGGTCTTACCTTGCCACAAGTGCCGGTCGTTGATGCGAAAAAGAACGCGAAAGCATACGATGCGGTTTCTCACGCGATTCAGAAAGGTCTCATTGCTTCCGCGCTCGGTGTTGGCCGCGGCGGGCTTGCCGTTGCGCTCGCAAAGTCTTCGATCGCAGGACAGCTCGGAGCTGATGTCGACCTCACAAACATTCCTGGCAAAGCCCGCCGCGCCGACTCGATTCTCTTTTCAGAAAGTCAGGGCCGTATTCTTCTCTCGGTGCGCCGCAGTGCACAAAATGAATTTGAGAAGGCATGTCAAGGTGTCACCTTGACACTGATAGGGGAAGTCGTGCAAGCATGGTCAGTTTCAATCGAACTTCCGAAGGAAAAAGTCGAGATTCCACTTCCAGCTCTTACTGAGAACTACCGCTCGTTTTTCAAATTATGGTAAAACCGCATGTCATCATTTTCTCGGGATACGGCCTCAACACAGAGGATGAAACGAAAGCCGCGTTCGAGCAGGTCGGAGCGACGGCGGACATCGTGCATCTCAACGACGTCATCGCAAAGCCCTCGATTTTGAAAAAAGCACAAATCATTGTCTTCGGCGGCGGCTTTGCGTACGGCGATCACACCGGTGCGGGGAAGGCGTACGGCAATAAGGTGAGGCATCATTTGGGCAAGGAAATCGAAAAGTTTCTCGCGCGGGACACCTTGATGGCCGGCATTTGCAACGGGTTCCAGATACTCACGAGCGCAGGATTCCTGCCCGGCGCTCTCGTCGCAAACGACCCGCCTCCGCAAGACGGAGTACGGGCAGGCATCGCGCGCTACAACGCCCGCTGGGTGGATCTCGAAGTGCAGAATGACAGCCCATGGCTGAAGGGCATCAAAATGCTTTCCGTCCCAATCGCACATGGTGAGGGAAAATATTTCGCGCAGCCAGAGACGCTTGCACAGTTAAAGAAAGATGGTGCGGTTGCACTGAAGTATGTGGAAGGAGAAACGGCGAAGCACTTCGACATGCCGGCAAACCCCAATGGCTCGCTCGAGGGTATCGCAGGCATCACCGGCTACGGTGGCAGAGTGCTCGGGCTCATGCCGCATCCCGAGCGCGCCGTGCGCTTCACCCAGCTTCCGCACTGGACGCTTTTGCGAGAAGAATATGTCCGCGATGACAGGCCAATGCCAAAAGAGAGTCCCGGTCTTCAGCTATTTAGAAATGCAGTGCGTTATTTCACCTAGCGGGCGACTTTTCCAAGCATTGACATCACTTGCATAGAGTGGTAGGGTGCTGACCCCACAGGTAGTCAGAAGTAGGTCCCATAGGGACCTTTTTTGTTTTATTTGGTGGGTTTTTCAGGTATGCTGTCTTTTCTCGTTGGCACTATCACCACATGCATCGTGACCCTCGGGTTTGGAGGGACGGTCGGTAACCATGCGCACACCGGAGTTGATTACTACTGCGGGTACTTCACGCCCGTCTATTCTCCTTACGACGGGACCGTACTTTTTCGAGATGATTTTAATGGATCGATTGCGCTCGTTGTAGGTACCTCGTCGCAGAGGATTTTCGTTGTCGAGCATATGGCAACGACAACAGTTGCGGTTGGAAGCAAGGTAAAGGCTGGAGACATGCTGGGAAGGGAAGGATACAAAGGCGAGGTGTACAACTACGGGAGACGAGAAAATTCGCCGGCAGCGAGTCATCGACACTATGGCCTCTACCCTCTTGTCGAGGATTCTATAATCCGCGGTTTTACACCATCCAACGACGATCCCGAAGATCGCCCGCAGGATTTTTATATTGTGTCTGAGGAGGGGTGGTACAAGAACGAACGAGGCAACTACTTGAAACTCCGCGACCCCTATAATGGATATGAAGGTGCCTGCGATCCACTGAACTGTTCGTGAGTGAAAAAACGAGTATAATGCATACTCGTTATGAATGAGCCGCTCGTGGGGATTGTAATGGGCTCTGACTCCGATTTGCCGGTGATGCAAGAGGCGGCGAAGATTTTGGAGGAATTCGGGATCGCTTCGGAAGTGCACACGCTCTCGGCTCACCGCACGCCCGAGGCAATCGTTAAATATGTAAAAAAGAGCGAAGCCGCAGGGTACAAAGTATTCATCTGCGGCGCCGGAGGCGCCGCGCATCTTGCGGGAGTTGTTGCAGCACACACGGAGCTTCCTGTCATTGGTGTTCCGCTCGCGAGCGCGAAGATGGGGGCGGCAGGAGTGGACGCGCTTTTCTCGACTGCGCAGATGCCGCCGGGGATTCCTGTTGCGACCGTTGCGATCAACGGTGCGAAAAATGCCGGTATCCTTGCCGCACAAATCATCGGTACAGGTGATGAAACAGTACGCGCGAAAGTTTCTGCCTACAAACAAAAGCTTGGTGGAGATGTTTTCGCGAAAGACGCGAAGCTGCAGGAAAAAGGATTCAAAAAATACCTTGAAGAGCAGGGATTGATATGAGCGGCAAGAAGTTATCGTACAAAGGGACTGGAGTAGACATAGACGCGGCCAATGAAGCGAAACGAAAGATGGCAGAGATCCTCGCAACCAACAATGCGCGGGTTCTCAACAAAGTTGGCGCGTTCGCGAGTCTTTTTGACGCTGCCTTTCCGGAGTACAAGCATCCTGTCCTCGTTCTGAAGACGGAGGAGCCGGGCTCGAAACAAAAACTGGCACTCGAACACGGGAGTATCGAGACCATCTGCTACGACCTCGTCAATCACCTCGTGAACGACGCCATCGTGATGGGTGCGAAGCCACTTTCGGTACAAGATTGCATTGTGTGCGGCAAGCTCGAAAAGGAAGTTGTATTGAATATAGTCTCTGCACTTTCTGCCGCATGCAAGGAAAACGGTGCTGTGCTTACGGGCGGAGAAACCTCGGAACAGCCGGATGTCGTACCTGCCGGTACGTATATTCTTACGGCGAGCATTGTCGGCGTGGTTGAGAAGGAAAACATTACCGACGGCTCGAAGATTCGCGAAGGCGACGTCGTGCTCGCACTAGCCTCGAGCGGTGTGCACACCAACGGGTTCTCGCTCATTCGGAAGATGCTGGATGCAAATCCGAAAATCGCAGATGAAATGATCGAAGGCAAAACATTTATCGAAACAATACTCACGCCGCACCGCGCCTACTACAATTGTCTGAAAGACCTGTTCGCGCGCGAGGGGCTCGTTGGCCTTGCGCACATCACCGGAGGCGGCATCAAAGAAAATCTCAACAGGATTCTGCCAGACTCTTTGGGCGCCGAAATAGATCTCTCAAAGCTGAAAGTCCTGCCGATTTTTGGCGTGTTGAAAAAATACGGCAACCTAGAGGATGCCGATATGCTTCGCACGTTCAATATGGGAGTCGGGATTGCCGCGGTGGTACGCAAAGATTTTACGGACGAGGTGATTGAGCATATGAAAAAATCTGGTGTTGATGCATATGAGATAGGAGTCATCAAAAAAGGCAATAAAGACGTCATTTTTACGGGCCAGCTCCGATGGTCTTGACTAGCAGGAGAAATCGATGTACATTGCAACATGACGGAAGTACTCAAAGAAACGAATTTTGAATTTCTCGGAAAGAAAAGAGCAGGGAAGGTGCGCGACATCTATGAACAGCCTGACCGGCTGATTTTAATTTCAACAGATCGACATTCTTCGTTCGATCGGCTCATCGCGCACATCCCACACAAAGGGCAGGTCTTGAATCAAGTGAGCGCATGGTGGTTCGAGCAGACAAAAGATATTGTGCCCAATCATGTTCTTGCTGTTCCCGACCCAAATGTCACTGTCGTAAAGAAATTGAAAACTGTTCCCATCGAAGCGGTCGTACGTGGATACCTTACCGGTGTTACCGACACCGCTATTTGGACAAGATACTCGAAAGGCGAGCGGAGTTTCGGAGGACTCACATTGTCGGATGGCATGAAGAAGAACCAAAAGCTTCCGAATCCCATTTTCGATCCGACGACGAAGGAAGAAAAACATGATCGGACACTCTCGGTGGAAGAATTGGTATCAGAAGGATTTGTCACGAAGGAACTGTTCGAGAAAGTTAAACAAACTGCTCTCGCGCTCTTCGCGCGCGGGCAGGAAATCGCCGCAGAGCGAGGCCTTATTCTTGTAGACACGAAATACGAATTTGGAGTGGGAGAGAAGGGAAAAACGGGGTTAACACTCATCGACGAAATCCATACACCAGATTCTTCGCGCTATTGGCAGAAAGGATCATACGGTGAACGCATCGCAAAAGGGGAGGAGCCGGAGTATTTCGACAAAGAGTTCCTGCGGCTGTGGTTCAAGGAACACTGCGATCCGTACAAAGACGCCGTGCTTCCTCCCGCACCGCCTAAGCTTGTGGAAGAAATGTCGCGGCGCTACATTCAGATGTATGAGCAGATCACGGGCGGGAAATTTGTCGCCGGAGAAGAACCCATCATTCCGCGCATGGAGCGCAATTTGAAACAATATGGAATTTAACCCACTGACAGCGATAAGTTCGATAGATGGTCGCTACCGCGACGCGGGGAAAGAGCTCACGGAATATTTCAGCGAGTTTGCCCTCATTCGCGCACGTGTTCTCGTCGAATGCGAATACCTCATCGCGTTGTCGGAGACAGCTGGAGTCGGGTTACGTAGCCTTACAGCGGACGAAAAGAAACTTTTGAAAAAGATCGCCAACGTCTCTATCGAAGATGCTGGGACGGTTAAAAAAATCGAGCGGGAGGGATTCAATGGCATTCCTGCGACCAATCACGATGTAAAGGCGGTTGAGTATTTTCTGAAGCACAAACTCGCTAAACAAACGCTTGTTGATGTTTCCGAGTGGATACACTTCGCGACGACTTCTGAAGACACCGACAACGTCGCCTATGCACTGCTACTTCGCGGGGCACTTGAGGCCGTCGTTGCTCCATCGCTGGGAGAGGTTCGAGGAACGTTGCAGAAAATGGTCAAAGAACACGCAGGAACACCGATGCTTGCACGTACGCACGGCCAGCCGGCTTCGCCGACTACATTCGGCAAAGAGATGAAAGTATTCGACGAACGGATCGGCAGACAAAGCGAGCAACTCTCGGCACATTCTATCCTCGTAAAATTTGGAGGCGCGACAGGAAATTGGAACGCGCATGTGGCAGGTGCTCCTGACGTCGATTGGATCAAGTTCAGTAAAGAATTCATCAATCGATTTAATGATAAAAAGCAGTCTATCAAGCTTGAGCTAAATCAGTTCACGACGCAGATTGAGCCGCACGATACCTACGCCGAGATGTTCGATAATCTGCGCCGCATCAATACGATTCTCGTCGATCTTTCGCAGGATATCTGGCGCTATATCAGCGATGGCTGGCTTGTGCAAAAAGCAAAAGCTGGCGAAGTGGGCTCATCAACGATGCCGCACAAAGTGAACCCGATTGATTTCGAGAACGCAGAAGGGAATCTCGGGGTTGCAAATGCCTTGTTCGAACATTTTTCACACAAGCTCCCCATCTCGCGGCTCCAGCGCGATCTTTCGGATTCGACGGTGAAGCGCACCTTCGGCGTCGCGTTCGCGCACTCGCTCATCGGCTACAAAGCGCTTTTGCGAGGTCTCTCAAAGGTGAACGTGAACAAGGCCGCGATGCTTGCCGAATTGCAGAAACATCCCGAAGTTATCGCAGAAGCAATCCAAACGGCGCTCCGCCGTGAAGGCGTGGAAGTGCCCTACGAAAAACTGAAAAACCTCACGCGCAGCAGGGAAGTATCGCTGGAAGATTTTGAGAGATTTATCGACAGCCTCGATGTTTCAGACAAAGTCAAAAAACATCTGAAATCGTTCTTGCCCGAAAACTACCTTGGTCTCGCAGTAGAGATAGCCAAGGGAAAAGCCTGACGCGTACGGGGGCTAGTTCTCGCCGCCCGTAGGAGATCCGTCACCGTCCGAGCAGTCGGTTGCTCCCTGCGGAAGGATGAAATCGTCGTGGGCAAGGTGCGCATTGAGCGCGTTGCCGGAGATGCTGATGAGCTCCACAGGATTACTTTCGGAGCCAGTCACGTGGCAAACAGAGACCTTGTTCGCCTGGTTGCCGTATACATAGCCTCCTGCGAGACCGACGACTACTCCTGCGGCTGCCACAAGATGCCTCCTGCGAGACCGACGACTACTCCTGCGGCTGCCACAAGATACATTTGCATATCAGTATTATTTTGTTTAGTTATTAGTAATCTGTTCGACCGCACACAAATTGTACCGCAATCTTACTGTCTCAACCCAAGTCCGGTTCGGATGAAGTACCAATTTATTGTGGCGAGGCCAGCAATCATCACGAGGAGAACACCCAGAGAAAGGGTGAGTGGAATATCGGTGATGCCGAGGAAGCCATAGCGGAGGCCGTTTACGAGGTAGAAGAGAGGATCAGCATATGTGATCGCCTGCCACCACTCCGGAAGTGTGTGCACGGAATAGAAAATGCCACCGAGATAGACGAGGGGGGTTAGCACGAAGGTTGGCACAAGATTGATGCCATCGATTGATTTTGCATAGATGCCATTGACGAGTCCTGCAAGCGCAAAGACGAGAGCGGTGAGAATCGCAAATCCGAGGATGACGAGTGCGTTGTGGATGGTGAGCGAAAGGCCAGTGAAAAAGAGAGAAACGATGAGAACGAGCGTGCCGACCAAAACGCCGCGCACGACACCGCCCGCGACAAATCCGCCGATAAGAAGCCATGGCGGAGTGGGGGAGACGAGTATCTCGTCGATCGAGCGCGCGAAAAATTTGGAGGTGAAGAACATGAACGAAGTGTTGGCATACGCGGTTGTCACTATCGCGAGCATCACGAGGCCGGGAACGACGAACGTCATGTAGTCCACGCCCTGCATCTGCCCGATGCGGGATCCGAGAATTGTGCCGAAAACAGCGAAATACAAAACAGAGGTCATCACGCTCGGCAAAAATGTTTGCACCCAAATGCGGAACATGCGCACGATATCTTTGCGCAGCATCGTGTAGAAAGAAATCCAAAGTTGGTAGGGAGACATAGCGTATGGCGATTAGCGTGTAGCGTTTAGTTTAGTTTGAGAGGATAGATCAATCTTTCGAATCATCGATGCAAGCATTTTCTGAACTTCCTCGAGCAGGGCTTTCGATCGCGTGAAATCAATGTCCGGATATTTAGATTCGCATATCAGAATCTGCGTCTCGAGTTCTGCCGAGGAACCGTCAGACACACGGAGGAAGTGTATGAAATCCTTCTTTGTTCCACGACGGTGACCTTCCGCGATGTTTGACGGGATCGAAACAGCAGCTCGTCGCATCTGACTCTGAAGTCCGAAACTCTCTTTACTTGGGAGGTCGTCTGTGACTCGGTATATTTCTTTTGCGAGCTCAAGTGCCTTTTGCCAGACTACGAGGTTTCTGAATGATTGTATATACATATTTCTATACGCTATTCGCTAAACGCTAACCGCTGTTCCGCGTGAGCTGCAAAAAGACCTCTTCGAGTTTGCCGCCGCGGTAGCCGCTCTTGCCAGCTTCTTCTTCGTCGTGAAGCGCGAGTATCTCCGCCATAGTTCCAGCCGCCGCAATTTCGCCTTTGTTAATAATGGCGACGTGGCTCGCAAGCTGTTCCGCTTCTTCGAGATAGTGTGTGGTGAGAAGAATCGTCACACCTTTTTTTGTGATGCCCTGCAGGTAGTCCCACATACTGCGGCGAAGTTCGACGTCAACGCCGGCAGTTGGCTCATCAAGGATGAGGAAGCGCGGCTCGTGGATGAGTGCGCGCGCTATCATAAGGCGGCGCTTCATGCCGCCGGAGAGCTGCATGGACTGCTGTGTCATTTTTTCGCCAAGACCGAGATCGGTGAGAAGCTGGTGTGCGCGCGGCAAAGCAATCGAGCGCGGAATGCCGTAATAACCAGCCTGATTTGTGACGATGTCGAGTGGTTTTTCAAACGGATTGAAATTCAATTCCTGCCCGACGAGACCGATGAACGTTTTTGCCTTTTCGAATTCCTTGTCGGTGTCGTGCCCGAAGACCTTCACGGTGCCGCTTGTTTTGTTCACGAGCGATGTCACGATGCCAATTATCGTTGTTTTCCCGGCGCCATTAGGCCCGAGGAGCGCGAAGAAATCTCCAACGGGGACGGTGAGCGAAACTCCTTTCAGCGCGACAGTGCCGCTCTTATAGGTTTTCTTAAGGTCTTTGATCTCGAGCGCGTTCGTCATGTTATTTCAGAATCGATTGCAGATACTCGTATGTTTCTTTGTAATCTTTGACAGGACGAGTCGGAATTATCCCAATCACTGTCTCGTCATTGCCGCCCGGAAAGAGCGCATCGCCAATATATATACAATCCTCCTTCCTCCAGCCCAAGGTTTTGATGAACTCCGTGATGTTGTAGCCTTTGGTTTTTCCGGCTTCAATAATGTCTAAATTAGTCGTTCCCGCTATCAGTATTTGGATATTGTGTTTCTTGCGCAGAAGCTCGATGTCTTCTCTCAAGTCTTCGAGAAGTTTTTTTCTTTTTGCATGGTCTGGGTCGAAGGCATCTTTGATGTCTTGGTTCTCGTGGTGTCCGATGAAGCTAAAGGCAACCTGACAGCCGCGATCTTCGATGATGTCGTTCTCGTCCCGTACTTTGTAGGCAAGGTGCTTGCGCGCTTTTGTAGTGAACTCATGGATCGCTGCAACCTGTTGGGGAGAGAGCCGGCGCTCCCATACGATTTTTCCATCGGGCATCTGCGCGTAGTTACCGTTTTGCGCGAGGATATAGTAACGGCCGTCGAGAGCTTTCTCGAGATGCTCGCGGATGTCTTTTTGCGGATGGCCGGAGACGACAACCACATCCGCACGTTCAGTCAGCCTCATGAGAATCTCGGCATGTGCCGAAGTGATGTGCGATTTGCTCCGTGTGAGCGTGTTGTCGAGGTCGAAAAAGAAATGCCTCGGCATGTTAGTTTTTCAACGGCAACCTGCCGATGTAGTCGTCCTTGCCCACCTCGACGCCGTTTGCGCGGAGGACCGAGTAGGCAGTTGCAAAGTGGAAATAAAAATTCGGCATCAGGTACTCTGTGGCGTATTCAAAGGCAGTGAGATGTTTGCCCTGCCAGTAGGGAAGTATCACGTTCCGTGACTCTTTTCCGGCAACCTGCTCGGCTTTCACGGTGTCGAGGAACGCGATCGTCTTTTCGAGTCGTGCCTTCAGTTCTTGGAAGGTTTTTTCATTATCTTCAAACGAGGGCGGCTCTACGCCGGCAAGACGCGCGGCACCCCCTTTTGCATTGTCGGAAACGCGCTGGATCTGCATGAGGAGGGGGAACTGGTCGAAAACCAAATGACTCTGCAAAAGCCGCTCTTCGAAGTATGAGGCGGGCCGGCGTTCCGTCGCTTTTTCTGCGGCGTGCGCCGCGGCCTTGTCGAGGATTTTCGAAAGAGACTCAAGCGTTTTTCTCATCGGGGGAATTGTCGCAGTGTACAAGTTTGTTTCTTGCATAGAGAAAGCGGCAGTATATCACTTTGCCCTATTTTCCGAGTATTCAGCAGACTTTGCGACGTACTCAGCCACTCTGCGCTCTGCGGAAGCGGCGAACTTTTCTGCGAGTTTTGTTCTCTCATCTTCTTTTGCTCCGCCGGCGAGCCACGCCTCGACTTCGCTTATCTGCGAAGGAGCAGAAAGCGCGAGGCGGCGTCCCTTCGCCGCCGAGCGCAAAAGTGTCGGGCCGCCGATGTCGGTTTTCTCAATAACTTCTTCGGGACCTGCTCCGCCCGCAATCATTTTCTCGAGGGGATAGAGCGTGACGTAGACCAAGTCTATCGGCTCTACGCCAAGTGTTTTTAATTCTTTAAAGTCCTCGGGTGTTGCGGCAAGGAGTGCGGCGTGGAGTTCGCGCGAGAGCGTGACGACCCGATGACCGAGGATAGGCTTTCCCACGATCTCGGAAACGTCGCGGCAGGGAATCCCGTTATCGTTGAGGTATTTCGCGGTTCCTGCAGAGCCGATTAGTCCCCAGTCGTTTTCTTTCAGGAGTTTGCCGAGCCGCAGGAGGTTTGAATCTTTCTCGTACGATGCCAGAAGCGCTTGCATAGTATGATTTTATCACGTTGAGTACTGACTGCATAAATAGCCGGCGGCACCGTTCGGTGCCGCCGAATAAATCGCGATGTACTTATTTTATTCTCTGCGTGTCTGTCGCCAGTTCATCCTCCGATTCCAGTACCAGACCGACAATCGAAAGATGAGGTTTATGCGCGCGATCTCGAGGAAAAAGAAGATCACAGCGATCGGCACGCTCGCGTGCGGGCCAAGAGCGATAAGCCACCACCCGTTACTCATTCCGAGGATGATGCCGATAGCATCAAGCACCAGAACGAGCAGTCCGCTTGCGACGTAGCCGAGTCGTCGCCAGGCGAACCCCTTCTTAATCAGGCGACCCGTTCCAAGGGCAACGAGGACGAGCGGCCAGAGCAGCACAGCGACCCAAAAAAGGACGAGGTCGCCGAGCTTCTGCAGCCGCGTCTGGTTTCGCAGGTACTCAGCAAGGTTCTCTCCCATCTTGTGGTCCTCCGTGGGATGCGCGGGAACGTGCGCTCGCGCGATTATGTCTACCGCCAACTGCGAAGTCAATGGTCAACAAGAGCCATGATCAACGCAAATGAAGGAGTGTGCTATGCTGTTTTTCAATGAAAAACGGAAAGAAAGTCGGGGTAACGGTCGGCGCATTCGATCTCTGTCACGCGGGGCACATCCTCGTTTTTAAGGAGGCAAAGACCGTGTGCGACTATCTCATCGTCGGGCTTCACTCCGATCCCTCCATCGACAGGCCGGAAAAAAATAAGCCCATCATGTCACTTGAAGAGCGAAGGATTATTCTCGAGTCGATAAAGTACATTGACGAAATTTTCGAATACGACACTGAAGCGCAGCTGTACGACATCCTGAAAAAGAACGAGTACGGCTTCGATATCCGCATTATCGGATCAGACTGGAAAGGGAAACCGTACACGGGGCACGATCTTCCGTTCGAAATGTATTTCAACACCCGCGATCACGGTTTCTCAACGAGCGCACTAAGGGAGCGTATCTATGAGGCCGAGAAAGAGAAGAGGGAATAACATGGCCGCGGCGGGAATGTGTTCCTCGGAACCCGGATTTTTCTGCTGAAAAATCCTCAATCCTCGGCCTCTTCGGCCTGCGAAGATTCCTCGTGAACACACTCCCGCCGCTCGCCACTAGGAAGAAAGGAGGTTGAAAAAGGCAGTTAAACCCAGAGGGCGAGAACTACACCCATCAAGAGAAGCGCAGCGAGGTAGTAGCCGGCCGTGATAAACCAGTACTTCCACGATTTACCGTCCCAGAGTACGGAACCGAGTGTTACCGGCACGACAAAACCGAGCCAGTTCCAGAATCCTGTCTGCAATCCCGCAGTAGTCCCGGTCGTATTCAGGTACGTGCTTGCGAAGATAAGTGCATGCGCGAGGACGTAGCTCATGACGAGTGTCGAGAGTGTCATAATTGCATAGTTCTTGCCCATGCCTTTTTCTTTGGCCGCGGCCTTCATTGCTTCCATCTTGTCGGGCGTTATCCCGATAGACTCCATCCACTGCTTTCCGAAAAGCGGCCCAAACCACAGGAAACCGAGGCCGATTGCAACCACGGCCGCACCCAAAACCGCAAGATAATTAATGGGGACCATAAAAATGGGACTCGTAAAAAGTACTGATAATAGCGTAAGTATAGCTGTTATATTCGTGAGGTCTCAATGAATCCACAACCCGGCACTCTAATGGCTTCCCATGACGTACTATAGAGTCATGGTGCGCTACGTTGTTTCTTTTTTCCTCGTCGCGCTTCTCCTGATGCTCGTGGGGCTCACGCTTGGCTACCTCTCGCTCGACACCTCCGCGACCGAGGAACGTCAACTCACTGCTTCAGGTTCAGGCGCGCTCGCGTACTGGGAAGATTGCGAGTACTACGGCGACTGTGTGTATGAATACGACGGAGATCCGTGGTACGTCTTTCCTGAAGATCAGGACATGCCGCCTCCACCGCCCGACGAGTGGTACTGGGAAGAGCAAGAACCGATCTACATCGTTGATGAACCGGAGTTGTTCTATGCGGATGAGTGGGGTGATCCGCGCGTGTATGACTATTGGTGGACGGAGGAGTACTGGATTGAAGAGCCGGTATACATCACAGAGCGGCCGTGGTACGTATCGTCATTTCCCGGCTTCGGCTCGATGTTTCAACAGATTATTCCGGGACAGACACACCCTACGCCGGTGCGTGCTCCCGCACCACCGCCATCGCGTCCCGTGTACCCCCAGCCCTCGTGCTGGATCTCCGCACAGCCGACTTCTGTTGAATACGGGAAATCGTCAACGCTCCAATGGTCGTCGTTCAATGCATCGCGCGCTTCGCTCACCGATTTTGGGAATGTTCCTCTGTCCGGTTCGCGTGTCGCGCAGAATATTACGAACGATCGCGTGTACCAGCTCAGTGTCTCCGGTCAGGGAGGGAGCGGCAGCTGTTATACACGCATCACTGTTCGCGCGCCGAGCGGGGGACCTTCATGCGTGATTTCTGCCTACCCGAGCACGATTTCTTCCGGCCAGAGTTCGAGCCTTGCATGGGGTTCCGAGAGCGCTTCTTCGGCGTATCTTTCGGGCGTCGGCACCGTTGCGGTGCAGGGAGGTACATATGTGGCGCCCCAACAGACGACCACCTACACGCTGACCGTTTTCGGTTCGCAGGGTTCATCGAACACGTGCACGGCGCAGATTGGTGTGCTACCGTAGCCGCATGGCAAACCGGAAGCTCGGCATCCTGCTTCCCACCGCACTACTCCTCGCTTCTCTCATATACCTCACTCCTCAGGCAGGAAGCGCGGCTGAACTGCGCTCGGGTGACCAGCCATCGATCAAGGCGGAGGAGCGGATTACGGAGGATGTATACATCGCCGGCGGAAACGTCTCGAGCGCAGGGACGCTTGGTGCAGATCTCATCGCTGCGGGCGGCAATGTTCTCGTGAACGGCAGCGTGGGGGGCGATCTCATCGCGGCGGGAGGCTCGGTAACCGTTCTCGGCGATGTGGCGGATGATGTCCGTGCCGCCGGAGGAAACATTTTGCTCCAAGGCAAGGTGAGCGGCGACGCTGTCGTTGCGGGCGGGCAAATCACGATTGGCGGGAGCGTCGGCGGAGATCTTCTTGCCGGCGCGGGAACGTTGCGCGTAGACGCACCGGTTTCCGGCGATGTGCGCATCGGCGGTGGGGACGTGTATCTCAATTCTACGGTCACTGGAAATGTTGAGGTGTACGCGGAGCAATTGACACTCGGGAGTGGCGCACGTATCAGGGGAAACCTTATCTATACGGCGGCAAAGGAGGCGACGATGGAAGACGGGTCCGCTATTTCGGGAGAAACGACATTCAAAAAGCGTGAACGCACAGTCTCGGTCGGCGGAATCGTCGCCATCATTTCGCTCGCGCTCATCGCAACGACTTTCGCGCAACTTGCCTCGGCGCTGCTGCTTGGCCTTGTGTTCAGGCGCTACGCGGTACGGCTTGTCGAGCTAGCTGCGGCGCAGCCGCTCTTCGAGACAGGGAGAGGTCTCGTCGTTTTCATTGTCCTGCCGGTTGCCTCCATGATGCTTTTGTGGAGCCTGATCGGGATTCCGCTCGGCATTCTCGGACTCCTCGCGTTTGCAACTACCATCATGTATCTCTGGATAATGACGCCGGTTATTCTCGGCAGTTTTGCATACCGCAGCTTCTTCGGAGGAGACTTTGATGTGAACTGGAAAACGATACTTTTAGGCGTATTTATATATGCATTACTCGGCATCATCCCGATCGTCGGCTGGCTTGCGCAATTTATCCTCATGTTACTGACGCTCGGCGCCGCAGCAAAAATAAAATGGGAGATCGCAAAGGAGTGGCGCTAAGGCGCTCGGGCGGGAGTGTTTCTCGCCGGCGGGATGCCGATAAAACAAAATGAAAATCGGCGGGTCGGTAACGACCCGCCGGAGGGGAGGAACTGGCGCGTGCGGCCGCTCATGAACGCTCCTCGAGCTTCTTAGCTTGGAACATGATCAGTCCCGCCAGCACGAGGGGGTATTTCTCATGTATCGTTCCCTCGATCTGGAGCCCGCAGAACTCTCCACATCTCCGCGCCTGCGCTAGGACCATGCGCTTATTTGTCGGCTCGGGACGTTTGAGGAATCCGTTGAGTAGCTGTGCAGCCCTGAAAACCCGCTGGTTCTCGTCCATTTGACAGTCTCCTTCATCGGAGGTTTCCGCATAAACCCACGGATAACGAATGAACTCGTGGGTTTCAATAGGAACGATACATCCGGGATCGCGGGGCGCAAGTTTCTTTTGTGAACGCAGATCTTAATCACTGCTGCGCGTTTTTCTCGATGCTTGCGATAGCGTCGGCTGGCGTCTCCGCGAAGAAGACGTATTCGCGCACGGTTCCGTTAAGAAATCCCTCCTCGCTCATTTTTTGGAGTTGCATTCGTAGGCCGTCATAAAAATTCGCAGCATTGAGCACAACGACCGGTTTTTCATACATCCTGTGCTTCTTTCGCTCGAGCACCTCGCCGATCTCATCGAGGGTTCCCGTGCCTCCGGGAAGCACGACGATGGCATCGCTGCGTGAAAGGAGCAGCTCTTTGCGCTCTGCGAGATCTTTCGTGACGACCATTTCATCCGCGTTCTCGCGCGCTTTCTCGCGCAGAAATTCGACGGATACCCCGACGATCTTACCTCCGGCGTTTTGGACGGCATCAGCGACGGCTCGCATGAGGCCGCCGTTCGAGCCACCCCAGACGAGCGTGTGCCCTTTGCTCCCGATGAGACGCCCGAGCTCTGTCGCATCTTTCGTGTACTTTCCATCGACCTCTTGCCCCGAGCAAAAAACGCAGATGTTCATACGGGCATCTTACTAGTTCTCGCGAATGCGACTGCGGCAATACAAAGCGTGCTCACAAGCACTGGAAACCATACTTGCGATACCCATGGCTGCGGAATGAGAAAAAGGACGTCCCACGTAACAAGGGAAGGCGGCCAACGCGTGATGAGCCAAAGGCCCACGTAGTAAAAGATGTCCCAGAACGCAAACATCCAGAGAAAAAGTGCCCAACGTTCAGAAATTCGTCGCGCGACGGCAAGCGACAGAGAAATAAGAATAACGAGAGTCGCTGCCTCACGTATCATCTCGGTGGCGATGATTGTCGCCGGCATCGCATTGAGAAGTTGCATTTGTTCGTAGAGCGTAAGTGTTCCTGTCGCACCGATGAGCTGATGTTCAAATCCAGGTAGTAAACCAGTCGCTGCGCGCAAATACAAAACCACAATGGCTTCGTTTATTCCAAATGCAATGCCAAACAATGCTGTGAAAAGAAGTGTTTGCCGTGATATCGAAAGCCCGAACTTACGACACAAAAGATAGCTCGCAACCGGAATCAAATAGCCAAGGTTGACCCACCACGGCGACGCAAGGAGCTGGAAACTTTCCATGCGCTTATAGTAGCAAGTCACAAAAGAAAAGCCGCCATACCGGGCGGCGCGGTGAGTCCTGTCATGGAAGGCCGGACTCGATTTGATCGGGTGTTTAGTCTCGGTGCGGTAACTGCGTCACCTGCGTACATTGGTCGCAGGTAAACGAAGCGCGGATGTCGTTTGCTGGTGCGACGGGCTGCTGCGTGAGCAATCCACCACACCGACATCGAGGCCGGCCCCACGTTGCCGCGTACGTTGGTTCCCCGTTTCGGTATTCGGGAACGATCGAGGATTGTTGCGTCATGGCCGTTACCTCTTTTAAAGCCGAAAGAACAACAGGTATAGAAATACTATGTGACGAATAGATATAGAGCAAGCACTCGATGTGGTTTGCCCGCTATGATTTTGTTTGCTTTTTTGACTATCCACAGGCGCCCCGTGGCGCACCTCCTATATTCGCTACACTGTATGTCTACCAGCTAATACACGTATATGGTACGAAAAGCTAATCCAGCATTACTAAAGCCGATGAATCTTTCGACGGAGCTCGAAGCTGTCGTGGGCTCGGGGCCCATGGCGAGAGGTCAAGTGGTGAAGAAGCTATGGGAATACATTAAGAAGAACAATCTTCAGAATCCCCAGAACAAGAGGAACATCCTCGCGGATGCCAAGCTGAAGGTGATATTCGGGGGCAAGGGTGAGGTTACAATGTTTGAGATGACGAAGCTCGTCTCGGCGCATCTCAGCTAACAGGTTGCTAGTAGTCGTTATTCGGGTATACTGCCGCCATCATGCGAGCGGGACGTAGCCGCACACAGCCAAAAAGTCCCGCGCACCGCCACGCCCTCCTTCGCGCAAGGCTTCGGACGGGCAAGGCCCTCGTCATCGGAATGGAAAAGGCGGGAATGAACGACGTTGCGCTCGTTGGCGGAAAGAATGCGAGTCTTGGCGAAATGCTCCGCGAGCTTGGAAGCAAGGGTATTCGTGTTCCTTCTGGATTTATCGTGACGGCAGAAGGCTACCGGCTGTTTTTGCGCGAAGCCGGACTCGAGAAGTTCATCAAATCCCAACTCCGCAGTTTGAAAAAGAGAGACGTAAAGCACTTTGAAGAAGTCGGTGTGGCGATCCGGAAAAAGATAACGAACGCGACGTTTCCTGCGGTGCTCGAAACGCAGATCATCCACGCGTATCGCGATATGGAGGAAAAGTACGGGACAAATATCGATGTCGCGGTGCGCTCTTCGGCGACGGCTGAAGACATGCCGGACGCGAGCTTTGCCGGCGAACACGATACCTACCTCGGTGTTCGCGGTGAGAAAGACATTCTAAAGGCAATTCGTGCCTGTTTTGCGTCGCTCTTTACCGGCCGCGCGATCTCATATCGCATCGACAAGGGCTACGACAAGCACGAAATCGCGCTTTCGGTCGGCGTACAGCGGATGGTGAGAAGTGACCTTGGCGCCTCCGGCGTCATTTTTACGATCGATACCGAAAGCGGTTTTCCCGACGTCATACTCGTCACCAGCTCCTACGGCCTCGGGGAGATGATCGTGCAGGGTAAGGTGGTGCCCGATGAATTTCTTGTCGCGAAGAAAATGCTCGGTCGCGCACCGCTTCCCATCATCGGAAGGCGTCTTGGCAGCAAGGAGGTGAAAATGGTATACGCAGCACGAGAGAATGGAAGGCCGGTAAAGGTCGAGAAGACCCCAAAGGCGGACCGTGAGCGTTTCTCCATCACGAACAAAGAGATACTGGTGCTTGCGACGTGGGCGAAAGAAATAGAAGAGCACTATTCCAAAAAAAGAGGGAAACCGACGCCGATGGACATTGAGTGGGGACTCGACGGGAGGACCCACGAGCTTTTTATTCTGCAGGCAAGACCGGAAACGGTGCAGGTTTCCAGGGATCGCTCAAAGATAAAGGAGTACATTCGGCGCGACAACGGCACCATCATCGGTAAAGGACTTTCGGTCGGCTCAAAGATAGTAGTCGGGAAAGCGCGCGTTATCGAAAGTGTGCGCGACATGGAGAAACTGGAGCGGGGCGAGATACTCATCACCGAAATGACCGATCCTGATTGGGAGCCGGTGATGAAAAAGGCAGCGGCTATCGTGACTGACAAGGGCGGCCGCACCTCGCATGCGGCGATCGTCTCGCGCGAGCTGGGCTTGACCGCGGTTGTCGGCGCGGGGAGTGTGACGAAACGCATCAAAACGGGGACTGTCATCACCGTAGACACAACCTCCGCCGAGGGTGTCATTTTCAGGGGTGCACTCCGTTTCGATGTCCGAGAGAGTGATATACGGAAGATCCCGAAGACGAGAACGAAGATTTCCATGAACCTTGCAACACCGGACACGGCATTCGAAAAATCGTTCCTTCCGCACGAAGGCGTCGGGCTTGCGCGCGAGGAATTCATCATTGCCTCTTCGGTCGGCGTGCACCCGCTTGCGCTCATTAATTACAAGCGACTCGACAAGACGCTTCAGAGAAAAATAGATGAGCGCGTACATGGATGGAGTGATAAGAAACGTTTTTACGTGGACAATCTCGCCTATGGCATCGCAAAGATTGCGACCGCATTTTACCCGAAGCAGGTCATCGTTCGTTTCTCCGATTTTAAAAGCAACGAGTATCGCTCACTCCTCGGCGGCGAACATTTCGAGCCGCACGAGGAAAATCCGATGCTCGGCTGGCGCGGCGCTTCGCGCTACTACGATCCGAAGTTCAAGGAAGCGTTCGAACTCGAGTGCGAGGCGCTTCTCAAGGTGCGGGAGGAGATGGGTCTCATGAACGCAATACCGATGGTACCATTTTGCCGCACGCTCGAAGAGGGGCGCAAGGTGCTCATCACGATGGAGGAAGCCGGTCTTCATCCGAATCTTCTGCCGGGACAACCTGCCTCCGGCCACAAAACGCCGGTCATTGTCATGTGCGAAATTCCCTCGAACGTCATTCTTGCGGACGAATTTCTCGATATGTTCGACGGCATGTCTATTGGCTCGAACGACTTGACACAACTTACACTCGGTCTCGATCGCGACTCCGGCATCGTGAATCGTGTTGCTGACGAAAATGATCCGGCAGTCAAAAAATTCATCGCCGAGGTCATTAAGGTCTGCCGCAAAAGGAAAAAGTATGTCGGTATCTGCGGGCAGGCGCCCTCCGACCATCCTGAATTTGCAAAGTTCCTCGTTGAGCAGGGGATAGAGAGTATGTCGCTGAATCCCGACTCTGTCATCAAGACGACGATCGCTGTCGCGAAGGTGGAGAAGCGTCTCGGCCGAACGCGTTGATCTTCGGTTATCAGTCCACTGAAGTTCTCGAGACGCGGTAGATCCTGCCAGCTTTGTCGTCGGAGACGTACATAATGCCGCCGGGCTCGATGAGGATGTCGACGGGGCGACCGAGCACCTGCCCATTTTCGTCTCTAAATCCGGTCATAAAATCAATCGGCTCGCCTTCGGGATTTCCTTCTGTGTCGAGCGGGAAACGGACAATCTTGTAGCCCGTGGGAGTGCTCCTGTTCCATGAGCCGTGATAGGCGACCAGAGCGTCGTACCACCATTCCTCCGGCCATCCTTCCTCCGGAATAAACGCGATACCGAGCGGCGCCGAGTGCGCGGGGATGTCGATGTACGAAGGCGTCTCGAGGGGTTCTATACAGGGATTTCTTATGTAGGTGTTTTTATCGAAGTTTGTGTCGTGAATATTCTTGCCGTAACACGTGGGCCAGCCGTAGTTGCTGCCTTCGCGGATAATGTTCACTTCGTCGGGTGGCAGATCGTCGCCCAGATTATCGCGACCCATATCAGTGCCCCAAATATCTCCCGTTACGTAGTGAGTGGTCATAAAGACTGTGTTGCGAAGTCCAGTAGCAAAGATCTCAAAGCCGCTTTTATCAGGGTCGACGGCGAGAATCGCGGCACGCCGCTCGTCTTTTTCTGTGCAAACGTTGCAGGATGAGCCGACAGAAACGAGGATGCGTTTGTTGTCCGGGTGAAGTATCAGCGTGCGCGTGAAGTGGCCTCCGTCGTCGGGCAGCTGCACAAGCACTTTTTCAAACACTGCCGAATAGGTGTCAGCGTCGTAGCGATACGCCGCGACACGATGGCTTTCTGCAACGATAAGCGAACAGTTGTCCTGGTCGATGCTCTCAAAGCCGGTTTCGCCGCAGAGCACAAGCAGGCCGTGCGGTTTTCTCAAGCCTTCGAGGATGGTTACCACGCGGTCAGCCTTTCCATCGGCGTCGAGGTTTGGCAGTGCAACTACTTTCCCTTGATTCGTTTCTGAGACGAGGAGTACCCCTTTCGGGTCACGCACCATGACGCGTGCATCCGGGACATTCTCCGCGAACATGTACGCGGCAAATTCTTGCGGAAGTGTGAAGGGAAGAGCCTCGTCCGATTCGTCGGGCGGGGCGGGTGAGGGCCGGAGGAGGGAAGCGACACCGGAGACGTACTGTCCCACCGGCGACATAAAAAACAAAAAACTCAAGAGGAGAAGAACACCAAGAGTTAGAGCCGTTGTTTTTCTCATACAGTTGACAGCAGTATAGCAAACGGCGCGTTTTTTTAATTTTGTCATTGACTATCGTGCCGAAGTGATACTGTTACAGGTATGAAGAGGTTCCTTGCTTCCACTATTGTGCTCGGGGCACTCGCACTTGTCTCTCCGTTTCCGGCATACGCGCAGTACTATTATTCCTCCTATCCCAACAACTATTCGTATTCCAACACGTATCCCAACAACTATTCGTATTCCAGCTACCAGATGCCGCAGATGTACTGGTGTGGAACGTACTACTCCTATAGTCCGTGCACGAGCTCGAACTACACATACCACAACTTTTCACCGTACACCTATATCAACACATCTCCCTACGTGAACGTGAATGCGCCCTCGTATTCATCTAGCTACCCGTCGTATTCCTCTCCAACATATTCGTATTCATATCCATCATACTCAAATCAACAGTACTGGTGCGGATACTACTGGTCGTATACGCCGTGCTCGTATCAAACCTACTCGTACCAGCCAACGTACTATTACGACTATTGGTCGTACCCGACATACTCGTATGATCCCTACTACTCTTACGGATACGACTATTGCTATTCGGGATACGGATGTTATCCGACCTACGTCTCGGACCCGCACCAGTGGTTGTACGACCCATGGACAGGATCGTGGTACTAAAAAACGCTAGGATTTTGAATTCTTGCCGAAGCCGACGAAAGCTTTCAATATTTCGAGCGGTACGGTGAATATGATGGTGTTCGATTGATCCGAGGAGACATCGTTAATGGATTGGAGGGTACGCAGGTGAAGCGCGCCGGGAACTGCGTTCAGGTTTCTTGCGGCTTCGGCCATGTTCTTCGATGCGGCCAGCTCTCCCTCGGCATTGATGATGACGGCGCGCTTTTCGCGTTCGGCCTCTGCCTGCTTCGCGATCGTTCGCTTCATGGTTTCAGGGAGGAGAATGTCCTTCAATTCAACGTTGCTGACCTTGAGGCCCCACGCGTCTGTTTCTTTGTCCACGATCTCACGGATGCGATCTGCGATCTTTTCGCGGCTAGCCAAGAGTTCATCAAGAGAGACTTCGCCCACGATGTTGCGCATTGTTGTCTGCGCGTACTGCGAGATCGCGAAATAGAAATTTTCCACCTCGATAACTGCCTTTTCGGCGGATGAGACTTTGTAATAAATGACGGCATTCACGGTCACCGACACGTTGTCGCGTGTGATCGCGTCCTGATCCGGCACATCTACCGCCTTTACACGGATATCAACGCGCCGGTAGGTTTGGATGATCGGCCACACGAGACGCCAGCCGGGCTCCATGATGCCGGTGAATTTGCCGAAGGTGAATCTGACGCCGCGCTCGTACTGGTTGATCTGCCGAATGCTCGCGATGATGACGATAAGTACGGCTCCGAGGAGAATGTATATCCAACTCATGGCCGTACTATACCCCGTGAGATAGGGAACCGCCATCTCACGGGGTATACCCCTCTGTGCTACGATCGCGCAATGGATCGTACTTCCATATCGGATGCATATCGCAACCGCTACACGCTCGTCGTCTACTATGGCCTGCGTGCTGCCATCCTCGTTGCGGCCGGTTACTTTGCCTATGAGAGCGACTGGGCCTCCGTATTCAGTACGGTTCTCGTTTTCGTATTAATGTCCGCGCCGTCCATTCTCAAGTACCGGTATCGGTTCTACCTACCGTTCGCACTCGACCTCTCGATCGTCGGTTTTGTGTTTGCGACGCTTTTCTTAGGCCACTTGGCCAACTTCTACGACTACATCCCGCTATGGGACAAGTTTGTGCATTTTCAATCCGGCCTCATCCTCGGTGTCGCGGGTTTCGTGCTCGTATACAGCCTGAATGAGCAGGAAGCAATTCCACTTGATCTCAGCCCCGGCTTCATCGCATTTTTCGCTATCACATTTTCGCTCGCGATGGGCGTCGTATGGGAAGTCGTGGAATTCGCGGGCGATTTTCTCTTTCGAGTCGAATGGCAAAACGGCAACACAGACACGATGTGGGATTTGATCGCAGCGGGAGCGGGAGCGCTCATCGTGAGCATCGTCGGCTACTTCTGGATGCACAGGGCCGCTCGGCTGCCGTTTACGCCACGGATCTTCAGATTTTTCAAAAAGAAATAATAAGCTCCCGGGCCAGATCACTTGCAAGAAAGTAATACCCCGTCTTCTTTTTGGTGAGGATATCTGCGATCCTGTTTCCTGTTTCGCACGCCTTTTGCGTGGCTGTGAACGGCGCATAGCCCTGTGATAGGAAGCCCGCGATGAGGCCTGCGAGCACGTCTCCCGTGCCGGCTTTTTTCAGTCCCTTGTTTGTTCGTTTTATGGCAACAGCCTTTCGTGCCGAAAGGATTTTGGTGGGGAATCCTTTCTTGACGATGATGTTTCCCCTTTTCAGAAGTGCCTGAATATCGCTGTATGTTTCCAAGTGTTTCCATTCTCCCTCGTTGGGTGTGAGTATCGCGTTTTGCATCGCCGAACCGCGGAGCGCCTTCAGTGCGTCAGCGTCAATGACCTTCTGGATAGGGGAGCGTATCAGAGAGCGCATGAGCGCGGCGGTGTCTTTCCGCACTCCGGCGCCATTTCCAACGACGAGTATGTCGGCGGTTTTCATTTGCGCTCTGATCGTCTGCCCATGTTTTGTTGAAAGGTATTTCCCTTTTAACTTTCGCGTCATCAAGTCCGGCGAGAGCGTGTTCAAGGCCCATGCAACTTTCTCAGGTGTCATGACGATGACTGATTCGGCGCCTCCGCGAAGCGCGGCAATGGCCGCCAAATACACTGCGCCTACGAATTCCTCCGAGCCGCCGACGACGAGAACGCGCCCCTTTCCGGTCATAGCAATCGGCTGCGGAAGAGCCATTTTCCGGCCTCGATGGCGAGTATGTTCAGAGCGCCGACGGCAAGAACCGCCAAGAGCCACAGCGGCGGCAGAGCGACGGTGCCAAAAAGAGACTGCAGGAAGGGTACGTATAGTGCCGCGAGCATGAGCACGATGCCGATGCCGATTCCCCCCACGAGATAGAGGTTTGAAAAGGGTGAGTAGGAAAAGATGCTTTTCTCGAGACTTTTCACCGAGAACGCGACGAAGAGCGTGTAGCTGCCGAAGCAGGCGAAGATAAATGTCCGCACGAGCTCCTCTTCATAGCCTGCATAGAGGAGTGAGAGGTAGAGTGCGAGAAGAAGCGCGCTTGAGGAGAGGCCGACTACGAGGACGAGGAACCGCATCAGAGGATCAAAAAGCTGCCGCTTAGAGGGGCGTGCACGGACGGAGAGACCATCGATCCCTTTTTCAAATGCGAACGCAACAGCGGGGAAACTGTCCGAGAAAAAATTGACCCACAGAATCTGGAGTGCGTTTAAGGGGAGTGCAACGCCTGCAATCAGGGCGCCGCCGATAAGCGTGAGCTCGTCCATCACGGTCGAGAGAAGGTACACGACAACTTTGCGGATATTGCTCATAATCTGCCGCCCTTCATCTACTGCGGCGGCAATCGTCTCAAAGTTGTCGTCCAAAAGTACGAGGTCGGCGACAGAGCGTGCCACCTCGGTTCCCGAGCCCATGGCGACTCCGACGTCGGCCTCTTTGATACTTGGTGCATCGTTCACGCCATCGCCCGTCATCGCGACGATCTCACCCGCTTTTCGCAACGCTCGCACGATGCGTACCTTGTCGAGCGGGGAGACCCGCGCGATGACACGGAGTTTCGGAAGCCTCTGCGCGAACTCGGCCTCCGAAAGTGAGGTGAGCTCCGCTCCTTCGATGGATGAGTCTTTGTCAACAGGCAAGCCAACTTCCCGCGCGATCGTTTCGGCGGTGCCGAGGTGATCTCCCGTGACGATAATGGTCTTGATACCCGCGCGTTCGACGCGCTGTATTGCGTCGCGAACGCTTTCGCGGACCGGATCGCGAAATGCAATGAGACCTTCGAACTCAAGGTTCTCCGCATCAAGCTCGTGTGCAAGAGAAAGATCTTTCTTTCGGTGTGTCACCTTCGTCGCGACACCGAGTACGCGTTTACCCGCCCGCGCAAGTGTATCGATCGTTGCAAGCATTTCACGCCGCTTTGCCTCATCGAATGTTGAGCGCGAAACGAGAATGTCGGGCGCGCCGAAAAAGATGAGCCGGTGCCGCTCGCCCTCGCCAAGAAGTGAGACTGAAAATTTGCTGACCGCGTTGAAAGGAAGCGTTTGGTCGATCTGTGCGCTTCCTTTCACGTGCGCCACATCCAATCCGCGCAGCGCGGCGGCGCGAACGAGCGCGACTTCCATAATGGGCCCGCTCATGCGCCACTCGCTTGGGGGATCGTTTCTGTTCTCGATAAGAACGTTTGCATTCAAAACCGCGCGCTGTATGAGCGCACTCTCATCCGCGCCATCCGTGGGGATGATGTCGGAGAGCTCCATCTTTGCCATCGTCAGCGTGCCGGTTTTGTCCGTGAGGATGACGGTTACGTCGCCAAGCGCCTCGGCGGCGACGAGCTTGCGGACAACGCCGTTTCTCTTCGCCATCCGCTCAACGCCGACCGCGAGGATTACCGTGAGCGCGACGGGTAAGCCTTCGGGGATTGCCGCAACTGCGATTGCAACCGAGGTGAGGAACATATCGATGTACGAATGTCCTGCGGCAACACCAAGGGCGAAGACGACGAGCGTAAGCGCTCCCAAGATGAGGCTTGCACGGACGCTGAATTTTTGGATTGCGGCCTGCAAAGGTGTCGCCTCATGCTCTGCTCTCGCGACAAGCGTCGCGATTTTTCCAAACTCCGTCGAGCTTCCGGTACGGCAGACCACTGCCGTGCCGACGCCCTGTGTGACCAGTGTTCCCGCGAAGCCCATGCAGCGCTGATCGGCAAGTTCCGCGCTCTCCGGCACTGCCTCGATATTTTTTTCCACGGGAAGTGATTCTCCGGTGAGCACTGTTTCGTCGATTTGCAGGTCGTTTACAAATACAATCCGCGCGTCTGCGGGCACACGGTCGCCCTGCGAGAGACGGATGATGTCACCGGGGACGAGATGTTCCGCATCGATCTCGCGCTCCGCGCCGGCGCGTATCACCCGCGCACGCTCGCGCAGGTAGCTTTTCAGCTCCGAAAGTGCACGCTCGGCCTTGTGTTCCTGGTAGAAGCCTAAAATGACGTTGGCAAAAACTGCAATCAGAATAAAGAGCGCGTCGCGCGTGTGCGAGATTGAGAGTGTGGTTGCCGCGGCGGCAAGAAGGATAAGGATGAGGGGACTCTCGAATTGTCTGAAAAAGATTCCGAAGCCCGAAGTGCCGCGCACCTGCTCAATGGAATTTTTCCCGAAGAGTTCGCGTCGCAGTTCGGCCTCTCTCTCGGAGATGCCGCGGTGGATATCTGTTTCAAGCGCACCTGCAACTGTCTCTGCGGAATTTGTCCAAAACGGGCTGGCTAGCGACTCGCGGTTCAGCATCATCGTGCAATTATAGCAACCTGTTCGCGGTGCTATTGTTGAAGCATGCAGATAAAAGTGCGGGTGCGCGCGAATGCACGGCGGGAAAGCGTTGAACCTATTTCTCCTGTGTCGTTTAAGATTTCTGTAAGGGAAAAAGCTATTGAAAATGCCGCGAATCGCCGCGTAGCAGAGCTTGTCGCCCTGCATTTTAAGGTGCCGAAAGCTTCTGTCCGTATCGTTCGCGGGCACCGCTCCCCGTCGAAGATCCTTTCTGTAGGATAATTGTTCACCTTCATGCTCTCTCCATCAGGGGAGAGCAGAGTTATGTTCTATGAGTGATGCCGTCTACGAGCGGAGCTATTACCGGTACTACCCATCTGGAGCTCCTGCGCTCATTGTGAATTGGGTGGTGAGCATTATAGAATTTCTGCTCGCGGTGCGTCTTCTTCTTGTGCTTTTTGGAGCGAGCTCGGCATCCGAGTTCGTCGCATGGTTTTATCAGCTAACCGGCAGGCTCGTCGGACCTTTTTTCGGTGCGTTTCCGAATCTTTCACTTGGGGGATTCGTGATCGAGCTTTCAACCATTTTCGCGATGATAGGATACGCTATCATCGGCTGGCTCATCGTGCAAGTCCTCACGCTCGTCTCATCGGCGCTCGCGAGACCGCTGTAGGTCCTCACGCTATATCTTGCAAAAGGGATCGCCGTGCGGGAGATTGCCACCCAGTGCCGCGGAATTGAACTTCGCGACATAGGCTGCTCTCATTGCGGCGGAGAAATAATCAAACGGGCACACGGCGGTCGTGTAGGTGGCGCTGATGTTCCACGCGGGATCGTCGGCGTAGCGATTGCGCACCGTGGAATTGTAGACGCCGAAGTCCCAGTTTCCGGCAGCACTCGTGCCTGTTGTGTAGCCGACGAGTTCGCCTGCCTTAAAAGAAACTTTGCGTGTGATTTGCTGCGAGCGCGAATCGTTCGCAGGCGCGGGTGTCGCGGGAAAGACAGCGCGGATCTCTTCTATCGGCTCGGTGATGTGGCCGAAGCGCAGCGTTACCTCGCAGCTCACGCGGAAGTCGAGCCCATAGGGGCCGCCCTCAAAGTAGGCGCCGGTCTCAAGTGTCATATCGGTCGGCGCGTAGACGGGCACGCGAGCGTGGTCGGTGCCGATGTAGCTATGCGGTTTCAAGCTCGGGCCTGCGCCCATCGTAGGCGGAGGACCTATGTAGTTGACCTTGCTCATGTCGGTAATGTGATTCGTAAAGCTTGGAGAGGCATTACTTTCGCAAGCGGGTTGTGGCGGCTGGGAAGGTTCCGGAGGAGGAGTCGGCACGAGAGGTGTCGACGCATCGGGTCCACAAAATTCCTCGGCCCATCGTCGCACCTCTTGATCCACGCGGTAGCGTATGCCATTTCTGATGAAGATGTCGTTTCCTTCAGAGCTGTCGGGACAAGTTGTTCGGTCGTACAGTGGCAATGATGCAAAGAGCGGAGCGATCGGCGGAGGAGGCGGGGGAGGAGCAGGAGGTGGAGGTTTGGGCGATGGGATGCCTGTCTTCGCTACTGCTTTTGATCCGCCGACTTCGAGCGTCCCCAGAAGCTCTCGTAGCGCGCGTATCCGCTCTGTGGAACCTCCTGCGTTTTCTAGGCGGTCGAGTTCGTCCGTGATGCGCTCGTAGGTATCGGGACTAACGCCTCCGCTTTTTGCCGCGAAGTTTACTTCGCGCTCAAGCTCGGCGAGCGCCGAAGCTTCATCGTCCGATTGTGAGAAGTCGTTTTGTGTGGCACCGGACGAAGCGACGAGCGCGATGCCCCCTCCGACAACGAGGAGCGCGAGCACGAGAAGCATTGCCTGCGGGATGACGAACCCCGACTCTATTCGCATATCTGAAGTATATCAACACCACCGTATCTTTTTGTGCCGCGGTCGCGCTATCATGCGGGCATGAACAGAAAAGCACTTATGTGGGGAGGGGTCTTCGGTTTGGTCGCGCCGTTCGTCGGCCTCTTTATCGGCTTGCAGGTATCGCCCGTGGTCGCGAACGTCTTGATGTTCCCGATCATAGGTTTGGCGTATGTGGTGGGGCAGCCATTCGGCATGTGGAACCCCATGCTCATGCTTTTGGGACTCGCGCTTTCTGTCGCTGCGTGGGCGCTTGTTTTTAGCATCGTCGCAAAGTTTCTAAAAAGAAGATAGCGGTTTCCTGTTTGGCTCCGGGGGTATGGCCGCTCCCAAGAGCTCGCACTTGCTGCCGTCGTCGCAAAACTCCTTCAGCATTCGCGCGAAGCGCGAGCGCAAGCCCCCGTGGAGGAAGGATTGCGCGAAGCGCAATGTTGGGAAACCGAGAGGTTTCCCAGACGGGGGTCGGGGGCTTGTGGCTCCAGTGGAGGTACGCCTTTCGAACATACGATTGGGCTAGTATATACCCAGAACCGCAATTTCATATTGAAAACCTGAACCGGCTACTTTCCTTGGCAGTATAATCTCCCTATGACAGAAGATAGATTACGCCCCAAAAATCCCACTATTTTGCTCCAGCCGACAGTACCGACGGCTAAACAGCAATCGGAGTATGTGCCGAAGCGTCGCAGTGTACGAAAAGCACGCAAAAATGCGTGCAAAATTGGGAAAGAGCGTATGGCGAAGAAGCCGGATTACTCCGATTTTGAGACAAAAACAAAGCTGTTCCGCTTCATTGATATTTCTCGCGTCCGAAATCCACTGGGGCTTTTGGATTTCATTCACTGGAACGTAGTACCTTCGAGCGTGCGTGGGACGGTTGGTTTTCCTGTATCGCAGAAAGATTTTGCAGAGAAGTACTCAATAAGCCCCGACACACTCACGGACTGGAAGCGCCTCCCGTTTTTTTGGGACGAAGTTGCAATTCATCGCAATCAGGAGTTTCGGCGATATACGAGCGACGTATATTACGGCATTACAAAGCGTGCTATCGAGACCGGCGACCCGCGAGCGGCAGAACTCTTTGCAAAACTCTTTGAGGGCTACTCGGAGAAAGTCCGCATAGAGGACGAGACACCACCAAAGGAAATGTCTCCGGAGGAGATTGAGAAGGTGCGACACGCACTCTATAACATTGGCTTGAAAAACATCATAAAAGCGAATGCGCCGGACGATAAGGATACTTACACTGACGCGATTACAGATTGACCTCTCGACGGCAAGTGTACGCCCCGTTTACCCTTACGCTACAACACGGTACGGAACGTCCACAAAGTCATTGAATATAGGGCTGTTTTTGATACCCTTTGATTACAACCTAATAAGTTGGAGACCTAACCCTTGTGGTAGTTGCTACGAGATATGGTCTCGGAAAGCGCGACGAACATAGAAAACCCGTTATCAGAGCGTTCGTCGCGTTACCAGTGGAAACGCTGGTAGAAGTTGCCGCAAGGCGCTTTTCTGGTAGCGGGCTTTGTGTATACAAAAATCCTGCTACCGACAATCACTTTGTCGGAGTGATTGATTAGCAGAAGCAATCAAAGCTATGGAGCAGGAGAAAAAACCTTTTTACAAGAAGTGGTGGGTTATCGGGTTGGCTGTCTTTTTCGGGTTCGGCATCATCGTGGCGGCACTCGATGAGACACCAAGTCAGTCGTCTTCACCGCCACCGGTGCAGACACAGCAGACGAAACAAATCTCTTACCAAACCGTAGACCGGTGGACTATTCCGAACGGTGGCGAAGGTAAAGCGGTTGTCATCTCGCCTGAGTATCTAAACGAAATGGATATGGTGGCGCTGGGCGAGAAAATAAAGAACGATACGCAAAATGACCGCAACGCCTTTATCTCGGTGTTTGATAATGCGTCGGCTGCCGCGTTGAGAAACAAAGTACTGGCAGATGAGGCGACAACAGCAGAGCAAGAGTTATACGACAAGCATTTTATCGCAAAGTACACAAAGAATGGAAATACGGGCTTCCACGAGTTCGTCATATTCTTCGACGGAGTGATGGGAACAAATCATCGGACAATCGCGTACTGACGAACGTCTGCACTTGTGCACTGCCTTATTTGCAATCGAGGTGGTGCTTGTTAGGTTGACCCTACAACCACTATGAAGCACGCAACTATCGCCTCGATTGGGCACAGTAATAAGTCCCTCGAAACCTTTATCGCTACTCTCAAAAAACACCGGATTGAGATTGTAGCCGATGTACGGTCAATACCTGCGAGCCGGTTTTCCCCGCATTTCTCCAAAAAGCCCCTTGGTAGCGAGCTAGCCAAGCGGGACATCCAATACCTCTACCGAGGACAGAACCTCGGTGGTAGAGGGGTAAACGTGGGCTGGGACGATGCCATCGAAGAACTTGTCGCTCTGGCAAAGAAAGGGACGCGGGTCTGCGTGATGTGCGCCGAAGCCGATTACCGGAAATGCCACCGGTATACCACCATTACTCCCACCCTTGAGGAGAAGGGCTTACGTGTCGTCCACATCGAATATGAAAATGAAGCTACCAAGCGTCATACGTAAGCCGAGGGCAAACGCCGGCTGGATATTTGACGGTCTTGATGTTTCCGAGACCACGAGAAAGGACTACTCCGCGCGGGTAGGTCTTTTTCTTTCATACGTTCACTCGCACGGCTTCAATCGGGAGAGCTTGCTGTCGTTCAAGCGACACCTCGAACGCACGGACTACAGCGTGTCCACGAAAAACAAATATCTTGCGACGGCGAGGGTCTTGCTCAAAGAGTTGGAACGGCGAGGGATGATACCACTTGGCGTCGTGCAAGGCGTAAAGTTTTTCAGACAGAGGAAAAGACATAGACGGCAGGGGCTTACTGATAACGAAATACTTTTGCTTGGCGTGAAGCTCAAATATCTCCCAAACACGCCGAGAAACAGTCGCCTGCGGGCGCTGTTTTCATTATTGGCGTTTCAAGGGCTACGGCAGATTGAAATTGTCCGGCTGGACGTGGAAGATGTAAAACTGCACCGGAAGGTCGCGTACGTTCAGGGCAAGGGCGAGGATGATAAAGAAGCAATCTATCTCGCACCGACGACGGTCAAGGCGCTCAAGGAGTACCTGAAAATCCATAAACTCACCGATGGGGCGTTGTTCAGGAGCTTGGGCAACCGGAAGACCGAGCGGATGAGCACGATGACGATAAAAAGAGAGGTTGGAGGGCTATGCAAAGAGCTTGGCATTGAGAAAACAGTGCACGGCTTCCGGCACTTCTACATTACCGAACTACTCAAAACTATGGATGTGCGGGACGTGCGGAAGTTCAGCCGCCACCGCTCGATGGAAATGCTCATCGTGTATGACGACGAAACTTCGGTGAAAGAGAAATCGGAGCGGGTCTTTCAGACGATGGAGAGGTTTGCGATTAGCTAGTGCCCTCGGCAGGACTTGAACCTGCAACCTTGACGATAGAAGCGTCTCGCTCTGTCCATTGAGCTACGAGGGCGTGTGCCTTCGGGTGGAGTTGAACCACCATCTCGCCCGTTTCGGAGGTGCGCTCTGCCGTTGAGCTACGAAGGCAAAATAGAAAAGCCACCCAAAACAACCGCAAGGCGTGCGGCTGTTTACGGGCGGCTATCTAAAGTTCCTCCGTTGCATTGCGTGTACTCTATCAAAGTTCGCCGGCAAGTTCAATCGCTTCGTCCTCGTCCATTCCTTCGTCAATAAGCTCCTGCGCTTTCTCGGCAGTGTCAGCATCCACCTCGTGCTCGCGCATCAGGCGGCGGGTCTCCTCGTCCTCCGGTATGTCATCGGTCGTTCGATGCGTCATCCTGCGATTTTACTCCGTTTTTATTTTTCTTGGCTAGCCATACGTCGAAACAAATCTGTGCAAGCCCGTACATATCATCGCGGAGCTTCAAGAGCTGCTCGTCGGACAGGTCTTTGCCCCTATCCGGCAGGGTGTCTCTGATTTCTTCAATCGTTAGCATTTTTGGTGAGGAAAATCATTTTTCCATTCACTACTTTCGCCTTTCCCTCGGTTACGAGACGGTTGACGACAGGTCGTAAAACTGCGCCGAGTTGTATCAGTGCTTGTATCGTCTCCTCCGAGAGTGGCTCGCTTTTCTTACTTCTTCTATGTGCCATAACTCTACTTACATTACATTCAAGAACGTTATGCTTCGGTAAAGATTTTTTCGATGATTTCTCTGAGCCGTTTCGGTATCTTTTCCGCTTCAAGCTCCTTGAAACACTTGAACGCCTTAAAGGGTTTACTGCCGCCAGTTGGTATAGCTACTCCATCACCGGCACACATTTTCTCAAAGTCAGGTTCAATGATTTCAGTTCGCCCCATACCGCCAGATGATGCAACCTCTGCTTCTATCCTTTTACTTTCCTCGCTGTTGGCATTGTCGCTGTCATAGATAGCGGTGTATGGGATACGAAAAGCGTTGAGCACTTTCACGAAGAAGGGCATCATTTCCTTACTCGCACACTCAACGACGGTAATACCGTAGTCGTAGAAGACATATTTTGGATTGATTTTGGTTGCGATAATCGGTAACACCACCTTCTCTGTATCTCCCTCGACTAGCACAACTTTCTTCCCAAAGAAAAGTTCACTTCTTTCTGGGTCAAACTCTGTGAGTAGTCGAAACTGCTTTTTTTCTTCGCTCTGCGGAAATATATCCTCTTGGTGCTGGATGATTTTCGTGCCTGTCTCGATATCTTTCTTGACGACTATACCTATTGACTGATAGTTAGCCATATCCACGAAGAAGCTTGAGTGTGTCGTGAATACTACTTGGTCTGTTTGCGCAACCTCTTTCAGGATGCTGAACATTGACCTCTGCATCTGGGGGTGCAGATAAAGCTCGGGTTCTTCTATACCAAATATGAGCGCTTTTGCTTTCTCGCCTTGTTCCTTTTTAAGAAGGTCTGCGTATGCTCGAAAAATCACGAATATTACCGACCTCTGTAGCCCGTGCCCCTTATTTTCCACTGCTGTGGAGACACCATCATCTACCAGTATCTTTGTACCCGACTGGAAAACATCTTTCAGTGTTGGTGGAGTGATGTCTAGCTTGATTGTCGTACCACGCATCTGTGCGGAAAGTTTTTCACTCAACATCGTCTCAAACTCTTTGAGTTGCGCGATGCGCCCATCCTGATTAGAATTTTCACCCATCAGAAGTTTCGTAAACTCTTCGTTGATGCGTACTAAATCAACGTTCTGGAGGACGCTGCCAAGCATTGCATTTATGATTTGTCCGAACCTCGACTTGTCTGCAACTTTTACCTCCTCTTTTGCGTCTTTGACTGCTGGGACATAGAGAAAATCGGGTAGATATCCGGTTGCGATGGCTGACCAGCCAAACGGTTTGGATTTCCAGTAGTAGGTCTTTTCCGTGGAGGTGAAAGGTTCTATCTCGGTTTTATCGAGAATTTCTACAGCATCCTTTTTATCTTTCGCATCTAACTTATCACCAAGTATGACGCCCGAAAACGTCATATCTTCGTCGTGGAACGAATACTCTTTTCTAAGTACTACTGTTTCGTTGTCATCGAGCAGATATTTCTTAAATGTTTCCTTCGCGTCATCGTTTAAATTATTGAACCAAACTTGAATGACGATGTGCTCTGCGCTGTTGTTGAAATACTCCTCGTCGAGTTTCTTTGTGTCCTTGAAGAACAAATCGAGCGCCTTTAGCACGTTCGACTTTCCTGCATTGTTCTCTCCTATGAACGCCATCAAACCGCGAAAATCTATCCTTTCTGACTTGAAGGACTTGAAGTTTTTGATGAGCAGTCGAGTTATTTTCATTTTGAGGATTGCAATACTCTTAACATTTTCCAGTCATAGAGTGCGACCTTGCCTTTACCATCTACAAGGAAAACATAAAGATTGAGCTTGTCGGCGACATTGGACGGCAAGCGCCGGACGACCAAATCCTCGAAGCTCGCGGGGAAACCGACACCATATTTATACCCGTACTTATAGCCGCGTTTCCCGTCGCTTTTCATCCGCGTGATGATTTGTCCAAGTGCGAGATTGAAGCATACTTCACGATGAGAGCGGGGATACTTTGCTGTCTTGGAGGCGTCGCCCTTGCACTCGATGAGCCAGTAGCGTGCAAAATTGTTGTTCCGTACCTTTATATCTACGCCGTGCTCGTCAGTATTCCTACTCCGCAGATTTCTGCTCCACCCCTTACGGAATAGGTATTCGATGATGTTGTCTTGGACGAATTTTTCCGTTAGGAGTTTCATACATAATTAAAAAGCGTCTCGAATGGTTTCCAGCCCTTGCTGTCATTGACGGACTGACCCCCCTTGAATGTGTATTCGGAGCTATCGTTGCAATACCAGACACCAGCTTCTTCAATCGCAATACCGCCGAGATATTTTTTGCCGAATTCTTTTATTTTGGCTTGCAAAGCTCTTGCCTTATCGGCAGTGTCAGCATCAGTAGCCGTACGTCCTTTCTTTGTGTCAAATATGCCGATACGTCCGTCCTTGAAAAGGACAATCCAGTCGGGATAAAATAGTTCTTCTTTGCCCGTCTCCGAATTTATATACCGAACAGCGAAGTAATCCTTGCCTTGATTGCCATTTTTGAACCACCATTCAATTTTTCCTTTCTTTTGCTCCAAGTATTTGATGAAGTTCATTTCGTTATCGCGCCCAGTATATGAAGACAATAGATAGAAAGTATCGAGGACGCAAAGTTTTTGCGGCACTTCCCGATAGTCGTCTGTGTATTGATATTCTGACTGAACAGTAAAGACAGGACTTTCTCTCTCCTCAACCTCTTTCTTTCGGTCAGCAATAAGTTTCTGTGCAATGGGTTTGAAATCGCGGAGAGCTTTGGTGATTGCAGGTCGAAACACGCTTTCAGCACCTTTTTGGATGTCCTTGATGAACACGCGATAATAATATGAGCTATCTTCTCCCAGCACGCCCTTGAACCAGATACGGATTGCTGATTTTAAGACGCTCCACGAACGAGCAATGTTAGCGTATTTTGCCTGTTCATCTTCCTGTTCTTGGAGCAACTGATAGCAGAGGTAATTGAAGGTCTTTTCAATATCGCTTACTGACATTTCAAGAGAAACATCGTTACCTTTCTTCACGAATTCGAATGCGAGTTGGTCGAAGTCAGAAAACTCGGCGTCAGCTACTATCGCGTTCAGAAGAGTGCCATCGAGGTCAAGTTTTTTACTCTTTAATTTTTCCTGCGCCTTTCCGAGTATGTCGCCCTTCGCGAGACCAAAATGCTCATCAAACGATTTCCTGAAGCTTTCTTGGAATTTATAGGAGCGCGGAATGTCGCCATAATCAACACGGGGAATGTAGTCGGATTGCAGTGAAATGTTTTGTACTCCGGAACGGATGTGCGCTGACTGCGTTTGGGCTTTATTGTTGTCATTTTGGTCGGGTATCTGTACCTGATTGCGCCGATAGTTGGTGAAGAGGTAGCCGCGTCGAAGGAGAGGACTGCTTTTGTAATCGTCTCTCAACTGTGGTTCTGGCATTCGCAAGATGCGACCGACCGTTTGTTTGTAGAAAGTGTTTGAGGTTATTTCTCTGAACATCACGAGAATGGATGCGCGCGGGCAATCCCAGCCCGTACCCGCGGCTTGCTTGAAAAGCATAAAATCGACATCACTTTCATTGTCTGTAATGCCCTCCATATTTTCCTTTTTCCCGTCAAACCAGCGTGCAATTTTGTGCTCCTTGACGCCTTGTTTGACTAGAAAAGACATCACCACTTCTTCTTTTGTTCGTTCGCCAGCTTCAACAAGGCGAGTGTCGTCGTTCGGGAGCTGAATAAGAACTAGAGGATTTACATTTTTGTCGAGTTTTTTGTACTCCTTTACGAGTGTTTCTCGCTTGTCTATTCCGAGTTGCAGAAGAACTTCATCAAGGTCTTTACCACCCATTTTCTTCAAATCTTCTTCGGACTGCAAAACAATACTCTCTTTGATAAGTCCTTCTGCAACGACTTCTTCGCGGTCTACTTTAACGAAGCTATTATGTTCTGCGGCTTCTGCAACTATGCCGTCAGCTGGTGTTGCAGAGACGTGAAGCACAATTTTAGGGTCTATCATTGATACGATATGTTGTGCTAGCTCGGTATCCACGTTCTTGTGCGCCTCATCAATAACAAGGACAATTTCTCGTCCTTCTTCTTTAGTACCCTCGATAAAGTCCTCAAAGTATTTGCCACTTTCTTTTCTTTCATCCTCCTTGTCTGGTCGTCGTAATTTGAGACGACGGGTAGTCGCATTGTCTTGGACTACTTTTTGCCAGTTGAGGAAAAGAATATCGTTTGCGTACAGTTTGCCTCGATTGATGTCCTGTACGGTAAGCGTGTTATTTTCGAGATTGTTCTCAAAATATCTGCCGAACTTTTCCTTGCTCTGCATTGCAATCTCATCGCTGAAGGTAATCCAGATGAACGCCTTATCTTCCGACCACTGCGGTAGATGGTTGAGACCTCGAATTAAAAGGGCGGTTATAAATGTTTTGCCGCTACCAGTTGGAGATTTGAGCACTATCGGTAGTTTTCTTTCGGTCTTCTTCCATAGCTTTACAAAAACCTCTGTAAGATTTTCAACGGCATCTCTTTGGAATTTGAGAGGCGCAAGGGTCATAGGAGGTTATAGATTTGCTTATAGATTTCGAGTATTGGTTGCGGGATTGTCTTTACTGTAATGTTTGGATTGTCCTCAAAATCCGCGACGAATGGGTCGTCCTCCCAGCTAAAAACATATACGGATACCGGTTTTTTTAGCTTCCGAACTCGACCAATGAAATCATCAAACTCGTTGTATTCCTCCCGAAAGTAGACGGCGGTGTAAAGGTCTTTACTCTCAAAGATTTGCCAGTATTCATTTTCCTCCACGAGTTCAAGTGTATTTTCTGCAACTGAAAGCATCTCTCCTGCGTGATGCGCGAGTTGCAACTTATCTCTATCATCTGCATCAGCGATACTGTGTTTGCCGACGAACCCCGTGCGGTAGTACTTTGCAGAATTTCCAACCCCTTTGTTACCATTGAAGCCCTTGATGACATTTTTTATGCGAGGATAGCACGCCTCCTCCATTGGTTTATAGACCTTATCTTTTACGAGTTCGTAGTTATTGGTAATGAGAATGAACTGGCGAGTACCCTTATCGTCTTCGTTCATTTTCATCACCGCTTCTCCTGTACTTCCCGAACCTGCGAAGAAGTCCAGCACCACTGCCGACTTGTTCATAGAGCCGATACCTATGATGCGCTTGAGAAAATTGACGGGTTTCTTGCCGCCACCGAAATTAACGCCACCCTCATAGCCGACTGAATTGAAGTCCTTTTCAAAATCAAAATAGTTCGGGTACGGTACTTCTTTCGTATCCTTTATACCCAACGGCACTCCCTGAAAGTAATCACCATTCACGCGAGATAACTTCATCGGTGTGAGGAAATATCGGTATCCGAATTTATCATTTCCCATATCGGACACTTTGTATAAAACGCCCTTTGTTTTGAGCGGTTCAAGGTAAGCCATATAAAAACGACCACTACTGTTGCCTTCCTTTATAGAACCCCGAATGTTTATCTTTTTTAGGTTGTTGGCGTTCGAAGACACCTTTACCACCTCATATTCTTGAGGGGAGAATACCTCCACGGTTTTGTTACCGAGCTTGATTGTTTTTGGTCTCTTGGTCTTTTCGACTATTTGGTACACATATTCGTCGAGAGAAGTGTTATCGTAAATCTTTTTCACCGTTTTATATTCTGAACTAGCCCGATACATCAGTAAGTACTCCACAACTTCGTGAAAATCTTTATCGCCTTTGAGGATACGCTCCTCGTGTCGAACCTTGATTGTAAACATCGCTAGATAGTTTTCCGGATTGAATATTTGGTCGCACAGTAGCTTGAGTTGAGCGAACTCATCTTCGTTTATTGAAATAAAAATTGCCCCGTTCTTTTTGAGCAAGCTTTTTGCAAGTTCCAACCTCTTGCTCATAAAAGAAAGCCAGTAACTGTGTCGGAATGGATGGTCTTTTGGTACTTCTGTGCCGTCGGGATACCTGTCCAGAATACGTTTGTCCTTGTAGCGGAAACCATCAGAGCCGGTGTTATAGGGGGGGGTCTATGTAAATGACATCAATCTTGCCCTTGTGTGTGTAGCTCAAACAAGTAAGTGCGTGATAGTTATCACCCTCAATCAAAATGTGCGTTGGTTTTTCGTCCTTGCTCTTTATTGCGAGCTTGGATACTTCCTCAAATATAGGAAGTTTGTTTTCTACATCATCATCGAAAGCTTCCGGTACGTCCGCCCAAACAAGCCCGTATCTTTGGGTCTTGATTGATTTCTTTAGCTTTTCGTTTTCCTTTTGAAGTCGAAATATTTGCCTCTCTTTTTCCTGTGCGATTTCCTTATCGTCCATAGTTATTGTTGTGTCTCAAGCCACTGCTTGATTTTCTCATTCATTTTTTGGGTAGCTTCCTCCCGCGTCTTGCCCCACACTTCTCCAAGACCGTGGTCTACTTCACCCTTGCCGATTTCGTGTATCGTAGCTTTGGCAGCAAATTTCAATTCGCCCATCGGCGGCTTGATTTCTTCAATGTTTACCCAGTGGTCGTGTTTCATACACTTATTTGTGCTTCCTGATATTTGTTCTCTCCGCAATGAACCTTTTTATGTCCGCCTCGCTGATACGCCAGTGTCCGATTTTTGTCGCCCGAAGCTTCTTTTCGGAGATGTACCGATACATAGACCTCACACTCACACCAAGCAGTTTCCTTGCATCCTCAATGCGGTAGTTTTTTTCTGCCATTGACGGCAAGTGTATCACTCGTAATACAGATTGGCAAAAACTGGCAGGTTAGGTATTGTAGCCACTATGACTGATGCGAGTAAAAAACTGCTTGCGATACTCGCTGTGTTACAGAACGAGTTCGAGCTTGGATATATCCCATTCGACTACGTCTATTTTGATGCCGCTGCCTTGGAAAAAGTCGCCCAACTCAATCACCTGCAAATTCGTCGTGTGCTAGAGCAATTTATGCAACAGGGATTGATAACGCGAAGAATATTCCATAGCAGAGAAGACGCCGCCGAAGAAGATATGTATCAGGAGGACACTTGGGCAATTCAATTCCCGACGGACTTTCTATCCCGTGCCAAAGAATATGAGGAGAAGGTGTTCGGGGAAAAGAAGTTAATTTCTCCGCCGGGAACGCATCTTTATATTGATAAGGACGGCAACTTTTGGTGCGAGCCGAAGGGCAAGCTCTGCTATGCGATGGAAGCTACTAGCGACAGGTTCAGGATATTGAGCCACCTTGTCGAGAACGACGGGTATCGTATGACTGGCGAGATTGCAGAGCGTTTGGAACGCAAGAACAAGCAACAGGTACGAACCGAAATTGCTAAAATCAGAAAGAATATCAAAAAGTTTCTCAAGATTGATGGAGGTGAGGTCATTCAAGGAAAAAAAGATAGCGGGTATCGCATAAATCCCGCATACAAAGTCATCAAAGTGTAGGGTCTCTGCCTTTCGTACTGTTCATATCCGATATTTAGCGACGGCGTAGAGCCATTTTCTTCTTGATGGAGATAGCAGTGCCGTATGTAAGGCAGATAGGGTCAATGAATAAGCTGGCTCTATGGTCAGCGAACAGACCGTAGAGGAGTTCAGGAACGCCGCGAAGGACGATTACGGCGTTGATTTGAGCTTCGACGAAGCCAGAGAGGTACTTCTCGGGTGGGTTTCGTATTTCAACCTGCTCGCAAAAATTGACCATCGCGGACGCCCAACATCAGAACCTGCTCCGATGTAAATCGAGGCAGGTTTTGGCGCTGATGCCAACGTCGGGAGGGGTAGAGCCGGTAAGCGACGCTAAAAAAGACCGGCGATACGGGGCGACGCTTTATACCAAAGTTCGCATCGTACGAAATGTCGTTGAGATGTAGCGGGATTGCGACACAAAAAAACTTCAATGTCCTTCAGGCAAACCCACGTGCAAGCGTGCGATGCGTAAGCATCACTGGTCGCCGCAAGATGCGGAGTTGGGCTCTCACGAGCTTTCAAGTTTCCCGCAAGAGAGTGCCGAGAGAAAACGGGCAAACGCTCTCTAATCAAATCCCTTCTACACGAGGGATTTGGAGCTCGCTTTACCCAAAGTTCACTAAATACAAAAATCTATGACTTGAAAATTGTGCATTTCGCTCACTATGAGCTTATTGGCTAACTGATAAAATTAGGTAACAAACTGTATGGAAACCAAAAAGAAAACATTGGCTGTTATATTCGCTCGTGTGTCTTCAAAAGAGCAGGAAGAAACGGGATATTCACTTCCGGCACAGGAGAAGTTTTTGAAGGAATATGCATCGCGAAATGAAAACAATTTCGAAATCTCGAAAGTATTTCAGATTTCGGAAAGTGCGAGCGGTAAAATTGACAGAAAGACCTTCAAGGAAATGCTTAACTATGTGCGTAAGTGCAAAGTCCCCGTCATCATTGTTGAGACCACAGACCGCCTGACTAGAAACTTTGCCGATGTACCCGCCATTGACCAGTGGCTGATGGAGAACGAAAATCACCAGATACACCTCGCGAAAGAGGGGTGCGTGCTTCACAAAAACTCGAAATCGCACGAATGGTTTATGTGGCGTGTAAAAGTGGCTACAGCCGAGTATTACGTCAGATTGTTGTCAGAGAATGTGCAGAAGGGTCAGAAGGAAAAAATATCGCAGGGGTGGCTGCCAACGAAGCCGCCGCTGGGATACAAGTCCGTCGGTGAGAAGGGACATAAAATCCACGTGGTTGATGAGAAAGTCGCTCCACTCATCAAACAGATGTTCACGCTCTACGCAACAGGAAGTTACTCCATCAAGGCGCTCACTGAAAAAATGTACGTTCTCGGCTTACGCAGTCGGGGCGGGAGTAAGGTGGTAAAGAGCGCGGTACACCGGCTACTTTCAGACCCGTTTTACTACGGGAAGTTTTTGTGGAAGGACGTGTTGTATCAGGGGAAGCACGAGCCGCTCATATCAAAAGACCTGTTCGATGGGGTTCGAGAGAAGCTGAATGGCGGTCGTCCGCGCCCGTACTACGGTAAGCACCTCAAAGAGCTACAGGGCAAGGTGCTATGCGGTGCGTGCAAGAAAACCGTTACGTGGGAGCGGCAGAAGGGACAGTGGTATGGCGGCTGTAAGCAGTGTAAAGCCCAACTGGGCGAGAAAAAGCAATACATACGTCAGGAGGACTTGGAAGCCCGTCTGTTGCCTCACGCTGTCGCTGTAGCCCCTCGTGGCGCGAAGGTGCTTGCAGTGCTCACAAAGGCACTCAAAGAGAGCCACAGCGAGGAAATCGAATACCACGACGCGCAGGTGCAGTCCATAAACAACTCCCTTGAGCGCATACAGCAGCGTAAGCGTGTGATGTACGACGATAAGCTCGACGGCAGGATTACCGTCCCGTTTTACGACCAGCGGCTCAAAGAGTTCACCGAGGAAGAAGAAGGTCTGGTGGGGGCGCTCGACAATCTCAAATCGGACAACACGGAGTATTACAAGGTCGGTATCGCCATCCACGAGCTTGCCTTGCGTGCGCAGGACATCTACCATAGTGAGAAAGCCACCGTGGAGGAACGCCGACTGCTCTTGTCGTATGCGTTCTCCAGCGTGTCGGTGCTCAAGGGACAGGTCGTGCCATCGTACACAAAACCCTTCGGCTTCCTTGCTGACTGGATGCCAAAGGTCAACGCAATTCTCGAACCAATGCAAAACACCGCCGAAACTGTTGTCCCAAGCGGTGGTTTGCCTATTCCTGCACCAATTTCTCCGTTAGAGCTTCCGGAAGTCCGATTACATTCTCGAACCTCAAAAAAGCCCTCTGTTAACACCCGACCCAGTCATTTACCGACTACTTCAGGTGCTCTGCTCCGGTCGTTGGACGCATTCAGAACTAAGCGCCTTCAAGACGGTCGATTGGATTATAGCAGTTCGCGACCTGCAATACGTGCCTACACTGTCCAGGTACATGTCTTTGGCATAGGAGGGGGCATGTGTGCATGAAAACCGTCCGCCAGACCCGGAGGGGCCCTTTACGGGCCCCCGGTCGGCGGACGGTCCATCGGTCGTTATACTCGCGTCAGTAGGTTGGTGCTCGCTATTTTCCAGCCCATGGCCTCCTTGCTTACGATGTACCGCCACGCAAGTTCAGGTACTTGTGCCGCACCTCGTTTGAAATCGGCCTTAAGAAAAGAGAGGGGCATGAGAAGCTCCGAAGCGAACGCATTTGCTTCAGTTTCGTTTGGCGAAGACGCGTCGTATGAGAACACGCCGGTCTGGTTGCATGTCGTGTTGAAAAGGAGATGCCCGATTTCATGGGCGATAGAGAAACGCCTCCGGTGCCAGCTATGGTTCTCGTTGAAATGAATCTCATCCCTTCGAGTGGACACAGACTCATCCTCAACCGTTACGAGAATAGCCGAGAGCCTGTCTGAAAAATCCACCGCTGGATAGAGGTTCAGGTCGTGTGTTCTCTGCAGAAGGATGATGATGCTGCCAAGAGAAACAGGTGGTTCTTTGATTTTGCATCGTTTAATAAGATCCCTCGCGAGGATTCTGGCCGATCCTATCCGTGCTCTGTCATTTGTCGGTTCCATCTTTCTTCGCTCTTTTCTTCGCCATCTCGATGATGTGGAGGATGGCATCCTGGTCCTTCTTATCGAGTCCCGTCTCAGCGCGAAGCGCGACACGGACGTTGGGCTGCTGGTCCTCTCGCCCGACGAAGTAGCGGATGTCCTTATCGAGGATGGTGGCGATTTGCTCGAGGTCGACCACCGAAACCTTTCGTTCGCCGGACTCGATGTATGAAATTGCCGTTGCGGACTCATAACCGAGTTTCTCGGCAAGTTCGCGCTGAGACAGGTGCGCCGTCTCTCGCGCTTCACGAATTCGCTGCCCAATAAAAGTGTACTTATTCTCCGGGTTTACCATATCCACATTATATACATACCAAATTGTGTTGACAATGCTATTACCGACTCGGTAAAATGACATCACCAGAGTGGTAATGGCGTAGTCGAACCGTTCTCTGTACAGACGCTCTGGGTTAAATGATAAAACCAAACAACAATGGCTTCTAAGTTTGAGATCTACACAGATCGGGCAAAAGGAGAACGTTGGAGGCTCAAGGCGGGCAACGGCGAAATTGTTGCCGTGAGCGAAGCGTATACTACACGCTACGCCGCAAAACAGTCGGCTCAGAAGGTGAAAGACTGGGCCAGCGGAGCAACCATCGTCGAGATCAACTGAGTATAGCACCGCGCATAGGTGTCAAGAAGCCCCGGGTGTACAACCGGGGCTTTTCTGCAGTGTTCTCTAGAACTTCAGCTTCTTCCAGTCGGAAAGATTGCTGGGGTCGTACCGATACTTCGCGTTGTCGTTCAGGTACTGGTTCGATACGTCAAAATCCAGTAATGCTCCATGTTCTTAAAATCCATACCGGTTGAGCGATTGCGTAGCACAGACCTGAGTTCCTCCTGGGTTGGATAGTTCTTGACGATTTCGTGTTTACTTCCATCTTCGAGTGTTCGCAGCCGATAGTTGTTTCCTTGCTCATCAGTCCTGTCCGCCGGTCTCGGAGTAAGAGTTCTGTTGTTGTCCATCAGTACCACACTCCCCCCGGGGCGGACGTAGCCATTGATGGCGTCTAGAAACTTGTCGTAGTCCTGCTTGAGAATGTGACTGAAAATAAATCCTCCGAACAATGCGTCGTGTAGAGGCATGTCTCCGAGTGCGTACATGTCGGCAACACGGAACGTCACTTTGCCTTCAGGGTACTGTTTTTTTCGGGCTAGATCGATGACCGCTTCGTTCACGTCGGTTGCAGTAATTGACTTCGCTGCTTGTGCGATTATCGTGGTCCAGAATCCCGGTCCCGCTGCGATTTCGAGGACACTCTTGCCTGTGAAAACATCCTGAAGTATCCGAGAGGCCTCCTTGATATCAGCTTGTCTTTCGGGTTGTTCATGGGGGTCGTACGCCTTTCTGTCGTATTCTTGGGCACGATCCTTGTAGTAGGAGATCATGTCTCGGTTGATTCCGTTTTCTCCGTTCATACTACTCGTGTTCTTCAAGCGGAGCCTGGGAAAATCTTGCCTCACGTGATGCGAAGAGCGTGGAGAGGGTTGCTATGCGGCAGCGTTCTTGCTGCTCATGCGCCTCGGCTGCGGCAATCATCTCTTCCGTTTGATTAGCGGGCTCTGTTGTACTTTGATCTCGATGCCAGAGAAATGAATGAACTGCGAGCCAGATTTCGTAGCGCTTTATGAACGACGAAACCAATGCGGCGTCGCGATTTTCGAAGGCAGTTCTTGCGGAAGCGAAGCGAGGAAATACGGTGGAGTAATAAATAACGAGTTCGCCATTCTCCATTTCCGCTGAAGAAGCAAGAATGTTGATGTCGTCAGGCCAACCTAAACCCGTCCACCGAGCATCCTCGGGTCCCTCTACTGGCTGCACTCTAAAGGGCGGCAAGGTAAGCTTGCTTTCGCTTTGACGAACTGGCGGAGGCACAACAAATTTGAATTTTCTTTCATCCGTAAGTGTCGGGAGGCCCTTTCGTGTCATTTCAACGCGAATTGTCCCGCCCTCGCCGACTTCAGCGTTAGGTGAAGCTTCAAAAACGGCACGCATGCGGCCTCCCTGCAACGACGTGGTGCCTTTCAATACGAGGCCTTCTCCAGACACAATGAAGTTAGTTGGCGATGATTCCGCGTTTGCTCTGTGATAGCGGCTTTCTGCATCTGTTTCGATTCTTATATACCGCCGTTGTTCGGGATGAAAAGGAATCTCCTCTCCCTCATCCCATAGTATTTTTATATACGTTGGTGGCTCCTTCAGAGGTATAGGAACGACTGGTGGCCGTGGCGGAGTCGGTTTCCGAGGTCGATCTAACCCTCCCCCATCTCCAGTCGATACTTCAAGGCCGCCGATATCTCCTACGTTTACTCCCTGCATCTGTAGAATTCTGGCGACTTCTTTTCGCATCTGCTGTACGGCATTTTGATCCATCTCCTGTGCTCCTTGCTTGCGGGCTTCTTCATTGAGACGGGTAAGCTCGTCATCCGAGCGTAGTATGCGAATAATCTCCTTTTGTATGAGGTCGTGTATGAGCCCCCGGCGTGCACCTTCTCGGGTGGAGGAAAAGAGCGAGCGTTTCGCATCGGCGTGCAAGCCATTACAATCAACGTGACAAATCAATCGTTGCGAGAGATAGGGCAATTCCGAATTTTTGCGTATGAGCAGTGCGGACATCTCTTCTTGGTTCTGACCGTTGATAGTGAGGATGATTGGTTTCGTGGGGTTCACGAATGCCGCCGACGGACGTTTGTCCTGTTTACTCGGTCGTTCTAACACCCAATATTCAACGCCGATTTGTCCGAATTCCCCAAGATTTATGTAGAACATCCGCGCGCTGTGTGACAGTTTTGGACCAGAACCCTCATCTCCTTCGTCGAGTGCGCCATTTAGCGCGTTACGAGAGCCTTTGATTACACGGCGGTAGTTGTGTACTCGGCTATCCAGCCAGATTGGTAGAATCGGATCAAAGAGCGTTTGGTTTAGCAAACCGTATATGCTATTTGGCCCTAAAGGAGATGAATACGAAGTGAGGTCGTAGCCGAAATGTTTGACTAACGTGCCGCGAGTGAATTCCTCAACGGGAATCTCCGCCTGAAGCACTGCGCTGTTGAGAACGAGATACACATAATGGCCAGTCTTAAATAGATCTGGGGGTAAGTCGCGATACTTCACCACAGTAAACCCAACGACAGGTTCGTCCTTGTATCGGCTTGCGATGAGAGTGTAGTCTGAGGCCGCAAACGTACTCGATCCTCCTTGCCCGAATGTTCCGGCAAGATAATGCTTTTGCCATTTATTACTTTCATTCAAGCTAAGAATGGTAGTCGGTACGCGATCGGGCGTAATCCCAATTCCTTGATCTCTCACTTCTACAGTTCGAGCCTCTCTGCTACCTTCACCCTCGGTGATACGAATGATCACATTATTCGCATGATCACGCCGAGCCTGCTGCGTCATTTCACTGAGACCTCCAGACGGGATACCCAGCCATGCACTTGCAGCCTCACGCGGTGTTCGACAGACGGGGCTTCCGCCGCGCACTTCGTGCTCACGTTCGAGAACGGCGTCCACTGCGTTGGTTAGACGCTCCACAAGGGAACGTCCCGGATCCGCAGCAATATTGATTGGACCGGAATTGTTATCTTTTTTCCCAACGGGAACCCACGTACATTCAGCAGAGTGCTCATTCTCAAATTGAGTAATCGCTGCCTCCACGTCGGCACACGTGTCGGCTTTCAAGAGGATGCTAAATAAATTTTGCGTCGTCATATTTTTTGTTTTCGTTTTCTTCTGCGAACCTGCCATATGAACCTTTCACGTACTCTTGATTGGGTTCTATCGATATCCAACGACGTTTCAATCTCTCGGCGGAAGCCCCCGTAGTGTTGCTTCCTGCAAAAGGATCCAACACTAGGTCTCCCGGCTCTGTCAGAAATTTGATGAAGAAATCTGCGAGATCCATTTGCATCCTAGCGGGATGCACCTGCAAGCCGTGTGTACGACAATAGAGCTGATACTGGTCGTTGGTTCGAGTGTTGGACAAGGTCAAGACGTTCGATGGAATAGCACCCTCATTATTTTTCAGAAACGATTTCGCACCGATGGAATGCTCAGAAGGACGCTTTCCGGCATTGTATTTCTTTGTGGCAAGCAGCTGCAACATGGCTTTGCTGTAAGCCTTTAACACCCGACGATTATCGGCTTTGGGCCGCTCGTTTGGTGACATCCACCAAACGTGAGTAAAAGAGTCCTTTACTCGAACCCGCTCCACCGTAACCCATTGCGCTGGGCCGGGCAAACGAGCGGGGTTATAGCATATAAATTGCTGACAGAGATGAAGATTTGCCTTGTCCTGAAAAGCGAGTAACGAGCGTAGTGCCAACGTGGACATGACGGGAGCGCCAGGTTGCCACGCATTGCCCATCTCCATAACGATTGACCCATTCTCTGTAAGGTACTCCTTCAACAAAAGAGCCATATCTCCCAACCATTCAACGTATCGTTCCCCTTGATGATTCCCGTATTTCTTCTTCCTATTCAACGGAAAGGGTGGTGATGTGAAAACGAGCTGTATCTTACCTTTGTATCTCTTGGCTGCAGGAGAGCGGAGAATATCTTCTGCAGTGCCGATTAACATCTTTCCACGCCTCGTTTTGTACCCCTGTGCTGGATCGAGTCCCATAGGTTAATGGGTTCATAATACCTTACTAAGCGTTGTGGCTATCCAGACGACGAGTGCGACGCCCGAAAGAACTGTTAACATAAGGGCGATATAGCGTCGCTTTGACGAATCTGACGAGCGAATCGCAAGAATGGCGAATACGCCGGCCAAGAAAATCAGGATGGTCTCCATGACAGAATACACGTCGTCGAGAAGGGCTTTTGACCGCGTCTCCACATCATCTCGCATTGCGTCGATTGTGGAATTGATCGCGACTGCCAGCGGATGCGCCGCGTACTGTGTGATGTCCGAATCGTAACCATACAGCGGGCCGAATATTCTCGCTGTGTCCTCGTCCGTGTAGTGGGGGAAATGAGGTGCGATACGGTCGAGCACAAAGTACTCTGCAAGACCGTATGAGAACGTGACGATTACCACTGCAGCGAGTAAACCCAGAGCCCAGAGTATGTTCCTCCTCCATCGTGTACTGTCGTCGACCGCGTCGCTCATATCGCTTGTGATGACCCTTTGAGGTCGTCGATTTTCTTCTGCTGTTCCAACGCTTTCCGTCGGAAATACAAGGTGATCAAATCTTTGGCCTCGTAGTTCCAGAACAGTGCAGCGACGTTCACGAAGAGCAGAGCCGTGATGATAAACACGTCTTTTGCGTCGAAGTAGGCTGGCGCACCATCGAAAATGAGGTTGAGCAACATGAGACCGCCCAATACGATATCTGCAATAATCACGACTATTTTGAACATACAAGTGTATTTTTTTGGTAAAAAGCGAGCTGATAGAGCCTAGCATAATATCAGGATTTTGGATATCGGCTTCTTGGATAGAGCCTTTGCTCTATGAAGAAGTCTATTCACACCAAGGAGTACGCTTATTTCGTCGAACGTCTTCGGAAGGCCCGTCTTGATGCCGGCCTTACGCAGGTACAGGTCGCAAAGAAGCTCAATCGTCCGCAGTCGCACGTCTCCAACGTGGAGTCGGGGCAGCAACGGGTGGATGTAGTGGAGCTAAAGCGATTCGCCCGGATGTACGGCAAGAGCATTTCCTACTTCGTGAAGTGATAAAATCGCACACCAGGCGGCGGCTCAATAGAGCCACCGCCTAGTAGTACGTGACTATCGCTGGAATGAAGCGATCATGCGAGACGCTTCTTGCTTGGTGAGCTCTCCAAGCTGCGATTCCCACTTCTCACGCTCATCTTCGTCGAGGTTGATTTGGATGAGCTCGCGCAAGTAGGATTTTTGCCTGTCCGTTGCAGGAGCAGACTCTTCGTCCTCTTTCGCTCTGTACGCCTCGCCAATGGGGCTGACAGTATTCGTCTCGTTTCCGCAGCGAAAGGTGTCCAGCACCTTCGTGGCCCGGATTGCGGCATCCGCGATGGACGAATTGAACGCCGAATGCACACTCCGAGTCAGAAATCGACCGCTGGAGGGGAGAATTACGCTACCCCGTCCTTGCGATAGAACTTTTCCCTCCCGCACGATGCTGCAAATGAAGGCTACGACGTCGTCGCGCTTCATGGCGCTTATCGTGGAGAAATCTTCCTCGACTACTACGCGAAGATCGTGAGTGCCGATACATTTCTCGATCACCTCGCGAAGTGGATGCTTCTTGTCTTGCACGCTGCTTCGCACGGCGATCTTACGTATCGGGTATGACGTACGCTTTCCGTATGTGTTCATGGTTATGACATGGTTAACACTCTCGTCACCCGACCATTGCGACGAGCAAGAACTTTGGTGTCCCCTAATTAGTCCTTCAAAACATTCAGTTTTTACTTCGCATCGGTGGAATTCCGGAACGGGTCTGGGGGTCGTTTACGGGTCCCATACAAGGCTAAAAAGCTACAATACGATACCGGTGCGCGAGCCAAGTTCTTCTCTGATAAAAACTTTTGTTCCTGCGATTCCAGAAAACAGAAAGGATTGTTGGTTCACCTCTGTGGATATTGGGGCTGGATTTTCGGCTACGAATAGTGTATAATTAATAACAGTTGGATAGATCTTTGTATCGCGTAATCGCGATACCTGTTTGATCGTCTCGTTTTCGAGACAATGCCGCGAGGACAAATCGTTCTCGCCGTGGTGTAAGCCACGTTTACGCTATCGATGTTTAGAGGATGATTCAAAGTCGATAGTCGCCGGATCACTTGCATTTGATCCCAAGCGAAGGAAACGCCTCCAGGTGATGAGAGGTCGCTGACTGAGCCAAGCGCTCGGTACACGACCCTTCATAAGCTGGGGCGTTTTGTTTTTATACAAAACACTTCACGTCGCGCATTTTGCGGACGGAGGTTGGCTAGCGGAGATTGCTTCGTGAGCTCATTAGAACGCGCGATGGGACCGTCGAGCCCGTCCTATCCGACTGTCGCGCAAGCATCGATTATCAGATGAAAGAGAAAGAAAACGACTCATCCATCGAACGGATCGTAAATGAAATCTTCGAGGACTTCGAATCGAAGAGCAATATCGTCGGCCTGTACGCTCTCCTCCTACGGATCGACAAGCGAGAAAATCCGCACCTCTATGCGGGTGAAGTTCCGAACCAAGATCCATGATCGACACGGTGGTCATGACTATTCCCATGCAAGCGACACTGCCGAGGAGGATCAAGTGCGATGGCAGTCGTGAGTGGGAGGGATGGGAGTTCCGCGCTACCGGGCGCGGTTATGGAAGATACGTCAAGGATGCGCCTCCGGAGGATGTGGCGCGAGGTATGTATTTTCCGCTCCTTACGGGATACGTGTCGTGGCGCGACGGTAAGAGCATCTCGTTCATGCATGTCCAGTTCTCCGCTCCGAAGCTCGTCTTTGGTCACAATCTCGACGAGCTGACGGAACGTCATTTCGAGACGGTGATTGCGCTTCTGCAGGATCGGGTTTCGAGGATGGGGGTAGAGGTCTCCGACGTATGTCTGCGACAAGCGGAGATAGCCAAGATCCACTACTCGAAGAACGTCATCCTAAAAAGAGTGCATTCGGCTTCTCATGTCATCGGTCAATTGGCGAAAATCAACGCCAACCGACGCATCGAGCAGACGAACGTGAAGTATTCGAACGACGGAACGGGAGTGCAGTGGTACACGAAGTCGCACATGATTTCGGTGTACGACAAGCTCGCGGAACTTGAGCGAGAGCTCGACGAAGAAACGATGGAGGTGTTATCTCAGGAAGATAGCATCGTGAGATTCGAGGTGCGGCTGACAAGAAAAGAGAAGCTACGCCGACTGCTCGTGAGTGTGGGCCACGGTGATGCTTTCACGTTCAGGAAAGCATTCTCGTTAAAAGTGAGTAAGGCGGTCATTCTTCATTACTGGGAGAAGCTCGCGAACAGAGATGACGCGATACTTTTCTCGCGTCGAACGGGACCGCAAGCGTTGCTGCGCGACATCATGCTTGCCCGACGGGGTATAGGGGTCGCACACGCGATTCGCCTCGTGGGGCTGCTGGCTCTCGCGCAAGACGAAGGCGGTATGGGAGGACTAAGAAACACGCTCGCGCTCTCCAAAAGGCGCGTAGCGACGTGGTACAGCCTCGTGAAAAGCCTGCGTAGCATAGGTGCCGCCCTCGTGGGGTTGCGGCCCGAAGAATGGTACGAGGAGATGAACGCTCAGCTGCGGGCGTACAAACCCGTCCGCCTGCTGGGGAAAATTAAGAGGAAAATTAGAGTAAAATAACAATAACAAATATATGAAATCTGCAATCATCGCTCGCGTTTCCGACAAAGAGCAAGATTCGAACGAAGCTCAAATCATGCGAGTCTCGGACTACGTGAAGCAAAAAGGAGGTCTCGAGCATTGGAAGACTTACAAGATCGAAGAATCGTCCACTCGTGGAGAGCGTAAGCGGTTCAGGGAGGCATTAGAAAGCGTGGTGAAAGAGGGGGAACGCACCAACGAATGTATGGCGGTCGTGTTCGATACGATCGACCGCCTCATGCGTTCATTCAAGGACATGGTGTACTTGGACGAGTTAGTGAAAGAGGGCAAGGTCGAGATTCACTTCTACCGCGAGAATCTGGTCATACACAGGCATTCCAACAGCGCGGACATCATCCGCTGGGAGATGGGAGTACTCATGGCACATGCGTATATCTTGCAGTTGAGCGACAACGTAAAGCGCACGTTCGAGCATAAGCGCCGTAATGGAGAATTCACCGGACACCCGCCGATCGGATACATCCGTGATAAGAAAAAGGATGCCGAAGGAAAAGTTATCTTGAATGATATCGTTCCGGATCCGAAGCGCGCCCATCTGATCGTGAAGCTTTTCGAGCTATATGCCTCAGGTTCGTATTCGATTCGCGCACTCTGGATAGAGATAACCAAGCTCGGCCTACGAGGGCTCAAAGGCCAGAAGTTGTCGCGTAGCAATGTAGAGCGAATTCTGAAGGATCGCTTCTACATCGGTTTCGCGCAATCGAGGAAGCACGGAGAACACAAGCACAAATATGCACGTCTGATATCTCAAGAACTGTTCGAAAGATGCCGGGACGTCTGTGAAGGCAGGGGCGACAAGCGTTCGAAAATACTCTCGAAGCCGTTTGCCCTGAAAGGAATACTTCGCTGCGAAGATTGCGGCTGTCTCATGAGCCCCGAACTGAAGAAGGGCAAGTACATCTACTACTCCTGCACGAATGCGAAAGGTATTTGCAAGCGAGTATATACGTCGGAAGAGGACCTCCTGAAACCGCTCCACGCGCTTTTCAAGGAATTCGAAAACGTCCCGGACCAAGTGCACGAACGGTTGGTAACCGAACTTCGTCAGAGCCACGATAGCGAGGCGGTGTTCTACGAGCGCGAGGTTAAACGCATACGTGCGGAGTACGACAAGGCCCAAAAGCGAATACAAAGCCTACTGGACCTTCGACTGGACGGGAGTATTACCACCGATGAGTATGATAATAAATTACGAGAACTGAAGGAGTCGCAGGATCGACTGAATGCGGAGATGGAGCAACACACGAAGGCCGACCATCGCTATCACATCCATGTTGGGACGCTGCTGAGCATCTCCAAACGCTTCGGAGAAATCTTCGGAAGTTCTGAACCGGATGAAAAACGGGAGATTCTAGCGTACTTACTTCAGAACTCGACAGTGAAAGGAAAAGAGCTACGGTTTGCCTTGCGAAAACCGTATGACACTATCCGTAAACTGTCTGCTGTCTCACCTAGCTCCGGGGGTGGGACTCGAACCCACAACTTACTCCTTAACAGGGAGTCACTCTACCATTGAGTTACCCCGGAATCCCGCGCAGTATAGCGAAGAACGTGGAAAAATAAAGCGTTATTACTGTCGTAAGACTTGGCCCATTGTTTGTACACGTGCACTGCGTACAATTGTTGTTGTACGCAAAGTTATCAGTGCTAACAATGCAAAAATATGATCGCGCACGCGAGCATTGCGGTGAGCAGTTACCAAACGGCGAAAGAGTTTTATCGGGAGGCTCTGAAGCCCGTCGGTTACGAATTCACGCAAGACCATCCGGAGTGGAAGGCCGGGGGCTACATGGAGGGCGGGCAGACGAGCTTTTGGATAGGGGAGAAAGAGAAAGTTGTGCCGGGTCACGTAGCTTTTGAGGCAAAAGACAAGACGTCGGTAGACAATTTTTACAAAGAAGCGCTTGCCGCGGGTGGGAAGGACAACGGTAAACCGGGTTATCGTACCGACTACTGGGTCGGCTACTATGCGGCGTTTGTTCACGATGCAGACGGCAACAACATCGAGGCTGTGTGGTACGACTATAGTAAAGAAAAGAAGTAGTTAACTGCCAAGTCCCTTCAACACGCTCAGGGCAAGGCGGCGAGCGCATCTTTGGCCGATTGGAGGTGTTTGTTGTAGAGCAGGGCCTTTTCGTATTCGGCGCGCGCGGCGGCAGTATCGCCTCGGCTCTCAAACACCTTTCCGCGCAGCACGTAGAGTTCGGAAACGGATTTGTTGTTGTCGTTAATGACGCCATCGGTGAGAACAAGGACGCGGTCGTAATTCCCGAGCCGGAAATAAGCATCAATGGGCTCGTGCTGATACCACAGTACTCTGCGCGTGAGACGCGACTCAATCTTCTCGAACTCACGTACGGTGTCTTCATAGTCGCCGAGGTAATAGAGCGCAGTAACGAGGTTGTAGTGGGCGAATATGTCGGAGGGGTTTTTCGATAATCCACTCTCTGCGCGTGCCTTTGCGTTTTGCCACGCCGCTCTCTCGTCGCGCTCGCTTCCCAAAATCCGCTCGACGAGCGCCTTTTTCTCCGACGGAACGGCAATGAGATACGAGTAGTTGTAGTCCTTCCAGAGATGCATCCAGTCGTCATACGAAACGGAGAACTTCGGGCCGTTGATGCCGTCGCTTTCGATGATGACTCCCGCTTCATCGTCGTAGCCCCGCACGACGCGGTAGTGCACCATGTCTTTGTCAGCGTACGTGAGCGTGCGCGCGACGACGGGAATATCGTTCGCGATGAATTTTTTCAGAAGCTCGATTGTCCCATTTGGACGCACAAATGATACGAGCCCGTGCTCGCCTTCGGCATAGGCGGCGAGTTCATAGAGCGTGACCGATTTATCGTCGTTATTTCCGCTCGGGTTGTTCCACGGCCGTGTTGCCTCCGCGATACCCTCTTGGCTGTCTAGGATGTCCCAGTGGGAAAGCGCGACCATAAGCCCGACCGACGAGCAGTTGTTAAAACTCTGCCATGCATGCGCAAGGCCTTCGATGGTTTTCTTGCTTGGCGTTTCCGCAGTCTCATCCGAGCCAGACGTATCCGCAGAAGCCGTTTCTTCCTGTGCGCCGCCTCCCGCCTGTATTGTCCTGCTCTCGCTCCAGAGCGTGTAGCCTGAGAAAGCGAGCACGCCGACGAAAATGCCGATGAATGTCCTTTTTGCCATATGCACTCTGACGCGGCGCATCATACCAGATTACTTCTTCAGTGTGCGCAAACGGCAATGGTATACTCACTTCATGATGCGCAACACCTACGTACTCATCGGGATATCGGCTATCATCGTAGGCGTGGGCGCGTGGTACGCGTTTAATCGTAGCTCCATGCTCCTCGGGGATACTTCGGGGATTACCAGTTCATCGTCAGAATCTATGGCACTTTCACTTACGAGTCCGGCGTTTTCGAGTAGCGCGAGCATTCCTTCGCAATTTACCTGCGATGCCGAGAACGTGAGCCCGCCGCTTCTTATTTCGGGTGTGCCCGATGGAACAAAGAGTCTCGCACTTCTGATGGACGATCCCGACATTCCGCAGGTTTTTAAACAAGAGCGCGGCATCGATTCGTTTGATCACTGGACACTCTTCAATATTCCACCGGCAACGACGGAAATCGCACAATCCGGAAGCGCGGGCACAGCAGGTGCAAATGGAGCGGGGAAGAATCAATACACAGGGCCCTGCCCGCCGCGAGAGTACGAGCCGAGCGAACACCGCTATTTCTTCAAGCTCTTTGCGCTCGACACGATGCTTGATCTTCCCGCGGGCGCTTCGAAGGCAGATGTCTTGCGGGCGATGGAGGGTCATGTCGTCGCGCAGGCGGAATTGATGGGGAAGTATAAGCGTGTCGCCCAGTAAATTCATATGCCCGGTAGTGTAATGTGCCTTAGGCTTACACGAACGATGAAAACAAACAGCGAACGCATCCAAAGTGCAACAGGTGAGACTTGGTCGCTCACGCCGCGGCAGCCGGCAGGCGTTTGCCGCAAAGGCACATTCTACTAACCGGGTATGGACGTTCGTATCAAAGCAACCGACTTCCAGATGACGCCGGACGTGCAGGCGTATCTCGATAGCCGCATCGAGTCACTCCAAAAACTTCTCGCAGGCTCCGAAGATGTCGCTCGCATCGAAGTAGAGCTTGGGCGCGACGCGGGGCGTCCGCGGCACGGTGCGAATATTTGGTTTGCGGAAATACACATTATCGTTCCGGGCGCGGAGCGTGTCTACGCGCGGAACAATTCCGAAAGTATCAACGGCGCTATCGATGATGTGAAAGAGGAGGCCGAGCGCCAGCTTCGTCGCGAGCGGAAGCTCCACATTCGCCTGTATCGGAAAAGCGGCGCTCTTGCCAAGCGCCTGCTCCGCTTCGGAGGGTAGCGCTCGGGCGGAAGCGTTTTCCGCCTGCGGGACTCGCTTCGCTCGGACAAGGTCCTCGACGGAAAAGCACTTCCGCCCTCGCTGTGTTAAGGAATGCGCGAAGACCCTCGCAACGCAATATCCCCTCACTTTTTATTTTTTGATGGTTTTGCACCCGAGCGCAGAAAATCCTTGTAGTCCATTTCGCGTTTGCCCTCGGGTTTTACGCGGTCGATGATCAATTTTTTCCCCTCGAGATGCGCGTCGAGGATTTGCACGCGGATTTTCTTTCCGTTTCTTTCGAAAAACGCATGCGTGCCGATCGTGCTGTCAAGGGCACGTATTTTAAGGAGATTTTTGTAAGGGTCGTCGGCGAAATTGATCAGACCATTGGCTTTTTCCAGTGTCGGACACATTGTTTCCAAATCATGATTTTGCTCCTGTGCCTCTATCTCGCCGGTAGTCCACGGTCCGATGACAGCACGTAACAGTTTTGCACTTTCGTGTGTTGCGAGGATTTCAAGGGCTTTTGCACTCGGTGGCCATACCGCTATATGGAATTCTTTTTGCGCAATGATTCTGCCGTGATCAATTTTTTCGTCCATCAAAACAAGCGATGTTCCCACCTTGCGGTCGTCGTTCAATATTGCGGCTCGTATCGGGGAGGTTCCCTTCCAGCGCGGAAGGAGCGAGAAGTGAATGTTAATGGTGCCGTGTTTCGGCATCGAAAAAATTTCGCGCGGGAGTATTTTGCCGTAGTAGATAACTACAAACAGATCGTAGTCAGTAGTTTGTAGTTTGTAGAGAAAATCAGCGTCCAGACGCTCGGGTTGAAGGACCGGTATCTTTTTCTTTTCGGCCCATACTTTTACCGGCGGGGGAGTGACGGCCATCCCCCTGCCCTTTGATTTGTCGGGCGTTGTAACGACGAGTGACGGCATGAGTCCGTCTTTCTCGAGATCGTCGAGAAATACAGCGGCGAGCTCCGGCGTGCCGAAAAAGGCAAATTGAATTTCACTTTTCTTTTTCGTCATAGACCTTGGTCGCTTTGTCGGTATAGAGAATGCCCTGCAGGTGGTCCATCTCGTGCTGGAAGATGTGTGCAAGGAAGCCGGAGGCACCTCGCGTGAACCGCACGCCACGCTCGTCGTAGGCGCGGATTGTTGCTTTTTCGGCGCGCGGTACGGTGCCCCACTTGCCGCGGATGGAAAGGCACCCCTCGTGTTTTTCTTTCTTTCCTCGTGACACCTTGATGAGCTCGGGATTGATGTATACCTGATCCGGCATGACCCGATGAGGTCTGACCTCATCGTCTTGAGGTTCGTCGAGGGCATTGCGCGAGCCTCGCGCAAGTGCGCGGCCGGAAACGATGAAAAGTTTCAGAGACTCGCCAACCTGTGGCGCGGCGAGGGCAACGCCATACTCCTCTTTTTTAAGAAGCGCCCTCATCTCCCGCACGAGGTTCTGAATTCGTCTCGTCTTTATCTCGGAAATAGGAATATCCCGCGCCATTTTCCGGAGCGCAGGATTTGTGTTCGAGGGCAAAATTGTCCGCATTCGGGAACTATACCCCGTGAGATAATCTGTCGCTATCTCATGGGTAGAGCGTTTGTTTTGCGGGTAGTTAGGAAAAAAAGAAAGGTCGCGGCGCACAGGAGACATTGCGCCGCGACCCCCGACCTAACCGCGAGAAGGGGCTCATGCGGATGGTCGGATTCAAGAGCGGCTGGGGAGGAACGAGCGGGACGGCGCTTCCCATCATTTCTCGTTCCGGATTTCCGTGGGCCACGCTCGGTTGCACACGTGGAGCCCAATAATCAATCCCGGCATTCGTGAAATGCCGTCCCCACGCTCCGAAAGCGTCACGTCCTGCCAGCCGTGGCAGGGAAAGACAACCTTCAGAGCGATGAGATCCGGCGTATTTATAGCACACAAGTAGGAGAACGTATATTATTGGTCCGATGAGACACATTGGCGTGCATCTCAAGAAAGCACTAACAAAAAGCCGCGCGACGGAGCGAGGCGAGCTGATGGAATATTTCTGCAAAAAGCTGAATTCGAGCCGCGTGCGGGACGGCTTGCCGCCGATATCGATGGGGCGAATGGGGAAGCTCTTGGAGAAAATTCCTACAAAGGATCTCTACTATATCAAGCGGGTATGCGACGACGCGCAGAATTTTTCCAAGAAGTTTTGGTATCTGCTGAATCCTGAGAAATACGAGAAGTAGGAAGCACGGCCATCTTCATCTGACGCTCGACTTTGGGGCAGTAAATACGATATACTCCCTATCTCTATGGCCTTCTCGTTTGCTCCAAAGCTCGGCATTGATCTTGGTACAACGACGGTTTTGGTCTTCGTGCCGGGGAAGGGGATCGTGTTGAACGAACCGTCGGTCGTGGCTGTTTCTACGGCGGGCAACAAAATTCTCGCGGTCGGCAATGACGCTAAAGAGATGGTGGGGCGCACGCCGGACGAGATCGTCGCGTACCGGCCGATGAAAGACGGTGTTATTGCCGACTACCGCGTGACCGAAGCGATGCTCCGCTACTACATAAGAAAGTCGCTCGGAAAGTGGAACCTCTTCCGACCGGAGGTCATGGTCTCGGTGCCGGCGGGCGTTACCTCTACCGAACGTCGCGCTGTCGTGGAGGCTGCGACGAAGGCCGGCGCACGCGAAGCCTACGTCGTCAAAGAGCCGATACTCGCTGCGATCGGCGCAGGAATTCCCATCCACGAGGCGCGCGGGCACATGATCGTTGACATTGGTGGCGGCACCACAGACATCGCGGTAATCTCGCTCGGCGGTATCGTTGCTTCGACCTCGGTCAAGTGCGCGGGGAACGCCCTGGATCGCGCAATCGCAGACTACATCAAGAAAACCTACAACCTCTCCATCGGCGATAAAATGGCCGAGGATGTAAAGATACGCATCGGCTCGGCAGTACCAATCGAACAGGAACTTTTGATGATGGTCAAAGGCCGCGACCATCTCACGGGCTTGCCGCGTTCACTCGAGATAGGCACCAACGAAGTAGTGCGCGCCATCGGGAAGGAATTGCGCACTATCATCAACGCGATGAAAGACGTTTTGCAGGATACGCCGCCTGAGCTCGCGGCCGACATCATCGACAACGGCATTGTGATGACAGGCGGGACGAGTCTCCTTCGGAACTTTCCCGAGCTCGTCTTCCGCCGCACCGGCGTACGAGCGCGGCTTGCCAAAGACGCCCCGTTTTGCGTCGCGATGGGCACCGGTGAAGCCTTGAAGCACTTGGATGCGTACAAAAAAGCAATAATCGCCAAAAGATAGCTCAATTGGGCGCCAATTGGTACAAGGTTGAACCTTGTAGTTGTAGTGTTACTCGGTTCTCGCGGGCGGACTCTCTTTCGGCCCTGATTGCTGGAGTTTGGTGATGTCCTGCATTAGTTTCCGCAGATCCGTCTGAATATCCACAAGCGTTTTCTTCTGCTCGGCCTTTCGTTGTTCTTCCGCGGCTTCTTCCGACTCTTCTTCTTCCGTTATTTCCTCGACGTCCTCACTGATTTCTTCTACATTTTCTTGAAGCTCCCCGACATCTTCCTGAATCTCACCGATATCTTCCTGCATTTCCTCGATGTCCTCGCTCACCTCGACAAGTTCTTGCGTCGTATAGTTGATGGTCATTTGAATAAATATAGAAAGATATATCGCCTCCAGAGAGACGATTGTCGTCAGGATGAGAAGCATTTCCTGAAAGGGGACAAATTCTTCTGAAGCTGCGACGAATGCGCCGACGAAAAGAACCGTGTGTATCACAACCGACGTCGGGGAACCGATCCAGCGCGTGATGCCGATTGCTGTTTTCCAGATGTGGTACGGGTCTTTCATGGAGGATTTACTACTTGTCGGCAGTATACCCCCGCATTGCTATACTCAAGCGATGAAGGCAAAGCTGGTGGGGAATACTCACCTAGTGGCTGGAGGTCCGCAAATTATTGCCGGCATACTTGCATTTTTGGAGGAGCAGGGCATCAGCACAAAAAAGAACCCCGACTTGTACGTGAGAGCATACAAGCATTTCGGCATAGATGAGGCGCGCGAGCTTCGCGAGCGCGCTTCGCTGCGTCCCCTCAGAGAAAGGCGTGTATTCGTCATCGCAGCACCCGATATCAACCGCGAAGCGCAAAACGCACTTCTCAAAACGCTCGAAGAGCCAGCAGGCAACACCCTCTTTTTTCTCATTGTGCACTCGCCTCAAGCGCTTCTCCCCACGCTCCGCTCGCGGCTTCAAACTCTCGTTCTCGACGATGTACGTCTCCAGAAAGAGATGGTCGATGCGAAACAGTTTCTCTCCGCCCTTCCGCAGAAACGTCTCGATCTTCTGAAGCCTCTTCTTGAGAAAGGCGATGACGACAAGCGCGATCTCGGGGCGATTCTCTCATTTCTTGCGTCGCTGGAGAGTGCCGTGGGAAAGAAGGCGGATGCTGCAGGACTTCACGCTACTTGCCGTGAGGGACTCGAATCGGTCTATCGCGCGCGAAAGTATGTTGCAGACAGGGGCGCACTCGTGAAGCCGCTTTTAGAGCAGGTCGCGCTCCTCGTGCCCCGAATGTGATATTGTGTCGCAATGGCCAACTACGATTTCAAACAGTTCGATGGAAAAGTCGCTGCCGCAAGAGAGTGGCTCGCGAAGGAGTATCGTGGATTACGCACAGGGCGCGCCGCGCCGGCGATTCTCGATAGTGTGACAGTTTCTGCCTACGGTTCGATGATGCCGCTCAAGCAGGTCGCGAGCGTCGGCGTCGAAGATGCACGGACGCTGCGCGTGCAGCCGTTCGACGCGTCGCTTCTCAAAGATATCGAGCGGGCGATCTCGGCAGCCAATCTAGGCGTCGGCACTTCTTCCGACGGCGCAATCGTGCGCGTCAGCTTTCCCGAGCTTACTTCGGAGCGGCGCGAGCAGCTCGTGAAGCTTGCAAAAGGCAAGCTCGAAGAGGCACGCACGACCGTGCGAGTAGCGCGTGACGAGGCATGGAAAGACATTCAGGAAAAGGTGCGCACGAGCGCGCTTACGGAAGATGACAAATTCAATCTCAAAGACGAACTACAAAAGCGCATCGACAAAGCAAACAAAGAGCTTGAGGGAGCATTTGAATCAAAGCAGAAAGAGATGAGCAGCTGATATGACAGGCCCGGAGAAATATCGAGCCGGGTACCTCGACTCACTGGAGAGGAAGCTTTTTATCCTGCGTGACAGTGACGGTACGCCTAATCCCGAACTATCCAAAGTGATTAGGCGAATGCAGCGCGAGATGGGAAGCCAAGAGGCTTTTGTCGGCCTAGTTCCGTTTGGGTCGTCGGCACTTGGGTACGGCACACGGGAACGACATGGAGAGCATCATGCACAATCGGATATAGATTTTGCGCTTTTATATGATTCTTCTTTGAATTCGAATGTCGAAAAGAAGCTCGGACGCATTAAGGACTCGGAACACCGCAAGTATGTGGCAGAAGAAAAGAATGCATATCCAACTCATATGCCAGGCACAGATCGATACGACCTGAACAGTGAGTTAATGGACAGGGCGTTTGCAAATCCGCACGAAACGCCACCTAAGGAACACGTTCGAATTGCTCGCGCGGTGGCGTTGCTCGGGATGCTAGCTGTTGGTCCCGGCGTCGATGAGTATCGCCGGCTGATCGGAAAAAAGATCAACATGATTCCGGACGAATATCGGCGAAGTTTTCTGAATACCGTGTTGCGTGAAATACTCGATACCGAACAGAGCAAGGAAAAAGGTGAGTCAAAAACAAAAATGGAATCTCGAATGTTCCCACACATGGTCCCGGAGCGCGTTTCTCAGATGCGGCAAGTTCGCCGGGCAATGTGGGCGGATAGGCTACGGAAGGTCTACGGGCTTAAAGAAGAACTATGATCACCGCACTTCTTGTTGTCGGAATTCTCGTGTTCCTTATTGTCGTGCACGAACTCGGGCACTTTATTGCTGCCAAAATTTCAAGAGTGAGGGTCGAGGAGTTCGGCATCGGCTATCCGCCGCGAGCGTTCACAGTCGGGAGACTTGGAGGAACCGAGTATACGCTGAATTGGATCCCGTTTGGCGGTTTCGTACGTCTCTTTGGCGATGTGGGTGAGGAGCAACATGGTGCGGGAAGTCTTGTCGATGCCAATCGCGCCGTGCAGGCGCTTATCCTCGTCGCGGGAGTCGCGATGAATGCACTCGCGGCGTGGGCGCTCTTTACTGCGGCGCTGCACGCGGGCATTCCGCGCGTCGTTGAGACGCCTGCGGAGGGCGAAGTGGTGCGACTCATGATCGCAAACGTTGTGCCGGGTTCACCGGCGGATTCGGCGGGGATTACAGCCGGCGACGAAATTCTCGGACTCGAAGATGAAGACGTCGTTCTTATGAAGCTCACACCGGAAGCATTCTCGGATTTTATTCGCGCGCATCCCGGACAAGCCGTGACGCTGACGTATCTGCATGCCGGGCAAGAGCGCACGACTAATATCACTCCGGCGCATGCGGTCGTGCCCGAGGCTGCAGGACGGCCGGCTCTTGGCGTCGGCGTTGTTCTCGTGAGTTCACGCCCGCTCTCGTGGGGGGATGCCGCCGTGCAAGCAGTCACGACAACGAAGAACTCGTTCATAACCGTCGTTCGCGTCCTCGCGCTTGCCGCTTTCATATCCGTCAACCTCGCTATCATCAACCTCATTCCGATCCCCGCGCTCGACGGCGGGCGCTTGGTCCTCTTGGGTATCGAAACGATCATGCGCCGCTCCGCGCCCAAACTCACTCTCCAGATGTTGAATGCGCTCGGTGTGGCACTCATTATTGTTCTCATGATTACTGTCACCTACAACGACATCGCGCGTTTGCTTACCTAAGAAGGTGCTCGCGTAAGACGAGAGGAATGTACGCTTTGCCAAGAAGCGTGCAGCGCTTTACAATGCTCGCACCATGCGCCAGTCGCAACTCTTCACAAAAACACGCCGCGAGGCACCGAAAGACGAGGTCGCAAAAAACGCCCAGCTGCTCATCCGTGCAGGATTCATCCATAAGGAGATGGCGGGAGTATATTCGCTTCTGCCACTTGGTCTGCGAGTTCTCGAGCGCATTAGCGCGGTCATCCGCGACGAGATGAATAAGATCGGCGGGCAGGAAATCCTTATGACGACCCTGCAGCAGAAAGAGCTATGGGAGCAGACGGATCGTTGGAGTGATTCGGTCGTCGACAGCTGGTTCAAGACGAAACTCAAAGATGGCGGAGAAGTTGGGTTAGGCTTCACGCATGAAGAGCCGCTGACGAGCATCATGCGCTCTCACATCTCCTCGTACCACGATCTGCCGAAGCTCGTGTATCAGATCCAGTGGAAATTTCGCAATGAGGAGCGCGCCAAGAGTGGTATCGTCCGCGGGCGCGAATTTCTTATGAAAGATCTCTACACGTTTACGGCTTCGGAAGAGGAACACACAAAACTGTACGAAACGGTCGCTTCCGCGTACCAGCGGATCTTCGAGCGGCTCGGAATCGGCGAGCAGACCTACCGCACCTTCGCCTCCGGCGGCGTATTTTCAAAGTATAGCCACGAGTTCCAGTGTCTCTCCGATGTGGGCGAGGATACAGTGTATGTGCACAAGGAGAAGCGAATTGCCATCAACAAGGAAGTAATGAATGCCGAAGTACTCGCAGACCTCGGACTCTCGAAAAACGAGCTCACGGAGGCGAAGGCCGTCGAGGTCGGGAATATTTTCAGCCTCGGCACGCGCTTCTCGAAAGCACTCGGTTTGCGCTTTAAGGGGAAAGATGGGAAACAAGAAGATGTCATCATGGGCTCCTATGGCATCGGCCCGACTCGTTTGATGGGAGTGCTCGCGGAAGTTTTCTCCGACGGCAAGGGGCTCGCGTGGCCTTCGGCGGTTGCACCGTTTGCTGCGCACCTGGTTGCCATTTCGGGTGGGAACGGTGACGTTACAGCAGAAGCTGACCGGCTGTACGAAATGCTTTCCGAGAACGGCATCGAGACTCTATACGACGATCGCGATGTGCGTGCAGGAGAAAAGTTTGCCGATTCGGATTTGATTGGCATCCCAAAACGGCTCGTTATTTCGGAAAAGACGATGTCGGAGGGAGGTGTCGAGGTCGTCTCTCGTGCCGCCGGCTCGACGATGTTCGTTTCCGAGAACGACCTTATCGGACACCTCGAACAGTAATATGAGCTTCATGAACAGAATGCGCAGGTACAAAGACAGGATCTTGGGACTTTTTTCTAATGACATCGGCATCGATCTCGGTACCGCAAACACGTTGGTATACGTGAAGGGGCGCGGCATCGTTATCAATGAGCCTTCACTCGTCGCGATGAACCAGAAAACGGGGCAAATCGTCGCGGTGGGTGCGCAGGCAAAAGAAATGGTCGGGAGAACGCCGCAACACATTGTCGCGGTACAACCCGTCGTCGAAGGTGTCATCTCCGACTTCGAGGTTACCTCTGAAATGCTCGCCTATCTCATCAACAAAGCGCAGGCTGGACACACAAAACTTTTGGGACCGCGTGTGTGTGTCGGTGTTCCCTCCGGTATCACCTCTGTCGAGGTGCGCGCGGTCAGGGATGCCGCGCGCGCCGCAGGCGCGCGCGAAGTGCTCATCTTGGAAGAACCGATGGCGGCGGCAATCGGTATTGAGCTTCCGGTGCACGAGCCACATGGAAGCATGGTCGTCGACATCGGCGGTGGCACGACCGACATCGGCGTCATTTCCCTTGGCGGATTGGTGAATGCGCGAAACGCGCGCATCGCGGGCGATCGCTTCAATGCCGACATTGTCTCACACATTCGGAACGAATTTAAGCTTCTCATCGGCGAAAAAACGGCAGAGGAACTAAAAATTGCTCTTGCCTCTGTCGCCTCGAGGAGCGATCGGGTTGAATCGTATGCGCGGGGCCGCGACCTCGTTTCGGGGCTGCCGCGTGAGATCTCGCTCTCCGATCAGGACGTGCGCAATGCGCTCGGTCATTCCATCGAAGAGTTGGTCGAGGCCGTGAAAGAGGTGCTTGAGACGACGCCGCCTGAATTGGTTTCCGACATTATGCAACGGGGTATGCATCTTGTGGGGGGAGGTGCGCTTATCCGAGGACTTCCGGAATTTCTGACCGATAGCCTAGGTGTTCCAGTCAATGTTGATCCTGATCCGCTGACAGCGGTCGTACGCGGAACGAGCGTCGTTCTCGATGATATCGACCGCTACCGCGAAGCGATACTCACGTCTGACGATGAGCTCGTACCTACGGAGTGACCGCAGAAAGGCAAGAAGGCGCCTTCTTATCGCGACTGTTATCGTCGTTGCACTATTTGCTCTCGACATACTCTCTGGCGGATTTTTCCGTGGCATTGCTCGCACTGCCTCGATGATTGTGTGGAGCGCGGGTTCGAGGATTGAATCAGCAGTCTTCGGAAGTGGATATTTTTCGAGTCGCCGTTCACTTCAGACTGAAAATGATGCTCTGAAGCAAAAAATTATAGAATTCGAAGTGGAGACTGCGGAAATCGAAACGCTCAAGAACGAAAACGCGGAGCTTCGGGAGGTCGTTCATCTTGCGGAAAGTACGGGAGGCATAACCGCGCCGATTGTCTCGTCCGTACGCTCGTCCCCGTATGGAACATTTATGGTTGGGGCCGGCACAGCAGAGGGGATTTCCGCGGGAAGCATGGTGATGGCGGGGGGTGGGAGGAGCTTTGTTATCGGGCGGATCACCGAAGCGGGTGAGCATAGTTCGCTCGTAAAGGAGGTTTTTGCACCAGGGGTTTCTGCCGAAGGAGAACTTCGGGGGGCCGTGCTTCTTTTCGAAGGACAGGGAGGCGGTAATGCACGTGCAAAAGCCCCGCGTACGCTTTCGGTCGCGGAAGGTGATTCGGTCACCTCGGCACTATTCGGCGGACGACTGATCGGCGTTGTCGGCGCTGTGTCTTCCGATTCAGGGAGTGCATACCAAAGTGTCTACGTGCGCACTCCTGTGAATCTTTCGAAGCTGCAGTTTGTGTATGTTGTACCGAATCGCTAATAATGCACGTCCGCTCCTTGCGGCACTCGGCTTTCTAGGAGCGGTCCTCTTGCCGCCATGGGTTCCGCTTCTGGTGATGGTGTTGCTCGCATTCCGTTTCGCCGCGTGGGAGATCCCGGCGATCGGTCTTTTTGTCGATCTCATATGGCTTGCCCCGAGCGGCGAAGGACTTCTCGCTTCACTACCACTTTTTACGCTCGCAGGTCTCGCGCTTATGTGGGGATTGGAACCTCTACGGAGCGAATTTCTGACGCGATAAGTGCGTGATTGTATATTGGCCTGATGCTGCTTGGAAGAAAATCATGGGGTGTCCGCGAGATTGCGCCCGAAGATATCTTTATCGATTCCTCGAATCTTCCCCGTCGCGACGATCCGCAGTTCGAAGGCAGGGTTGTGGGACCGCTGGGGAACCACGCGATCCTCGGCGTCGGGCTTGCGTTCTCACTCGCCCTCCTTGTTTTCGGAGCACGTCTCTTCGATCTAGCAGTCCTGAATGGCACCGTATATGCCGACATCTCCCGCGAGAACCATCTCTCCCGCTCTCTCGTGTTTGCGACGCGCGGCGAGATCTACGACAGGACCGGCCGCAAACTCGCATGGAACGTTGCTCCCGCCTCAAGCACGTCTCCGCTGTCGTTTGCGCTACGCGGATATGCTGACATGTCCGGCCTTTCGCACCTCATCGGGTTCGTGCGCTACCCGAAAGCCGATGCGAGTGGGGAGTGGTGGCGAGAAGAGACCGCGGGCGTTTCGGGAATCGAGCGTGCCTTCGATGCTGTACTTGCAGGCAAAAACGGCAGCACGATGGTTGAGACGGATGCGACAGGGGTAGCGCAGGAACAGGTGCTCATCGATCAGCCCGAAAGCGGGAGGGACGTGATCCTCTCGATCGACGCAGAAGTGCAGAATAAGCTCTCCTCGCTTCTTTCAGCGCATGCGAATCGGCAGGGATTTGTCGGTGGCGCTGCCGTCATTATGAATGTGAAAACCGGTGAACTTCTTGCGCTTACGAGTTTCCCAGGCTACGACCATGCGGCATTTGCCGCAGGAAAGATCGAAGAAGTCCGTGCAGCGAGCAACGATCCGCGCTCACCGCTTTTGAACCGCGCTGTTTCCGGCCTGTACGCTCCGGGCTCTATCGTGAAGCCGATCCTTGCAGCTGCCGCGCTCCAAGAAGGCATCATTGATCCCGAAAAAGAGGTCGTTTCCACAGGCGCTATCACGATCCCGAATCCGTACGATCCTGAAAAACCGTCTGTCTATCGTGACTGGACGGTGCATGGAGCGATCGACATGCGGGAGGCACTCGCTGTTTCTTCGGACGAGTACTTCTACACCATCGGCGGAGGGTACGGTTCGCAGGTGGGTCTCGGGATACGGCGTATCGACGAATACGCACGACTCTTCGGCTTGGGAGAGCCGACGGGCGTCTCGCTTTTGGGAGAGGAGGCGGGAGTCATCCCGACGCCCGAATGGAAAGCCGAAGTTTTTGGCGAGGATGATCCGTGGCGCATCGGGAACACCTACCACACGGCGATAGGACAGTATGGATTTCAGATTACGCCGCTGCAGGCGGCACGCTTCATCGCGACTATCGCAAACGGCGGCAAGCTTCTAGTTCCGCAGATAATGGCAAGCTCGACACCGCAATATGAGACAGTTGGTATTCCGGATTCGTATCTGCAGGTGGTGCGCGAAGGTATGCGCATGGCTGTTACCTCGACGCGGCATGATGCGACGGTCAAAGTCCTCAACATGTCGGGAATAGCGATCGCGGCAAAAACGGGCACCGCGCAGATCGGCCCCAAGAACGAGTGGATAAATTCGTGGTCGGTCGGCTTCTGGCCGGCTGAGGATCCGCAGTATGCATACGCGGCCGTCTTGGAAAAAGCGCGCGCGGGAACTCTCTCGGGCGCGGCCCCCGGCTTGCGACCGTTTTTTGAGTGGCTCATCGCGAACAAACCTGAATACATCAGATAAATCAAATATCAAAAATCAAAAATCAAAATTGTTGTGCGAATTTTGTGCAGCAAAATTCGCGTTCATTGGCCTGCGCCGCTGGGGCGGCGCTCTGTCACTTTGTATTTTGATATTTGCATTTTGATTTACTAGGGTATAATGCTCGCGCATGAATGACGAAGATAATGCCAATTACCTCACGAAGGAAAAATTCGATGAGTTGACGCAAGAACTCGAATATTTGAAAACGGTGCGGCGACGCGAGATAGCGGAGCAGCTCGAGTACGCCAGATCCCTCGGCGATCTTTCCGAAAATGCTGAATACGAGGAGGCGCGGAATCTGCAAGCGGCGAGTGAAGACAGGATCCGGACGATCGAAGGGGAGCTTAGCCGTGCGCGTATCATCGAGCACGGAAAGGGCGGAAAGGGGAACGCGGTTTCACTCGGAAGCACGGTGACCATCCAAAAGCAGGGCGAGAAAGAGGAGCACACCTATGAAATAGTGGGAAGTGCCGAAGCCAACATGCAGGAACACAAGATCTCGCACCTCTCGCCGCTGGGTTCCGCCCTGATGGCGAAGAAGAGGGGCGAGGTGTTCTCGTTCGATACGCCCAAAGGCTCGCAGAAGTACAAAATCGTGAACATTAAATAGCCCCGACCCCAGCGTCGGGATTGACGCCGCAGATATCCGCGCTACCCTTAGTGCATATTCGCTAACCTTCAAAACATATGGGATGTGGATGTTTGAAATGCGAGACGGGGTGGAAAACGTATGCCGTCGTGCTCGCTCGAGTCTTACTCGGGCTTGTGTTCTTGGTAGCAGGTTGGAGCAAGCTCACCGGTTTTGAGGGCGCGGTCGCCTACATCGCCTCGGCGGGACTTCCAATGCCGGAAATATTGGCAGTACTCACTATCATTGTCGAGCTCGGCGGAGCGATAGCGCTCATCCTCGGCTTTCACGCGAGAATCGCGGCATTTGCGCTTGCGATATTCACGGTTCTTGCGACACTCGCGTATCACATGAATCTCGCTGATCCGTTGCAGCAGTCGATGTTCCTCAAAAACCTCGCCATCATCGGCGGACTCCTCATGGTGAAAGTCTATGGTCCGGGACCATTCCGTATTCCGTATAAGAAGTGTCCGGGCAATATATGTCCCGATTGCCGCGCGGGGGATTGCGCCTGCTGCAGAGACTGCAAGTGCGAGACGTGCAAAGTGTAAAGGCTTGAATCTACTTTGGGTGGACCTATCGAGAATCGAACTCGAGACTGTGCAATGCGAATGCACCGGTATACCACTTACCTATAGGCCCGGTAATGAGAGAATATAACATTTCCTTGTCGGGATGCCGAGAAATGGTCTCGCCTCTCGGCTCACCGTCGTTCGCCTCGGTCTGACCACCGCCTCGCTGCCTCGCGTGCTCGCTCGGCATCGCTCCGGCGTTCGATTCTCGACGCACAGCGCGAAGGCGCTGTGCTGCACCCTCACAACGTTTCGGGATGCCGAGAATCGAACTCGGGCTACAAGCACCCCATGCTTGCGTACTACCACTATACGACATCCCGTGTCGGGCCGCCGGGAATCGAACCCGGTCTACACGCACCCGAAGCGTGTGTACTACCGGTATACTACGGCCCGCCATTGTGGTCACAACTCTCGCTCGCTTCCGCTTGCTCGGTCGCGACCCCGCCTCGCGGTCGCTCGCACCCTTTGCGCTCGCGACATCGCTCCGGCTTGCACAACCGCATTCGATTTGCCGCAGGGCAAATCTCATGTCGGCTGTGCACCCTTCAGGGTTCGAACCTGAGACCTTTCGAATGTGAATCGAACGCTCTAACCAACTGAGCTAAGGGTGCCCTACTACGCTCCGAGTTAGCTCGGAGCTCCGAAGGGCAAGCAGTGATCATACTAATCACATCTCGCCCGCCGAAGCTCAGACACCTTCTGAGCGAAGGCGGGAGCTAAGGGTGCGCGTCAGAGATTATAGCGGCTAGCGAGCTGAATCGCGAGTACTCGCGAGTGATGTTATTCTTCGGTCGAGGTGAAACCGTTACTTTTTGAAACGTATCTAGCTGCTATCCGAAACAGCGTCGGCGCGAGGATATTTCGCACGTATTACGCACGCGTTGGCCGGAAAAGGGTCGACATTCTGCGAAGCGGCGAGCTCTCGTGTGCGTTCCATGTCTCCTCGATCCTCGCCATGTTTAAGTTCATACGAAGGTCGCATGGCACAGTTGACGGCACGGTTCGGGCGCTCGAGGCGGCCGGTTGGAAAAAAGTCCGTGCCCCCCGCGTGGGAGCAGTGCTCGTGTGGGAAGAAAAGAAGTTCAAAGACGGAAGCAAACACCGGCACATAGGGTTTTACGTGCCGAAGGACAGGGCCGTTAGTAACAGTTTCAAACGCGGTCATCCTGTTTTGCACCATTGGACGTTCAAAGGGAAGCGGAATGTGGAAGTAATTCTCTGGCATCCTAAGCTCCACTAGGGTATACTCTTTTCATGGATTTCCGCATTTTCAGCCTCGGGTCGAACGACGGACTCGCGGAGAAGATTGCGGGAAAGCTCGGAGTGCCGCTCGGGAAGATCAAGTGCAAGGTCTTTTCCGATGGCGAACAGTACGTGCAGTTTTTGGAAAATCTCCGTGGTAAGCACGTCTATCTCCTACAATCCACGCCGCCGCCCGCAGAAAATTGGGTGCGGCTTTTCTTGGCGATAGACGCCGCGCGCGGAGCTTCGGCGAGTGAGATAACGGCCGTGGTCCCATACTTCGGCTACGCGCGGCAGGACAGAAAATCCCGCCCGCGTGAACCGATCTCGGCGCGCGTTTTTGCAGGAATCGTCGAGACGCTCGGCACCAACCGCTTCCTCACGATGGATCTTCACAACGATGCCATCGGCGGCTACTTTAGGAATGCGATCGTCGACAATCTTCTCGCGCGCAGGGTTTTTATTCCACATCTGCGGAAATTTTTTGGGAAGGCAATTGACACCGACGATCTCGTCGTTGTTTCTCCCGATGTGGGCGGCGTCGTGCGTGCGCAATCCTATGCGAAGCGTCTGATGAAGGAGGCGGAGCTCGCAATCATCCATAAAGAGCGTGAGATGCCCAACAAAGTCACCCGCATGAAGCTTATCGGGAATGTGAAGGACAAGATTGCGCTCATTGTGGACGATATGGCAGATACGAGCGGAACGCTCGCGACCGCGGCCAAACTGCTCACCGAAAACGGTGCGCGGGAGGTATACGCCTGCGCGACTCACGGCCTATTGAGCGGAGAAGCAAGCTCGATAATCGACAACTCCTCCATTAAGAAACTTTTCATCACCGACACCATCTCGACCGATAGGCCGCTTTCACAAAAAATTGAAGTTGTGTCGGTAGGTGAGGTATTTGGTGAGGCAATACAACGTATCGAAGACGGCGAATCCTTAAGCGAACTTTTTGAGACCGACTAAACTATCCCCGCGGCCCGCCTCCGCTAAAGCTACGGACGGGCAAGCAGGAATCTCACTCTGTGCTCCCACGAGGAATCGAACCTCGATCATAAGCTCCGGAAGCTTACGTTCTATCCATTAAACTATGGGAGCTTTCAAACTATCCTATCCGTTGCCTGCCCCGTAGCCAACGCGGAGCGTTGTGGTACCGGGGAACGACGCGGGGTGTCGTGCGTAGTCTACTGGCGACGCAGAGTAAGTGCAATGCAAAGGCACGCTTTCGCATTCGGTAAAAATGTATTTTTGACATGCATTCAATTCAGGGAATGAATTGGTGCTAAGCTTAAATCATGTGGCCCAGAACGGAACGGAAGAGACCTCGTCTTTGGTTGTATATTATTTGGTGGCTGGGTTTTAATGTTCTTACTTTTATATGGCTTGCCGTATGGAATATAAGTGCCGCTGATATTTACAACAGAGTCTTGCCAACAATGTTCTCATTTGAGCTTACCTTGACTATTTTTCCAAGTCTACTGTATATCGCACGAAAGATTTATTACAGGAATCTAACGCAGAAACCAGGCAGTGCAATTGTGCAGATTGTTCTCACATACACAATTTTGTATGCGACTCTAACAGCATTATTCGGCTACTTTTACTGTTTTTACGGGAATATAGTTGATACAGCATTTGCCAGCGCAAATGTTTCCTGCGGATCATTTGCAGTGAAAAGTATATTTTCGTTCCCGTTTTTATTTCAGACCCTATCAATCGCATCCGTGCTTTCGTTTATCATCCTAGGTGTGGTGTGGCTTGTTGAGAAATTCGAATGGTCACAAAAACTCAGTCGCGTGATCGGAAAATATGGCGTATACGCCGCAGCAATAGTATTCATTATATGGGTCGGCCTGATTTCTATTAGCCTTCCGCCCAATTTTTAAAGAGCATTCGAGCTATTTCAAGTATTCCGGACAAGTCAGAGCAGTTTTCCCATCCAGATGATGTCGGAGTAGCCGTTTTGCGTCTTTACCGCCTCGCGGCGGCGTCCCTCGATCGCGTAGCCGAGTTTCTCATAGAGCCGGACCGCTCCCTCATTGCCCTCAAACACCTCAAGCTCCATCCGGTGCATCTTGCGAGAGCGCGCAAATTTCTCGGCCTCGGTGAGGAGTGCCGTGCCGACACCATGCCCGCGGTGCGAGGCACGCACGCCCACCACGATGTATGCGGTTTCCCCGACCTTCCGGAACTTTCCGAAGACAATCGTGATGTAGCCGACCGGTTGATTTTCGCTAAGCGCAAGCAGTGTATGCACGCGTTTCCGGTGCAGAACCGCTTTTGCAAAAGCAAAGACGATTGGCTCCTTCCGTTCTCCGCCTGTTGCCGCCAAGTGTTCGGATTCACGAACGACTTGTCGTTGTAAGTGTAGAAGGGCGCCGAAATCCCTCCATCCGGCTGCTCGAATGAGAATCTGCATGGAACGTACTGTACATCATACCACTGTGCCGGTGCAGAGAAGTGGATAGTAGTATTTCCGCACGATTCGCGTCTGGTATGCTTGTGTCTATGGGCAATCTCTCGACGACAACACTTATCGGCATCATCGTGGTTCTCACGATTGTCGCGGGCCTCCTTGTTGCACTTTCGCAAAATAGACAGCAGCAGTATCTGCTTTCAATAACAAATTTTGATGAGTGTGTTGCGGCAGGATTTCCCATTATGCCCGCCCGAACGACTGACGGCGTTCAGTCGGGCGGGGAGTCATATCCGGAGCGATGTGCTACTCCCGACGGCCGCACGTTTGTGAACGAACGCCAGATGGTCCCTTCATCGGATGAGATGACTTTCAACGGTTGTGCCGTTGCGGGCTGCAGCGGCCAGCTGTGTGTTTCTGCCGAAGAGGCAGGGGACATCGTCACGACGTGTGAGTACCGCGCGGAGTATGTATGCTACAAAGAAGCTTCCTGCGAGCCGCAGACAGACGGAACGTGCGGCTGGACGCAAACGGCAGAACTGAAAGCGTGTCTCGCAAATCCTCCTGCACTCGATCCTTCCGACCTGCAGGTTTTCTAAGGAAGAAAAATTTTGATAGGATAGCTCGTTCAGGGCCCGTAGCTCAATTGGTAGAGCGCGTGCATGGCATGCACGAGGCAAGGGGATCGTAACCCCTCGGGTCCACAAGGTTTTAGAATGGTGTTAGAATGAAAACCGCGAAGGAGCCCGGGAACAAATCGGCTCGAACTGCATTTTGAATTCGGGAAAAGAAAATTTTTACGCATACAAGAGAGAAAATTCGATTACTAATTTTTTGAACGCGGGCTTGCGCTCAACCTTACTTTGTTGTATAAACATGTCGGCATGATCTTGCAGGATTGAATTGTCCGACGGGCAATTTTCTTGCGCAACAGGGGAGGATTCCCTCATGGCCGTTCGGCACATTCGGCTCGCGCCGACAATCGCGGAAAAGGACGCGGACAAACCGTACCTGACCGCCAACATCGACCGCGCCATCGTCATGACGCAGTATGACCTCCGCGGCTTCGCTCACCCGATGGGATTCCGGCTTCACCACAAGCATCCCAAATACCTCGACGCGGCCATCGCCAATCTCACGGCCTTCGCCGCCGACGCCGGACACAACGGGAAGCGGACTGACCCGGACTTCGTTGGCTATCACGATAGCTCGTTCAAGGACTATCTGGCGATGTGCAAGCGGCTCGCATCGTGCTGCGACGGCTCCGAGAAGGAGGCGATTCAGCTCATCGTCCGCGAGTTCCTCCGCCAGCACAAGGACATGGCCGCCAAGATCGCCGCCGGCAAGATGCAAGACCCCGGCTATCTCAAGCCTCTGACGAAGAAGAATCGCATGGGCAAGGCCATTGTCGCGCTCGCGCAAGCGTTCGACGTCAAGTTGCCGTCGGCGAAGAAAAAGAAGAAGTAAGCGCGTTCGGCTTCTCCGTTTCGCATCGGCTCGCCACGTCCCCAGACCTGGCGAGCTGCTTTTTTTAAAGAACAAAATTGTGCGCTTCGCGCTCGAATCTAGTCCGCCACATTCTTCGCTAAAGCTACGAAGTGCGAAGCAAAGAAAAATTTGATATTGTCATTGGTGCGGCTTCCCTCCTTCGCCAAAGGCTACGGACGGGCAGGCGCCGCGCCCTGCATTTTCTCGCGGGGATTCCCGCCGCGCGCTTCGCGCGCGGCAGGTTCGAGCTATTTCAAGCGTAGACCACAATGAGCATTGTTCAAAAGATTATTGCCTTAGTTCGGAGCATGAGCAGCGAAAACCTGCGGTTTGTTGGCACGATCTCTCTCGCTCTTCTCGCCCTCGTCGCGATCGCTGTCGGATTGTCGATGGTGCCGCTTCCTTCCGAACGTCTCTTTATCTCGCATTCGGGTTATACCGTGCGCTATCCGGCGGATTGGATTGTTGGCGATGTGCGTCGCGATAGCTCCTACGAATCCGAACTGATACGCGAACCGAACGGCCGTGCCACGATCGCAGTTTCTGTTCATCAGGAACCGCGCCTTCAGGAGAGGGGAGGACGTGCCGCCGTTGCACGAGAGATCGAACTTGGGTTTACCCGAGACAAGAACTACCGTCTCAATTTTTTTGGCTGGATCACGCCTGAAGTCGGCGCCGAGTACAACGGCTACGTTGCCACGGGATTCTTCGACAACGGCTCCGGTCAGTACGCGTTTAGGGAGATTGGCGTTTTAGATCCTGCCGGCAGTAAGGTAACGTTTCGAACCGAGGTTCTCGCGGCGTTCGTCGAGAAACTCGGTCCTGTCGTCGACGCCGCGCTTCTAAGCGTTCGGAGTGACTGGACGCAACAAATACTTAAACGTGGATATGGCTCTACGCTCATAACGGCGGACGAGGCGAAGGGTTTTGTCGAGCGTCTTCCCGATTTTGCACTCTATCGGGATGCAGCACTGGAGCAGGGAGCGGTATACATCTTGGAGGCAGAAGATTCGGGAGTGTTGTGGAAGGTGCGCATGTATGTTGGCGGCGCGAACGGGGGGACGTTGGTCAAGATTCCGATAGAGAGTTGGCGGGTTGATAAAACGACCGGTGCGATCTCAAAGGTGGTTCCGTAAGTACACGCGTCAGACCGAAGTTGCAGATACAGACTCTTCACGTTGGACGAAGTAGATGCCGACGCTTGTCAAAATCATTCCGACGACCATCCAAGGAGTGATGCTCTCTGTCAGAAAGATGAGCGAGTACAGTGTCGCGAAGACCGGTATGAGAAGCATAAATGATGCCGCCACGTGAACATCAAGATGTTTGAGACTGCTGTTCCATATTGTCCACGGAATGGCCGAAGAGAATACGCCGATTGCTACAACGAATATCCACTCCCTCAATGTCAGTTCCACTGGTTCCGCAAAGATGCCGGATATCGCAACAACCGTTCCAAGCATCACTGTCCCCAAGGCGACACCAAAGAACGTCACGTAGAGACCGTCGTATGTTCTCACAGGTCTCTTTGAATAGATCTTGTTGAGTCCCGAAAAGAGGGCTGCGACGAGTACGATGACAGCTCCCCAGAAATATTCTGAGCTGACAAGCGCGGAAAGATTTTGTCCGTTGAGCACTACCAGAACGACGCCCACAAAGCCAACGACAAGCGCAGCGATCTTCGTTGGGGTAAGTTGCTCCGTGATGAGGAAGGGCGCGAGGAGTGCTACGAGGAGGGGATTGGTGTTGAGAAGGATGGCGCTTACAACACTGTTCGTCTGTCCGATGCCGATGATGACGAGCACGGAGGCTGTTGCTCCGCACAGCCCGATAAAGACGAAGATCGGCCATTCCCGAATGGGCGGCGGTTTGAGCGAATGTCGGACCGCCATGATCGGTAACAGGGCGAGCAACGCAATCGCGAAGCGGAAGAACGCAAGGAGGTATGGGTCTATTGCGCCATGAAGAATTTTTACCATCGGATAAAAAGCTGCAATAGCAGCCATCGAGCCGACGAGGAGAAACGTCCACGTAAGCTTGCTCATGTCATCAACCCCACTCGATAGTGGCGGGAGGTTTGTCGGAGATGCGATACACCACAGCACCGACTTCGCGGACTTCGTTCGTGATGCGTCTCGAGACGCGGTCGAGAAATTCGTAGGGAAGCTGGGCGAAGCGTGCGGTAAAGCCGTTCACGCTCCAAATAGCCCAGAGCGCAACGACGTGCCCGAGACCGGCCCCATCACCTTTCGATTCGGTATGCACAGATGCAGTAACTACGGCTCCCGCCTGCCACACCGTCTCATAGAGACCGGCTTTTCGAAGCTCTTCGATGTAGATTCCATCCACGGCACGTGCTGTTTTGAGCTTTTCGGCGTTAACTTCGCCCTCGATGCGGACGACAAGACCCGGGCCGGGGAATGGGTGACGGACGAGCAAATCCTCCGGCACGCCGATATCGCGGCCGATGCTTCGCGCCGAGTCTTTTACTTCCGTCTCAAGCGGCCCGATCTCGGGTACGGAAAAGCCGAGCTTCACGTTGTGATGCACTTTTATCTCCGCGACGACCGCGCCCGTCGCATGGCCATGGCCACTTTCCCGCAGGTCTGTGTAGAGCGTGCCTTGTGCGATGAAGTCTGCGCCGAATTTTTCGATCTCTTTTTCAAGAACGTCTTTGTACACACCGCGCATCGCGAGGCGTTTTTCGCGCATCGTCGTTTTACCTTTGAGAGCTTTCAGAAATTCTTTCGTCGCGTCTGCAACCTCAAGTTCGATCCAATCCGCGCTTCCAAAATACTTTTTCACATATGCTTCGTCGTCGGGTCTGTCGATGCCCCGAATGTATACGCCTTTGAGTTGTGCTCCGGTGTTCCTGAGAAGATATGCGACGACCGAAGAATCGGAGCCTCCGGAGAGCGCGATGAGCACTTTTTTACTACCCACAAGTTTTTTCAGTTCAGCTATCTTTTGCTCCGCCACATTGTGCGCAGGGAAGCGGTCGGTGATGCCGCAGATCTGCATGAAGTTCTCGTATATTTGTGTGCCCGCTTCCGTATCGGTAACTTCCGGGTGGAATTGCACACCCCATAGGTGACCCTTTCGTCCAGCCGCGACCGGTGTGTTGTCGGTCGAGCCGAGGCTTGTAAGCGCAGTACTTTCTTCAACAGAATCGCCATGCGTTTCAAGGACTTTCGTTTCTTTCGCAACTCTTGCAAAGAGAGGGTCTTCTCCTTTCAGTGTGAACGTATGGACACCGAACTCGCGCTTTTCCTGCAGTCGCACCGGTGCGCCGAGATGCTTGGCCCACATCTGAAATCCGAGGCATACGCCGAGCGTCGGGATGCCGAGATTGAATATCGTATCGTCGAACGGCGGTGGTTCATCGTACGCGACAGATACTGGGCCTCCCGAAAGAATGATGCCCGCTGGCGCCGCTTTCTTTACATCCTCGGCTTTCACACTGGCCGGGTCTGCGACAACTGCAAAAACCCCGAGTTTTGCCAATCGCTGGACGATGAGATGGTCGAACTGCGAGCCCATCGAGAAAAGCATCACGAATTTCGTCGCTTTCCGCACGCGCATCTCCTCCGCTATTTCGTTGAGTGTCTCCGTATCTGCTTTTTTAAAAATCCGGAGCATTTGTTGCTTTATAACACATTTTCTTGACGATTTCTAGAATAGTCTTTCGCAGGACCGCCGTGTGGATAAGTCCCTTGCGGTAGGGTATAGTGGTATATACTCTACCGCAGTGGGATAGAGTGGGAAACATGGCCAATCTGTTGATCGGCGAATATCTACACAACCTCGACGAGAAGAAGCGTATTTCGCTTCCGAAAGCATTTCGCTCCGCGCTCGGGAAACGCGTCGTTATCACGAGAGGACTCGACAATTGTCTCTTTGTATATTCACGGAGCGCATGGGAGACACTCGCAAAACGGCTCCAGGGGCTTTCGCTCGTGCAGGCAGAAACGCGGGGGTTCAGCCGATTTATGCTCTCGGGTGCCGCGGAAATTGAGGTGGATGCGGCAGGACGCATTCTTATTCCCGAGCACCAAAAAGATTTTGCCGGACTCAAGAAGCGGGTCGTATTCGCAGGAGTATCTGACCGCGTCGAAATCTGGGATGCAGAGCGCTGGGGAAGCTACAAACGCGGCATCGACAGGAATGCAGAGCAGATGGCTAGAAAACTCGGTGAGATTGGCGCTCTCTAATCTCTATCATTCATTCAAAGCTATCAGTGATTGCACGAGGTAGCTGGAGGATCAAAAAAATATGCGCACGCGACATTTTTCCTCCAGCAACCCGGTGCCGTCACCCCTCGACAAAGCTCGGGGCAGGCCAACGCACCAACCCGTTCTTTTACACGAAGTAGTTCGTGCACTCGATATACAGCCGGACGATATTCTCGTTGATGCAACGCTTGGTGGTGCCGGTCATGCGAAGGAGCTCTCGAAGGGGCTCGGGGGAAACGGCCTCTTCATAGGCTTAGACGCGGATAGGGATGCGATAGCGCGTGCGGAGATGCGCCTTTCGGGCGCTCACGCAAGAGTCAGTCTCCTTCACGGCAACTTCAGGAATATGGTGAATGAGCTTGCAAAGCTCGGCGTCGTCTCGATAACGAAGACTCTCTTCGATCTAGGGTGGAGCTCCTACCAGCTCGACTCCGGAAGAGGATTTTCGTTCAAAGCCGATGAGCCGCTCCTCATGACGTATGGAAGCGGCGACGAAGGAGAACTAACTGCCGCGACCATCGTAAACACGTGGGGAGAGGAGTCGCTCGCTGATATTTTCTACGGATTCGGCGGCGAGAGATACTCGCGGCGGATTGCAAAAGCGCTCGTCGAGCGGAGAAAGAAAAAACCGTTCGAGACATCCCGCGATCTCGCCGAAACTATCGCTGCGGCAACTCCCGCACGGTACCGGCATGGCAGGATTCATCCGGCAACGCGCACCTTTCAGGCGCTTCGCATTGCCGTGAACGATGAGCTTGCCGCGCTCACGGAAGGTTTGCAGGCGGCGTGGCAGCTTCTCAAGCCTCGCGGACGGATAGCGGTCATATCGTTCCACAGTGTGGAGGACAGGCTCGTGAAGCGTATGTTCGCGCAGTGGGAAAAGAATAGCGAGGGCAAGCTGCTTTCAAAGAAGCCCATTATCCCGAGCCGTCAGGAAGAGCAGGAAAATCCTCGCGCGCGCAGTGCAAAACTTCGTGTCATAGAGAAAATTTCAATTTCACATGAGAGCCCGCATACAAAAAATAAGCAAATACGCCCCCTCGATTTTTCAGGGGAAGCTTGATTTCCACGGCAGGCGCCCGGGTTTCTCGCTTACAGCCGAACATCCTGCGGAGCGCTTGTTTCTCCGCTTGCTAATCAGCGCCGTTGTCGTTCTCGCATGCGCGTACGCATATTTTGTCGGCGCGACGATCCTAAATGTGATCGCGCGGAAAGAGGCCCTCGCGGATTCGGTCAACCTTGCTACTGCCGTTTCCAAACTCGAACGCGAATATTTTGCCATATCGCAGAGGGTCGGGCCCGAGGACGGAACGCGTTTGGGTCTTTCTCCGGTTTCAAAAACCATCTACGTGCATCGCCCTGGGAATGCAGCCCTCTCCGACGTAGCACGCAATGAGATTTAGATTGGGCGCTACAGGATTCGTCGGTCGCGCGAGGATTCTCTCCGCGATTTTTATTTTGGCGGCAGTACTTTTGGCAGCGCGTCTTTATTTCGTGCAGGTCATACATGGTGAGCAGTACCGCAAAAGCGCACTCGGGCAATATGTCGCCGATGTGCGGGACACAGAAGATCGCGGGACGATATTTTTCAAGGAAAAGGACGGTGATCTCGTGGCCGCGGCCCTGATGCAGGGAGGGTGGCGGCTTGCCATCGCACCGAAGGAGATTACGGATGCCGAAGCGGTTTTTGAAAAACTTTCGTCTGCAAACGTGGATCGTGAGCGGTTTTTCGCGAGCGTTGCAAAGACCGATGATCCGTACGAAGAGGTAGGGTTTCGCATCCCAGATGAAGTCGCGGAAGCGATTCGCGCGCAAAAAATCCCCGGTGTACTGCTCGTACAGGATCAGTGGCGCTACTATCCTGCCGCGCTACTTGCGGCGCATGCGGTGGGTTTTGTCGGCTATCAGGGCGACCGCAGGCTCGGTGTCTATGGACTCGAACGCTGGTACGAAAAGACGCTTGTAAAGTCGGGTTCCGGTCTCTACGTTAATCCGTTCGCAGAGATCTTCACCAACATCGGCGCTGCGATTTCGGACGATCCGGCGGAAGGGTATGGAAGCATCATTACCTCTATCGAGCCGCAGGTGCAATCAAGGCTGGAAGAGACGCTGAATGGTGTCATGGATACCTACTCTCCGCGCTCCGCCGCGGGAATCGTGATGGATCCGCGTACGGGGGAGATTGTAGCGATTGCCGCGCGGCCGGCCTTTGATCCAAACACCTACAACACGGCCGATATATCCGTGTTTGGGAATCTGCTCGTAGAAAACGTTTACGAAATGGGCTCGATCATGAAGCCGCTCTCCGTTGCGACCGGCATAGACGTAGGCGTCATCACACCGGAAACCACCTATGAGGATCGCGGATGCATTGAAAAGAGCGGAAAGAAAATCTGCAACTACGATGGCAAAGCGCGCGGTGTCGTCGACATGCAGCAGGTATTGAACCAATCGCTGAACCTCGGCGCGTCGTTTATTGAGGGGCGCATCGGGCACAATGTATTTGGCGAATACATTCATGCATTCGGACTCGGGGAAAAAACGGGGATCGACTTGCCGAACGAGGCGACGGGGTTGGTGAGAAGCATCGACCGCGGCTACGACGTTGATTACGCATCGGCCTCCTTCGGGCAGGGAATTGCACAGACGGGCGTCGAGATGATTCGTGCACTCGCCGCACTAGCCAACGAGGGTGTCCTCCCCTCGCCGCATCTTGTTACCGATATTCGATTGGAAAGCGGGATTGTCCGGAGCGTTACACCCGCGAAAGGTCCGCGCGTATTGAAACCGGAGACTGTACAAACCGTGAGCAGCATGCTCGTAAAGGTCTTTGACACGGCGCTTCTCGGCGGCGTCTTGAAACAGGAGCACTATTCGATTGCCGCGAAAACGGGCACCGCGCAGATCGCCCTTCCGCGCGGCGGCGGGTATTATGAGGATCGTTTCCTCCACTCATTCTTCGGCTACTTTCCGGCGCATGATCCGAAATTCATCGTGTTTCTTGTGGCGGTCGAGCCGCATGGTGCGCAGTTTGCCTCTGCGACACTCGCGCGTCCGTTTCTCAATATCGCGAAATACTTGATAAACTATTACGATATCCCACCAGACAGGTGATGCACTTTGGCGCTGGCCTAAGCGCATCACCTTTTGAGAACCCTCGGTTCTCAACGCTTCGCTGCTCTCCGACACAGGAAAACTACAGTTTTCCCGACCCCTTTCGCACACTGCGGATACCGACTGGGTCTATATCCGCAGTGGGTAATGTCCACTATCTAGTACAATGAAGTGAAAACCATGTACGATTTTTTCAAGAAATCGATAGTTTTCCTGCTCACGTGGGAGGCGAGACTCGTGCTCTCCCGCTACAAGCCGAAGGTGATAGCAGTGACAGGAAGTGTGGGAAAGACAACGACTAAAGACGCGATTTACGCAACGCTCTCAAGCACTTTGCATGTGCGGAAAAGCGAGAAGAGTTTCAACAGCGACATCGGCGTGCCGCTCACGATCCTCGGCTTGGAGAACGCGTGGAGAAATCCATTCCTTTGGGCATTCAATCTCGTGCAAGGTTTTGCACTCGTGATACGAAGGGTGCCGTATCCTGCATGGCTTGTCGTTGAAGTGGGAGCCGACCGTCCCGATGATATCCGGCGTATCGCCAAGTGGCTTCGCCCCGACATTGCGGTCATCACAGGTGTTCCGGATATTCCGGTGCACGTGGAATTTTTCCGCTCGCCGGATGAGCTTGCGCATGAGAAGCGCGCACTTGCGGAGCATGTGAAAGAGGGGGGAATGTTAATTCTCAACGGTGATGACGCTCGCATGGTTGAGCTGTGCAAAGAATTCAAAAATGTGACAACGTTTGGATTCGGAAAGCAGAACCGATTCTCCGCGTCGCATCAGGGTATTCTATATGAAAAGGGAAAAGCTATCGGCACACGCTTTCGCCTTGTGCACAGCGGTCTCGCTATTCCGGTCTCGATCATCGGGGCGCTTGGAAGGGCGCGTACGTACGCGGCGCTTGCAGCGTTTGCTGTTGCAGAGGTTGCAGGAGTAGAGAGTTCCAGTGTCACTCGCGCGCTTGCTGCATGGACGCCGCCGCCGGGGAGAATGCGCGTTATCAAAGGCGTGAACGGCTCGACTATCATCGACGACACCTACAACTCCTCTCCGGCGGCGGCGCTCTCCGCCCTCGAAACGCTGAAGGAGGTAAAAGCTCCGCCATCTGGCGGACGAAGGATTGCCGTACTTGGCGACATGCTCGAGCTCGGAAGATATGCGTCGGAGGCGCATCGCTCCGTGGGCATGCGCGCCGCGGCATGCGCTGACATGCTTCTTACGGTCGGCTTCCGCTCGCGCGCTATCGGTGAGGCGGCGCTCGACGCGAGGATGCCGGAGGCAAATATCCGCGAGTATGAGCATACCGAAGCACGCCGCGTAGGACAGGAGCTTCGCAACGAAGTGCGCGAGGGCGATATTGTTCTCGTGAAAGGCTCACAATCTATGCGCATGGAGCGCACGGTGGAAGAGCTGATGGCCGAGCCCGAAAAAGCAGTTGAGCTTCTCGTCCGCCAAGAGCCCGAGTGGCTTCTCAAGAAATAGTCAAGCCAAGACCAGTTGTTCACAGGGAGAACTCTCATATTCTTAAGAATATGAGAGTATGTGAGAGTATGGGTGAGGAGAAGAAAACAAAGGGACCGCGCAAACTGGAAAGGCATTTCAAGGGTGTTGCAAATCACCGGCGGATTCAGATCCTATTGCTCGTCGCCGCGAAGCCCGGTATTTCTCTTGGTGAAGTCGTTGAAGCTGTAAGAGGCAACATGAAGACAATTTCCGAGCACGTGCGGCGCTTGGTCATTGCGGGTCTTGTCGAGAAGCGGCATGCAGGCACGACGATCGAGCATAGCTTAACTCCGTACGGCAGAACGTTCGTTGGGTTCATTAGAGAATTCTCTAATTCTTAAGAATTTGAGAGTATGTAGGGTTGGAGAGTGGATAAATGATAGTTTATTGAGTATTATTTTGCGGAAGGCCCTATCGTCTATCGGCTAGGACACCGCCTTCTCAAGGCGGGAAGCGGGGTTCGATTCCCCGTAGGGTCACATGAACGAAATAAACCGAGACATGATCTCCTATTATCGAGATCGTGCATCGGAATACGACAGAAACGCATACAGTGAGGAAAAACAGCGCGCGAGACAGCCTGACATTCAGACGTCAATCCACATACTTCAGAAAGTCTTCGTGAATAAAAACGTTTTAGAAATTGCGGCCGGTACCGGATTTTGGACAGAAAAGATCGCACAAACTGCAAAGATAGTAACTGCTACTGACATAAACGAGAACGCCATCGAGTTTGCGAAGAAAAAGACCTATACGAAACATAACGTAGTGTTCCGTGTCGCGGACATGTATGCGCTAGGCGATCTTCCGCGAAGCGATGCTCTCTTTGGTGGATTTATCCTCAGTCATGTTTTGAAGCGGGATTTTCCGCGATTCCTAGACACGATCAGCAGTTACGTCATTCCCGGCGCCGTAGTAGTTTTAATGGATAACAACCTGGTGACCGAAAGACCCGATGACCGGCAAGATGAACTCGGGAATAACTACCGCTTGCGGGCGTTAGAAGACGGGAGCAAGCACGAAGTAGTCAAGAATTATCCTACCGAGAGAGAGCTCAGGACTCTCTTGCGTGATCGCGCAACGAATATTCAGTACAAGAACTTGGAACACTACTGGGTTCTGATCTATAAAACGCGATGATTTGCTAGAATACGACGATGCGCTATTTGCACACGATGGTGAGAGTGAAAAATCTCGAGGAGGCGATTGATTTCTATTGTGGGAAGCTCGGGCTCGAAGAGGTGTATCGATACGACAACGAGAAGGGAAGATTTACGAACGTTTTTCTCAAAGCGCCAAGCGACGACGTGGGCGCAGCGCCAAAAGAGCGAAAGATGGGGATGAGCACGTACGTAGCTCCCGTGCTCGAGCTCACCTACAACTGGCCTGCCCGCCGAAGCCCTGGCGCAGGCGGGGATCCGGAGGAATACACCGGCGGTAGAAATTTCGGGCATCTCGCCTATGGCGTCGAGAACATCTACGACTTTTGCGAAAAGTTGACGAAGCAGGGTGTCACCATCAACCGCCCGCCCCGCGACGGCAAGCTCGCGTTCATCAAATCGCCCGACGGCATCTCGATAGAACTTCTCCAAATGGGCGACCCGCTTCCTCTCGCAGAACCATGGGCATCGATGCAAAACACGGGTACGTGGTAGGTTCTGGACTATAATTGAGCCATGTCCCGCGTCATCGTTTCCGGCTCGATTGCGTACGATCGCATCATGGATTTTCCGGGGCATTTTCGCGACCATTTTTTGGCGCACAAATTGCACACCATCAATGTAAGTTTCGCTGTAGATGGCGTAGAAGAAAATTTCGGCGGCACCGCGGGCAATATTGCCTACAACCTTAAGCTTTTGGGACATGAGCCGGAGATCATCTCGACGGCAGGCTCTGATTTTGCAGCGTATCGCAAATATCTCGAGGAGCAGAAAATCGCGACGAAGAGCGTGCATATCGATACGAGTGAACTCACGTCGTCCGCCTACATCATCACCGACAAGGCTGACAACCAGATAGCGGCGTTTTCCTTCGGAGCAGGGAAGGCGGCATACGGAGCGCTTCCAGAAACTGAAGGTGCGGCATGCGCGATCGTCGGGGCTGGAAATCCTGATGACATGCGTGTATTGCCGGCCCATTATCGCGAGCATGGCATCCCGTATTTTTACGATCCGGCGCAAGAAATTCCGATCCTCTCCGCGGACGATTTGCGAAAGGGGATAGAGGGCTCGGCAGGGCTCTTCGGCAACGACTATGAGATCGATCTCATCACGCAAAAGACGGGATGGAGTGAAAAAGAGCTCTGCGCCCGCACACCGCTTGTGGTGGCAACGCTCGGCGAAAGCGGCTCCCGCCTGATGCACAAAGGAGCCACCGAACGTGTGAAGGCGGTGCATGTTTCCGACGTACTCGATCCCACGGGGGCAGGGGATGCGTTCCGCGCAGGATTCATCGCGGGATATCTCGCGGGAGAGTCTCCGAAGGTTTCCGCACAAATCGGTAGCGCTGTTGCGGCGTACGCTGTAGAGCAGCAGGGCACACAAAATCATCGGTTCACGCTTTCTGAATTGAAGAAGCGATACGAAGAGAGCTACGGCGAAGCGTTCCCGATATAGCGTGAAAAAAGCCTGATTTTGCGCTATACTGCCGCGCGTGCAGTACGACATTAAAGACAAACGGCTGGGGAAGGAGGGCGCAAAACTCATCGAATGGGCGGCGCAAGACATGCCCGTTTTGCTCCAGATCCGCGAGCGTTTCCGGAAGGAAAAGCCGTTAAAAGGACTGCGCGTAGGCGCATGCCTTCACGTGACCGTCGAGACGGCAAACCTCATGATTACGCTCAAAGAAGGCGGTGCGTCAGTCGCGCTCTGCGCCTCCAATCCGCTTTCGTCCCAAGACGAAGCTGCCGCAGGACTCGTGGTCGAGCATGGCATTCCTGTCTTTGCGATTTCGGGCGAAGACCGAAAAACTTTTTTCAAACACATCGAAGCTGTTGTTGCGACAAAACCGGACATCACGATGGACGACGGCGCCGACCTTGTCTCAACAATTCATAAAGATCACCCGAAGCTTCTTTCCACGATGCTCGGTTCGACGGAGGAGACGACGACGGGCGTGATACGCCTTCGCGCGATGGCGAAAGACGGCGCGCTCAAAATTCCGGTTGTCGCGGTGAACGATGCGAAGACCAAAAATCTTTTCGACAACCGCTATGGCACGGGGCAATCGACGCTGGAGGCCATCATCCGTGCGACCGACATGCTCGTCGCGGGCCGCACCTTCGTCATTGCCGGCTATGGATGGTGCGGCAAGGGACTCGCGATGCGCGCGCGGGGTATGGGCGCGAATATCATCGTCACGGAAGTCGACGCCGTGAAAGCGCTTGAAGCCGCGATGGACGGCTTTCGCGTGATGACGATGGAAGAAGCCGCGCCCTTGGGCGATCTTTTCTGCACGGTCACCGGCGACATCGACGTCATCCGCGGCGAACATTTCAAGGTCATGAAAGACGGCGCGTTTGTGTGCAATGCGGGACACTTCGACGTGGAAATCAGCATCAAGGATCTCGCAAGGCTCGGCGGCGTGCCGAAGCGCGTCCGAGAAAATGTTGATGAGTATCGGATCGGGAAAAAGAGGGTGTATCTGCTCTCTGAGGGTCGCCTCGTCAATCTTGCGGCAGCGGAAGGGCATCCCGCGAGCGTGATGGACATGAGTTTCTCAACACAGGCGCTTGCCGCAGAGTGGCTTGCCCTGAGCGCAGTCGAAGGGCTTGCCCTTGAGCCGAAGGTCTACGAGGTATCTGACGAAATAGAAGAGACCGTCGCATCTTTAAAGCTTGCCTCGATGGGCATCGAGATCGATGATCTCACTCCCGAGCAGAAAAAATATCTCCAAAGCTGGCAGCACGGTACCTAGTCCATCGCGTTGACATCCTACCCTAGGGAGCGTATCAATACGCCGGGTATCACGATTCGCGTGATGCTCCTTGACTCACAATCCGAAATGGCCTGCACGAGGCCTAGGAGGATGCAATGCACAAGTTCAGTCTCGACGAATTCCGAAAACAAGCGTGGACTGACGAAGCCCTGATCCAGCTCGGTCATGAGAACCTTGGACACATCATCGCACTCTTGCGAAAAGAGGAGGGCGGCGATTCCCACGACATCGGCTACGTGAGAAAGTCACTCGAAATTCTCCAGGGTAAGGATGAAAAGGCCCTGGAGGCAGCTTCCGATTTCGCCATTCATCATGCCGCACTTATGGCCACACTTCCTGTTCCGGGCGGTAAGAGAACCTCTCTCGATTCCTCGGCGTACAAGTATGGCCACACGACCTTCCAGCAGTGCGGACAGTGCGAATATGCCTGCTCATGGACTGGCGCAGGTGTAGGGTGCCGCTTCTTGGGTCATTTGAGCGATCAGGCTGCGCCCTACGACAGTCCTTGTCTGCTCCGGAGGGGCAAAGAAACGGAAAGGGTCATCGAGGCCCTCCAGCAAAAGATCAACGCCAAGCTCAAGATGCAAAAGGCGGAGCGGGGCAAAACTCGCAACTGGATTGACCGACTTCTCGCAGTAAAGCGAGCGTCAAAATCGCAGCCTGTTCTTCCGATTTTCCGAAGCGGTGAGACATTCTATGTCTTTGGCGATCGCGTGCTCGTCTACACCGGCTTTCCGGTGTTCGGCAAGCATCAAAATCGTTGGGCACCGGCAACGATACTTCGGGGACTTCGGGAAATAGCGGTGGTTCTCGACGAACCATTACTGCCAGCCAACACTCATTCCCGCAAATACTGGATCAAGAAGGAGTGGGCGCGTATTCTCTGGCACGTCAACCTGCGAAGCCCGTTCGTGCTTCAGAAAGAGGATCTCACGATACTTGCCGCGCTCGAGGCTGGAAATGCTCTCAAGCAACTCTGGATTAAAAGCGCGGAAGGGTGGTATATCGAAGATCCTGCGGGTGGCAACGACGCAACGCCTGATGCGGCGACGTTCGGCAAGTGCCTTGATCTATCACTTGTCATGCAAAGTGCCGAGCCCGATAAGCGGATGATGAGTGGGTTCGAGGCGGCCTCCCTACTCGGGTTCACCTACATGCCTGCACAAGCAGAGGAAGTTGTTGGGGCCTTCCGGTGTCTGAAAGGAATCGGTGCTGCTCCGAAGACCCAACTTGAGCAGGCAAAGAGCACACTCTTGCTTCGGATTTACGGTTGTTCCGAAGTCGGGGGCTAAAAGCAGCTCGTTGATGATTCGAATGGTCATCCTGTCCCGCGCGACGCGTCTGTCGCGCGGGACCCAATTTTTGTTAGAGTTACGCAATGCTGTCTTGTTATGTTGTCGAGATAACGACACCGAAAAAGTATCTCCTGAACGGACTCTGGTTCGGGCCAAAAAAGCCGAAGAACGCGATTATTTTCATACACGGTCTCACTGCTTCGGCGTTCAGCATGAAGCGTATGGTCGCGGCGCTCATCAACAAAGACACCGCAGTGATGACGTTCAACAATCGTGGTTTCGAGAAAATAACAGAGATTAAGAGAAAACGTGGCCGGAAAACTGAATGGGTTTTAGCGGGCGCGACGCACGAGGTGTTCGCCGAATGTGCCGATGACATTCAGGGCGCGGTAAACTTCGCACGTCGGGTGGGAGCAAAAAGTATCTATCTTGCGGGACACTCCACAGGCTGCCAAAAAGCGTTTTACTGGGCGAGCAGAAAAGGCACACGCGGCGCCAAAGGAATTATTCTTTTTGGACCTTTGAGCGACTACGCGATCGCCATCGAGCAGGATAGGGGAGGAAAGTTGGCGAGATCCGTTGCATACGCGAAGAAGCTTGTGCATGCTGGAAAGCCTCGTACTCTGATGCCCGAACACTTAGGCATGTGGTTCCCCTGTGACGCTCAGCGATTCCTAAGTCTGCATACTCCTGACAGTGCGGAAGAAGTCTTTCCTTACGGCCAGAGAAATAAGAAGCCCCGCGTGCTCGCATCTGTTTCGATACCGACACTCGCATTGCTTGCGGGGAACGATGAGCACACTAAGAAACCCGCAAAGGAAATTGCAACGTGGTTTAAGAGGCATTTGCAAAAAGGAACGGTCGTCATTATTCCGCGTGTGAAGCATAGTTTTCACGGAGGTGAGAAACAAGTTGCCGCGGAGATTCGCCGATGGATAAATTTGACAGAATAGTTTCTTGTATTACATAGTGCAGGTCGTTGCCCACAAAATCTAAGGGAGGCGAACGTGCAGATAACGGACTATGCAAAGAGTTGTCGGGGACGATTCCGGCCGCTCTTCAGAAGTCGTGCCCGCGCGCTTCTCCGGACGATGGTACCGGCGTTTGTGCGGGCGGGAGTTTCTCCCGAATCAATCCCGGCTCTTTCGATGCGGATGCGTTTCGGGCGGGACAGTTGGGAAGAAGGCGGGATTAACTGGGATACCGAAGCCGGTATCGTTCTTCGCAACGCGAAAGGGCGGTGGAAGAAGAAACCGGTTGCTCTTGTGGGCTTCAAGCCCGATTGGGATATGCTCATAGTTGAGCAGCTCCAGGGAGTTGGCGGAAAGAAAAAGGTATTTTCTAGCATCCGCTGGGAGCGTCTATTGGTATGGCTTCTCGTCACTCTTGCGCAAGAGACGGGCTGGTATGACGAGGTGTGTATCGTGCCGGCGCGTAAGCTCCATTGGTACGACCATCCCGTTGGGAAGAAGTTCAAGATCAAAGATTCGAAGAAACGCGCTATAAGACTTAAAGAGCACCAAACTCGCCTGAGCGCGCGCTATGACGGAACGGCCCGAGCCCTCGGTTTCAAATGGGACGGGCATCGGGAACTCTGGGTGCACAAACTGAAAACCGGCTGATGCGTTTCGCGTTCAGCCGGTCTCTATTTTGTGCTAAAATCGCGCTAATGGAGTCCGGCATTCACGTCTCGATCGCAGCTGAAAAGCTCGGCGAATTCCTCGGGATTCCCATTACCAACACGCTCGTGACGAGCTGGATAGTGATAGGCCTTCTGGTCGCGCTCGCGTTCCTCGTGCGCGGCAGGCTCGCGATGATCCCCGGTCGCCTCCAGACGCTTCTCGAAGAGGCTTTCACCTTTGTGTACGACTATGTGGCCGAAACACTTGAGAGCAGGGAAATGGCACGGCGCTTTTTCCCGCTCCTCATGACCATTTTTCTTTTCATCTTCGTGGGCAACATGCTCCACTTCATTCCCGGCATCGGCTCGCTTGAATATATGCACGAACCTCTCCTCCGTGCGCCAAACACCGACCTCACCGTGCCGCTCGTGCTCGCCATCATTTCCTTCTTCGTCATCGAAATCACCGGCATTGCCGCCATCGGCATCTGGAAATACGGCAGCAAATTCATCCAGAATCCTCTGCGCAATCCGATGGGATTTGCAATCGGCATCATCGAACTCATCGGCGAGCTTGTGCGGGTTGTTTCGCTCTCGTTCCGGCTCTTCGGCAATATCCTCGCCGGCGAGGTAATTATCGCGGTCGCCATTTTCTTTGCGCCCTTCCTCGCGCCCGTGCCTCTCATGCTTTTCGAAATATTCGTGGGCTTCCTGCAGGCAGCGATTTTTGCGCTTCTCACGCTCTTTTTCATCAAGCTCGCGATCGAGGAGCCGTATGGCGAGGAGGCACATTGAAACAGGAATCGTCCATGCTAGAATGCCGGCATACTTGATTAGTAATTACTCGAATAACAGCACCATATGGATATTGAAGTAGCAAAGACCCTCGGCATGGCGATTGCCGTCGGATTCGGGGTTATCGGCCCCGGCGTCGGTCTTGGCATTCTTGTAGGCCGTGCGCTCGAGGCAATTGGCCGCAATCCGGAGGCTTCCGGCAAGATTCAGACGACGATGTTCATTGGCATCGCGGTCACGGACGCATTGGCGATTTTCGCTTTGGTAGTCGGATTCATCATTAAGTTTACCTAAACGGGTGAACTTTTCTGTCGTGACATGAGCGAGCTATTCGCAGCCTTTGGCATCAATTGGAAACTGCTCTTGGTGCAGGCGTTCAACTTCGCGCTTTTGCTCGGGGTTCTCTGGTATTTTCTCTATGATCCTGTTTTGAAGATGATCGACGATCGTCGGAAGAAGATCGCCGAAGGCGTGCGTGACGCTGAAGAAGCAGCACGCCGCCTCGCGGATTCTAAGGCAGAAGGAGAGGGGATCGTCGGAGAGGCATCACGTGAAGCGGAGGGAATCGTTGCTGCCGCGCGCGGCCGCGCCGAAGAAAAGGCAGGCGAGATCGTGAAGAGTGCCGAATCGCGTGCGGAAGCGACGCTCAAAGACGCGGCCGCGCGCGCGGAGGAGGCAAAGCGGCAGGCCTTGAAGGAGAGTGAGCGCGAGATCGCGCGCGCAGCTATGCTCGCGGCCGAGAAAATTTTGCTTGCCCGTTCCGAAGCCTCTGGCGTAGGCGGGAGAGAGAAACACTCATAATATGCCCGGTAGTGAAATGTGCCTTAGGCTTACAAAAACTATGAAAACAAATAAAGAACATATACAAAGTGCAACGAGTGGGAATTGGTCGCTCACGCCGCGGCAGCCGGCAGGCGTCTGCCGCAAAGGCACATTCTACTAACCGGGTATGGAACATGCATACGCACAAGCGCTTTGGGAGATGGTGGAGGGAGGCGCGAAGCCCAAAGAGGCAGTTTCGAAGCTTCTCGCGACACTGAAGCTTCACGGACGCGAAGCGCTCATGCCGCGTATAGCCCGCGCATTTGCGCGCATTGCGGCTCGCGAGAGCGCAAAGAAGTCAGTAACGTTGACCATTGCAGACGAAAAGCATGCGGCCGCGGCGAAACGCACTGCAAAAGAAGCGCTTCACGAGCTCGGTATCGATACCGAAGATCTCGCGATACAGGCAGACGACTCCCTCATTGGCGGATGGCGTCTTGAGGGCCGCGAGCGACTCCATGATGCGAGCTATAAGAAATCCCTGCTTTCGATATATAATCGGGCAACTCAATAAACACCATGGCGAACACTGTCGTTGACAAAATCATCAAAGAGATAGAGGCACACGCGCCGAGCGTGGAAAGCGAGCACGTGGGGCGCGTGACGGCGGTGGGCGACGGCGTTGTTGCGATCGACGGTCTCTCGAAAGCTGTGATGAGCGAAGTGTTGCTTTTTGAAGAAGGGAAGGGCAAGAAGCTTGCGGAGGCAATGAAGACACAGGCAGAGCTCTACGGGCTCGTGCTGAACCTCGAAGAAGACGGTGTGCGCGCGGCAGTCCTGGGCGACACGGCGCGGGTCGCGGAAGGAATGACGGTGAAATCGACCGGACGCGTGCTCTCGGTGCCTTCGGGCGAAGAGTTGCTCGGCCGCGTCGTGAATGCGCTCGGCGAGCCGATCGATGGCAAGGGCCCCTTCAAGAAAACAACGCTTATGCCGGTGGAGCGCGAATCGTACGGAGTCATCGATAGAAAGCGTGTCTCGGTGCCGGTGCAAACCGGCATTAAAGCAATCGATGCGATGATCCCGATCGGCCGCGGCCAGCGCGAGCTCATCATCGGCGATCGCAGTACCGGCAAAACGACGATCGCGATTGATACCATCATCAGCCAGCGCAACGAGCCGAAAGCGACGCGTCCGATTTGTATTTATGTCGCAATCGGACAAAAGGAATCGAAGACCGCACGTATCGTCGAGCAGCTCCGACAGACAGGCGCTCTCGAATATACCATCGTCGTCGATGCGCCCGCCTCGGCTCCTGCCGCGCTCCAGTTCCTCGCGCCGTACGCGGGTGTTGCGATCGGAGAATACTTTATGGATGCCGGCCGCGACGTGGTGGTCGTCTACGACGACCTTTCAAAACAGGCAGTCGCGTATCGCCAATTGAGCTTGCTCCTTCGGCGTCCGCCCGGCCGCGAGGCGTATCCCGGGGATATTTTCTACCTACACTCACGCCTGCTGGAGCGCGCGGCATGTCTTTCGAAGGAAAAAGGCGGAGGCTCTCTTACCGCGCTTCCCATCATCGAGACACAGGACGGCGACGTTTCGGGGTACATTCCTACGAACGTTATTTCTATTACCGACGGGCAGATATTTCTCGTTGCAGAGCTTTTTAACAAGGGCATACGGCCGGCGATCGATGTTGGTATCTCTGTTTCGCGCGTGGGATCTGACGCGCAGAAAAAAGCGATGAAAGGTGTCGCCGGCGGGCTAAAACTTGAGCTCGCACAATTTCGCGAACTTGAAGCGTTCATGCAGTTTGCGCAGGATCTCGACAAAGCAACGGCCGATCGCATTGCCTCTGGTCAGCGTATGGTTGAGATCTTGAAGCAGAAGAACGGTGCGCCGATTGCGATGGAGATGCAGGTTGCGATTCTGTACGCCGCGGGGCAGAAACTCTTTAACGATGTGCCCGTAGCAAAAGTTTCTGCCGTAGAAGCACAACTTGCTGAATTCTTTGATACGAAAGCCTCGAAGGCGCTCGCCGAGGTAAAGAAAAGCGGCCTCCTTTCAGACGAAGTGAAGAAGGAGCTCAACAAGGCAATTGAAGAATTTCGTCTTGCACACAGCGAGGTTTTCTCCGCGAAGTAAAGTATGGCCAGCTTGAAACATATCAAGCTGAAAATCATCTCGTATAAGAAAACCGGGACGGTTACGCATGCGATGGAAGCCGTCTCGGCAGTCAAGATGCGCAAATCGCAGGAGCGTGCTATAGCCTCGAGACCATATGCGAGAGCGGGCTTGCGCGTGCTTGCGGGAATTTCGGGAAGCACGAACGTCGCGCGTCATCCGCTCATGCATGAGAGGAAGACGGGGCAGGTCGCGATCGTCATCATCACGAGCGACAAGGGGCTTGCCGGCGCCCTGAATAGTGCCGTCATCAGGAAGACCGAGGAATTCATCCGCGAGGAGAAGCTGAAACGCGATGACCTCGTGTTTCTCTGCCTCGGGAAACGCGGATACGAATTCGCACTCCGCTCCGGCTACAAGGTCGTACACCATCACACGAATATTTCTGATGCGATCGACGAGCGGGAGTTTCGCGTCATCACAGATCAGGTCATCGCCCTCTATCACAAGGGAAAGCTTCGCGAGGTTCGGGTCGCGTACACAAATTTCCGTTCGATCTTCGAACAGCAGCCTGCCGTACACAAGGTATTGCCACTTTCCCGCAAGGCAGTTGAGCACATGGTCGCGGAGATCCTGCCCGCGCGGGGAAAATACGCGGATACAGATGAAGGAAATGGCACCGCCGTGTATACGATAGAGCCGGAAACGGATGAAGTTCTCAAGGCACTCATACCGCTTCTCGTCAATATCGCCATCTTTAACAAGATGCTCGAGTCGAAAGCCTCGGAGCATTCCGCGCGCATGGTCGCGATGAA
>JACPLC010000004.1 GCA_016186695.1 Candidatus Kaiserbacteria bacterium | reverse complement strand
TGGCACCGCCGTGTATACGATAGAGCCGGAAACGGATGAAGTTCTCAAGGCACTCATACCGCTTCTCGTCAATATCGCCATCTTTAACAAGATGCTCGAGTCGAAAGCCTCGGAGCATTCCGCGCGCATGGTCGCGATGAAAAACGCGACCGATAAAGCTAAGGAAATGGCGCAGGATCTCACGCGCACGTTCAACAAGGCCCGCCAAGCGGCGATCACCCGCGAAGTTTCCGAAATCACCTCCGGCATCGAGGCGATGAAATAGGTATGAGCGAGCAACTCAATTTCAGCGAGGAGAGGGAGGACGATACGTCTACTCGCTCGGAAGTGGAAGATGCAGCAAAAGAGGCATTAATACACGTTATGAGCCGATACAAAATCCCGCTTGATCTCATGCAGGAAACGGCCGAACGAGTTAAAGATGGACTGCGCTCCTATCGACGAGCTTCTACGCAAACGGACGAGCTTTCGCAATTAAAATTAATCACGGAGAGAATAGTGGAGGGATCGTTCACGCAGAAAGTCCGGCACACAGATATAGTAATGACCGAATTCATGCGTCATCTAAATCACGGACTGGCGGACTGATGCTCCTATGCGCGAGCTTTTGATCGCGACCCGGAATGAGGGGAAGATGCCGGAGATACGCCATGCGCTCGAGGGCGTGCCGTTTAAGATTATCGATATCAATGACGTCCCCGCACTTCTCGGGTTTGAACCACATGAGCACGGCGCGACCTACGAAGAAAACGCAACAATTAAAGCGAGGGAATATGGCACGAAAGCTCATATGTTGACGCTCGCGGATGATTCGGGAATAGAAGTGGAGGCGTTGCAGGGCAAGCCTGGAATAGGAAGCGCGAGGTATGCACTGGGGACCGACGCGGATAGAAATATGAAGCTCTTGGCCGTGATGAAAGACGTTCCCCACGAGAAGCGCGGAGCACAATTTGTCTGTGCGATTGCCATTTATGATCCGGAGAGAGATGACGTCCGAACGCTCGAGGAGCGAGTCTCGGGGCGTGTCACGCAAGAGCCGAGAGGCGCGCGCCCATTCGGCTACGATCCGATCTTCCTATACGACGCGGCAGGAAAGACGGGAGGTGAGATGACGCTTGAAGAGAAAGACAAGTGGAGCCATCGCGGTCGCGCACTCGAGAAAGCGCGGGAAATTCTGGTTGCGGATTTCACGTGAATTGTTATCATTCGGCCATCTTTTATGTCGAAAGGCATTGTGACGCAGATAATCGGGCCGGTTGTCGACGTACGCTTCGATGAGGGTCTTCCGCCTATCAAGAATGCGCTGCAGGTAAAACACCCCTCGAGAAAGCTCGGGGCAGGCAAAGATCAGATAATTACGCTCGAAGTGGTACAGCACCTCGGGCTCAACCGTGCACGTTGCATCGCGATGCAGGATACTGCCGGCCTTCCGCGGGAAACGGAGGTGACCGACACGGGAGCATCGATCGCGGTGCCGGTGGGAGAAGGTGCGCTCGGCCGGATGTTCAACGTCATCGGCGAACCGATTGATGGCCTTGGGCCGGCCAAGAGCACGAAGCGTCTCCCTATCCATCAGGATCCGCCGAAATTCGTCCGGCAGTCGACGAAAGCGGAAGTTTTTGAAACAGGCATTAAGGCAATCGATCTTCTTGCGCCCTTTATCAAGGGCGGTAAGGTCGGTCTCTTCGGCGGTGCCGGAGTGGGAAAGACCGTTCTCATTCAGGAGCTCATCAACAACGTGGCGACAGAGCACGGCGGCTACTCCGTCTTTGCCGGCGTAGGCGAGCGCGTGCGCGAGGGGAACGACCTGTACCACGAAATGAAAGATTCCGGCGTGCTCGCAAAGACCGCGCTCGTCTTCGGACAGATGAACGAGGTGCCCGGCGCACGCGCTCGCGTCGCGCTCTCGGGTCTCACGATGGCAGAAGCATTCCGCGACGAGGGCGGTAAAGACGTGCTCTTTTTCATGGACAACGTATTCCGTTTCGTGCAGGCGGGCTCCGAGGTATCTTCGCTTCTCGGTCGCGTGCCTTCGGCAGTGGGCTATCAGCCGACGCTCGCCGAGGAAATGGGGCTTCTGCAGGAGCGCATCACCTCGACGACCGAAGGTTCGATTACCTCGGTGCAGGCCATCTACGTGCCCGCAGACGACCTCACCGACCCGGCACCTGCCACAACCTTCTCGCACCTCGATTCAACAATCGTACTTTCACGCCAGCTCGCAAGCTTAGGTATTTATCCGGCCATCGATCCCCTCGAGTCCGGTTCAACTGCGCTCACGCCGGAAATTGTGGGTGAGGAGCACTATCGTATTGCAAATGAAACGCGGCGCGTGCTCCAGCGTTACAAGGATTTGCAGGACATTATCGCCATTCTCGGTATCGAAGAGCTCTCGGAGGAGGACAAGCGCTTGGTCTACCGCGCACGCAAAATCCAGCGCTTCCTCTCGCAGCCCTTCTCCGTTGCAGAAACGTTTACGGGAGCGAAAGGCAAGTACGTTCCGCTTCAGGAGACTGTTCGCGGCTTTGGCGAGATTCTGGACGGCAAACACGACGCACAGAATGAGCAGGCGTTTTATATGAAAGGCTCTATCGACGAGGTAGTACAAGGTTGAACCTTGTACTACAAGGTTCAACCTTGTACATGGCATCCAACGATACATTTCATCTCGTCATCGCAAGTGTCGGCGAAACCCGCTTCGACGGCCGCGCACTCTCGGCAACCTTTCCGGGTTCCGATGGCGAGCTCACGGTACTTGCACATCACGAACCGTTCGTCACGACCCTGAAGAAGGGGACAATTCGTGTCCGCGAAATTTCGCCCTCCCAAGGAGGGTCCACCTCCGGCGGAAAAGACTTTCCAATTGAAAGCGGCGTTCTCGAAATCTCCGGCAACCGCGCAGTCGTGCTCCTCTAGGGGTTTTCAACACGCGCTCCGCAGAAACGCGGCATTAACCGCTAGAATACTTGTAATGCGCTTCCGCGGGATTTTTGTAATTTCATCGCTTTTTCTTCTGCTGCCTTTTCTCTCGGCGTATGCTGATGTCACCTGCTCGGCTTACAAGGGTCAGAAAAGTATATGTGTCAGCGAGAGTGTTATTTTGCAAAAGGGGAAATGCACGGTAAGGCCGGTGTCTAATGCAGGGCAGGAAAGCTTATGTAAAACTGCGCCAAACTTTGAAAATTGCGGTACGGTCAGAGTCATAACGCCTACGGGGCCGTGTGCAACGGTATCAAAATGCAGTCGCAACTTTGCAAAGGAGATACAAGCTTGTTTGCAAAAAATCGCACTTGAGTCGGGCGATGTAATCGATCTGACACCAGAAGATCAAGGCGAAGGCTCCGACGCAGAACTTCCTGAAGAAGTTGACGCAGTGCTTAGAGGTGCACTACAGGGGGAAGATGCTGTTGACGCTCTGCAACGCGCGGGCATGGGTAGGGCGGATGCGATCGAAGCTATACAAAAACTAGAAAGCGGGTCTGAAACGCAGTCGAAGGAGGCGGCAGAACTTATCGCCGAAAAGTTGACCCTCGATCCTCGCCTGCTTGATGAAAAGCGCCTTGGTCCATACGATAAAGCTCTAGATCGAGCTATTGATGAATTCGAGCAGAAATATGGTAGCCCCACATTTGGAGACAACGATGAGAAGAAATCCGGGGAGTGCGATCTCGACAAAGCCCAACAGGTAATCAAGTACATGGAGAGTGGCGGAAGGTACGGCATTAACACGAACGCAGGTAACGGACGAGTCGTACACGGCGCATACCAGATGTTGACCGACAATGTCCGTAGGTGGTCGTGTGAAATAGGCAAGTGCGTGAATGCCGCACAATTCCTTGTGAACCCTGGGCTGCAGGATCAAATATTCAGGCATAAATTTGAGCAATATAAGCACGCGAGAGGTAGCTATACGATTGCCGCGGGCATGTGGCACGGAGGTCCTGGCTTCAATCCGAATAGGAGCGATCGGCTGGGTACAAAAACGGGTTCCTACATGGCGAAGTTTGCGCGATTATGCGGCGATTCGTCATTCTCTTTCAATAAGAACGACTACACGCAGTATGGCGGAGATCCCTACTACGGAAGCTTAACTGGTCAAAATAGTCCTTTTGCGAATACGAACCCGCTTGCCCCTACATCTCGGGCTCCAATGCAGCAGCAGTACCCACAACAACAAGTCCCACGTCCCCCCATAACACCCGTCTCCTCGCAGATCCTTCCCCAGGGCACACGATCCGGCTCCGGCAGTCTGCCTCCCGCGCCGGTGCAGCCCGCCGCTTCGCTTATTGCACAGCCGAAAGAGGTGACGCGAGGGAACCCGATTACAGTCTCATGGTCTTCGGTCGGCATGAGCCGGTTATCACCGTGCTCGGTGAGTATTGAGCAGGGCGGCGTGAACGCTCTGCTCGTGCAGGGCAACGAAGGGACGAAACTTGTGCCAACGAGCGCAACGACGACACCCGGTATATGGAATTTCACGTTGCAGTGCACGCTTGGAAACGGCTCGACTATCCGACAGTCTGCTTCAGTTTCCATACGGTAAATAAGGAGTGATAGACTGTTCTGCATGGGAATGCGAGTATTCGTGCCGCTTTTTTTGGGTCTTTCTTTTGGAGTGGTTCCAGGTGTTTCCTTTGCCGCGTTGACCACGGGGCAGTTACAGCAAGGGTGCGCTGCTGCGCCAAATGCGACTTCGGAGTGTACGGCAGATGAGCCTTGCAGAAGTACCGACAAAACATTGACGGTCTATGTGCCACATAACTCGCAGGGATGCGAACGCTCCACAGAAGGGTGCATTGCCACCTCTCGCGCAAGTCTTCGCGGGTCCTGCAAAGATGTAATGACGGTCGACTGTGTGCGACTCGGCAAATGCCGGTATGCAACATGCGCATCGGACTCATCCAATTACGGAAAATATTTCAACCTCGGGACGGTCACGTATCGCAGCGCACTCGACATGCGGATGCACTCCGTACCAAATGTCGTGTGCTACGTGCACGATACCGGGGGTGCCTTTAGGGGGAGACCGGATAAACTCGATCTTGCGACGACCGTGTGCCCGACCTGTACCGATGCGCAAGCGGGACGCATTGCCGTGAATGCCGCGGTTGCCCTCGGCGAAGGGGCGCAAGATGCGGCTACCCGCTACGCGTCTCTGTACAATCAACCAACTGCGGCGGGACTCACTGCCGGCCAGAACTGCATTGTGAGCACCGAGCCGCTCATCGTCGTGCCCTGCGATTCTATTGCGAATCGAGGTGCCCAGCCGGCTTCTGCCGGCGTTTCGCCATCGGCCTCCGCAGGTGCCCCCGCCTCTGCCGTGAGCTATCCATCGGCAACAGCGCTTCCCACCTCGAACACTCTCGTGCCTTCCCTCGCTGCATCGGAACCGCAAAGTAGTGTTGAGAAGCAATCGAAGAGCGTATCGGATCTTCTGGCCGCGCTCCTCGCTCCCACCTCATCCGCAGGCTCTCTCCCTGTAATGCCGTTGACGCTCACCGGAGTCGGTTCAGAACGTGCCACGGGTCTTACACCTGCGAAGGGGGGAGGGGAGACGGTATCACAGACAGTCTCAAGTGCACCGCAGTCGACGAACACCTTCGCCCCGAGCTACCGTTCGCCCGACCTTCGGTGGAGTGCCATCTCGTTCTTTCAGCCGTTCTTGAAGGATGTTGAGGCCATGGTTCGTGACATCATCGATCTCGTCAGGAGGCTATAGTGCCAAGTGCATGACCTTCATCAAAGTAGTGGAGAACTTTGTGTGTGAGCACTGTGGTCACGAGGTGAAGGGCAGTGGTTATACGAATCATTGTCCGCGCTGTCTCTGGAGCAAGCATGTGGACGTGAGTCCCGGAGATCGCGCTGCTCTCTGCGGTGGACTCATGGAACCGATCGCGATCGAAGGCACGTCGCCCGAATACATGATTGTCCACCGATGCACGCGGTGCGGAAACGAGCGGCGGAATGTGACCGCGGAAAACGACGAGCCATCGGCACTCATCGCCGTTGCCGAAGGAGGGATGTTGGGCAATAATTGAGCCATGTCCGATTACATCCCTCCACCGCCTTCTCCGTACGAAGTGCATGTTTCCCATTACTATGGCGATCAGGTGCGTCAGCTTTTCTTCGTCGCGGCGGCACTGATGCTTATCGGCGCGCCGTTTTATGCCGATTCGCTTCGCGTGGAGCTTCCGTTCGAGGTTGCAGGAGCGCTCATCTTGGTCGCACTTGCTGCACTTGCGAATCCTCACAATAGAACGGTGTTCCTCGCCTGTGCAATTGTCTCTGGCGTCGGCGTCGCCATCTATGAGATGTGGGCCCTGTATGGTTTTGAGGACAGCACGTGGGTACAGTTTGGCCTGCGCGAGGCAATCGCCGTTATCCTACTCATTGCCTTTTACTTCAACATGAAAACAGTGCGCGCGTTCGTGCTCCATCAGGTGGGCAAACATGATGAGGCTGGAGAATTTGATGAGCCGGAGCCGCAGAAGAAAAAAACGATCTGGGAAGGCGAATTCATGCCATGGTTTTTCCGGAACGAGCACAATGGCGGCAAGGAAAATAATAGGAAGAAGGAAGAAGATGCGGAAGACACTGGTCCGCGAATGAGTCCGGGCCGCAAACCCGAAGAAATTAAGCCGAAGTATCATCCCTACGAAGACACGATGTGACTCATTAGCTCCACCAATCGGATCGATATGCATCGAAAGAAAATATTTATACTCCTCGGACATCCCGACAAGAGCGGCATGTGCGGGGCGCTGGCCGATTCGTATGAAAAAGGTGCGCGGGAGGCGGGACATGAGGTTATGCGCATGAACATAGACGAGATGCGATTTGATCCCGTTCTTCACCGAGGGTATCGCGCTCGACAGGATCTGGAACCTGACCTTGTGCAATTTCAAAAGCTTGTACACTGGGCCGAGCACTTTGTGGTCGTCTACCCGGTGTGGTGGGTTGGCATGCCAGCGGTTTTGAAAGGGCTTTTCGATCGCGCGTGGCTTCCGGGCTCGGCATTCCGCTATATCAAAATGGGCGACGGCCATCGCACGATCTTCTGGCACCGTCTTTTTCGCGGCAAAACGGCGCGAATTATCATGACGAGCGGTACGCATCCCTTTCTCGTCCGGTTCCTGCCCGGCAACGTAAACGCGCAGCTCCGGTGGGGGATTCTCTGGTTTGCCGGTTTTTCAGTACGCACCGATTGGTTTGGCCCTGCGGAAAATCCTCCGGAGGCGCGCAAGAAGCGCTGGCTTTTCCGCGTCCATGATCTGGGCAGAGCAGGTAAGTAGGTTGATCGTGTAGAGTAGAGGCATGTTTAGAGATAGGGTAGATGCGGGAAGGAAACTCGCTCAAAAGCTCACGCAATACCGGGGCGGGAGCGCGGTCGTACTTGCGCTACCGCGTGGCGGCGTCTGTCTAGGATTCGAGGTTGCCAATGCGCTTTCAGCTGCTCTCGACATTATCGCCGTGCGGAAGATCGGTCATCCGTACCACCCCGAGTACGCGATCGGTGCCGTGGATGAGAATGGAGCGAGGATTTTGAATGAGAGCGAGACGGCTGCGGTGGATAAGAAGTGGCTCGCAGAAGAAACTGAGAGGGAAATGCAGGAGGCGAAGCGTCGCAGTACTTTGTATCGCAGCGGGAAGCCGGCCCAGATTCTTGCAGAGAAGATCGCAATCATCGTCGATGACGGCATCGCAACGGGTCTTACTATGCGTCTCGCTGTGCGTTCGGTCAGAGCGCAGAAGCCGAAAAAAGTCATCGTTGCTGTGCCGGTGGCTCCGGTCGACTCTCTCGCGGCACTGAAAGACGAGGGTGCCGATGAAGTAGTCGTCCTCGAGCCGCCGGAGGAATTTATGGGAGCCGTCGGGTCGCACTATATTCGATTCGATCAAACCACTGATGAGGAAGTTATCGAATTGTTGCGTCGAAAGACGCGATAATTACACCATTCGACCGCGTTGACTGCACCTTACTCGGGAGTAGAGTGAAGTCGCTATTCATGAAAACGACAGCTACAGCATTCGGAACGGTCGCCATTCTCCTCATTTTCGTGGCTTTACTGCTTACTTTTTCAGTGGGTGTTACTGCTGCCAGCACAAATATAAGTTCTATATGCGAGCAGTTCCCCGCGCTTTCACAGAGGTTTCCCTCGTGCCGCGAAACGCCACCCCCGCCTCCACCTCCTCCCGCTCCTCCACCTACACCTCCTCCCGCGCCCCCTCCGGCTCCACCGCCGTCAGACGATAGCGGAAGGCGTAACATCTGCGAGAGATATTCTTTGTCTTCAAGAGACACACCGCCGGAATCCTGCGATGTATGCCTCAATGTGCCCGGTGTGCAACTTATCGGACCCTGCGCAGATACAACGTGTGTCGATGATGGCGGCACGTGGAGCGGAAACGCCTGCATCATGCCACCGCCCGACGTGTGTCCAAACGTTCCCGGCGACCAAGCGGCCGGTCCATGTGCCGATCAGCAGTGCGTTGATCAAGGTGGTACGTGGGACGGCACATCATGCGAACTTCCTCCCCCTCCTCCTCCTCCGCCTGACGTTTGCCCCAATGTACCTGGAGATCAGACATCCGGTCCTTGCGCAGATCAACAGTGCATAGATAACGGTGGGACATGGGACGGATCGTCATGCGTGATGCCTCCACCTCCACCTCAATGTTCGGACGGCATAGACAATGACGGGGACGGGAATATTGATTTTCCGGCAGATGCAGGATGCTCTAGCGCTAATGACGATACTGAAACGATATCGGGAGGAGGAGGCGCCGGAGGTGGAGGCGGGGCAAGTAGTGGCGGCGGGTCTTCTGGAGGAGCCGGTGGCGGTGGTGGAAGTATCTAATGCTCACGGAGAGAAAACTTGTTAGGATACGCCGACCCCGGTACCACGACCTCCGGTCGGCTACGGGGCAGGTGTCTTTATGTCATTAAGCATCGGGATCGTTGGGTTGCCCAACGTGGGGAAGTCCACGCTTTTTAATGCGCTGACGAAAAAGGAGGTGTTGATCGCTAACTATCCCTTTGCAACGATCGATCCTTCTGTCGGCGTTGTTCCGGTGCCCGATTTTCGGCTCGATCGTTTGGCGGAAATGTCGCACTCCGCGAAGAAGATTCCGGCTGTCGTGGAGTTTGTCGATATCGCGGGGTTGGTGAAAGGAGCTTCAGAAGGGGAGGGCTTGGGCAATCAATTTCTTTCGCACATCCGCGAGGTGGATGCAATCGCAGAGGTGGTGCGTGTTTTTGATGACGAGGACATCCAGCACGTCGCAGGTAGTGTCGACCCCCGCTACGACATCGAGATCATAGACCTCGAGCTCGTACAGGCCGATCTCCAGAGTGCGGAGAAGCGCCTCGATCGGGTTGAGCGCGATTCGAAAGGTGGAGACAAGACGCTCATCGCAGAACGCGATGTGTTACGCAAGATAGTTCCGGCACTCAAGGCAGGCAGGCCCGCACGTTCTATATCGCTTGAGGAAAACGAAAAGCAGGCGGCAAAAAGCTTGAGTCTTCTTACGATGAAGCCGGTTTTGTACGTTCTCAACAGAAAGAGCGGCTCGGTCAACGTGGATGCCGAGGGGGGAGAGCGTTGGCGGGAGTTGAAGGATTTTCTGGAAAGCTCGCACGGTCAACATGTATTTATTGATGCTGGTGTTGAACGCGAACTCTCCGACGTAGGCGATGAAGAGCGGGCGGATTTCCGACGAGAGCTTGGCGTCTCGAAGGATGGCGTAAATGCCCTTATCAATGCTGGTTACAAACTTCTCGATCTCATCTCGTTCTTTACGACGGGAGAGGACGAATCGCGCGCGTGGACTATTCATAGAGGTTCCACCGCGCCGGAAGCAGGTGCCGCGATTCATACCGACTTTCGCGACAAATTCATCCGCGCCGACGTCATTCACTGGGACAAGCTCCTTGAGTGTGGCTCTTGGGTGAAAGCGCGTGAGAGGGGGGTACTGCGGACGGAAGGCAAGCAGTATATCGTCGAAGACGGCGACGTCATGGAGTTCAAAATTTAGACCACATTTGCCTTTTGACACAGATGCCACCTGCCCTGTACGATTTCCGTATGGACAGACCCAAAGTGACCCCAAAGGATTTCTTCCTCTGGGCGGGTGCGATGGTCGCGCTCTACGGCAGCGTGATTTCGTTTATCGCCCTCTTATTCGAGTACATCAATCACACCTTTCCGGATCCGCTCGATTACTACGTCGATCCCTACTCCGGTGGTATCCGTTTTGCGATGGCCTCTCTCATCGTTCTCGTTCCGGTGACGATTCTCCTGATGCGCTTCATTCGCAAAGACATCATACGCGAACCCTCGAAAGGCGAGCTCTGGGTGCGGCGATGGGCGCTGGTCTTGACGGTCTTCGTTGCCGGTGCGGCAGTCGTTGGCGATTTGATTACCCTTATCAACTATTTTCTCGGTGGCGACCTCACGACCCGCTTCGTGCTCAAAGTTGTAATGCTGCTGCTCGTCGCCGGCGCAGTATTTCTCCACTTTCTCGCTGATCTTCGCGGCTACTGGAGCGCAAACCCTGATCGCGCGAAGATGGTTGGCTTCGCAGCCGGCATTGTCGTCCTGGTAGCGATCGTTTCCGGTTTCTTCATTCTCGGCTCTCCCGCGGAAGTGCGCCTCGTGCGCATTGACGCGCAGAAGGTGAGTGATCTCCAGAATATTCAATGGCAGGTCATGAACTATTGGCAGCAGAAGGAGCGGCTTCCTGCGTCGATCGACGAGCTGAAGGATCCTTTGGGCGGCGCCTTTATTCCCAACGATCCGCAAAGCGGAGAGCCATACATCTACGAAGTGACCGGCGCGCAGTCCTTCAAGCTCTGTGCGACGTTCAACAAGGAGGGAGTCGGCGATCCGTACATCGCACGTCCAAAGATGGACGGAGGATTAGAGAGTGACTCATGGCAGCACGGCGCCGGAGAAGTGTGCTTCGACCGCTCGATAGACCCCGAACGATACCCACCATACAGCAAGGTGCGATAGCACCTTGCTTTGAGAACCCACGGTTCTCAACACTCACTGCGCTCGCTGATCTCCTCCACGGGAAAACTACAGTTTTCCCGACCTCTTTCGTACTCGTGTACCGCAGGCACACGATAAAAGGGACGCTAATCTCCCTTTCGCGCATCAATGCGATAACGCTGGTAGGCGAGCAAAAACCATGCACCGGCCATCAAGGCCGATGGTAGAGCGCTGGTCCAGAATTCGAGCGACACATACGCGATAGTTATCGCAGACAGCGCTATGCCTGTCGCGATCGATGTTAAGAATGTCGGTTTCTTTGTCTGACTAAGAAGCGTTGGAACGAGTGCCGCGAGGAGTACCCATATCGAGAATCCGAGGAGCGTGTCCTGCCACATTGTCTCATTATACAAGGCTTTTTTGGTGTGCTACGCTTCCACCAATGCGAAGCTACGACCACCCCGGTACCACGCGCTTTGCGCGGCTACGGGGCAGGTAAAAAAATCGACATGAGGAAGTACGATCATCGATCTATCGAACGCAAATGGCAGCGTGAGTGGGGAAAAAAGAAGCTCTACAAGACCCCAGACAAGATAAACGGGAAAGAAAATTTTTATCTGCTGACTGAATTTTCGTACCCTTCGGGCAACCTTCACGTGGGGCATTGGTACGCTTTTTCGGTGCCCGATATTTTGGCGCGGGCCCTGCGCATGCAGGGGAAAAACGTGCTGTATCCTACCGGCTTCGATGCGTTCGGGCTTCCGGCAGAGAATGCCGCCATCAAGAACAAGCTCAATCCGCGCGTATGGACCGAGAAGAACATGGCATACATGGAAAAGCAGATAAAGAGCATGGGAACCTCGTTCGATTGGTCACGACAGGTAACCACTTGCGATCCCGCGTACTACAAATGGACACAGTGGCAGTTTTTGCAGTTTTTCAAAAAGGGACTTGCGTATCAAAAAGAGACGGCGGTGAACTGGTGTCCGAAGGACAAGACAGTACTTGCAAACGAGCAGGTGATAGACGGTCGCTGCGAGCGATGTGAAAGCGAAGTCGTGCAAAAGCAAATGCTCCAGTGGAATATGCGGATCACCGACTACGCCGATCGCCTTATCGACGACCTTGAGGGATTGGATTGGCCGGAACAGATAAAAGAGTCACAGCGTAATTGGATCGGGCGCTCCGAGGGAGCGGAAATCGATTTCCCGCTCGTACTGGAAGCGGATAAGAAAAAGTATACCTACGTGATTCTTCACGGATATACGGGACATCCTGATGCGCCACGGTTTCTCCTTTGGAAAGCCGAGCTCGAAAAGCAGGGGCACAAAGTCGTCATTCCCACTCTCCCGAATCCAGATATGCCGTCGGAAAATGAGCAGGTGGCAGTCGCGCTCGCCGCAGCGGAATATGACGAGGATACGGTGTTATTCGGGCACAGTCTTGGCTGCGTCGTTGCAATGAAAGTTGTAGAGAAACTTAAAAAACCTATTGCGCGGCTCGTGCTCGCAGGGGGCTTTGTCGACAGGGATTTTAAAGATAAACGACGTCCGTTCGATAAGAATTTCACGTGGAAATTTGACGGTGCAAAGATCCGGAAGAACGCAAAGACAATACAGATACTGCATGATCCGAGAGACTATGCCGTGAGCGAGGAGCAGCTCACGCGGCTTGAATCTACACTTGGCGTGAAGGCGACTCGTCTCGATTCCGAAGAGCCGCATTTCACAGGAGAGAAAGAGCTGACTGTCTTGCGTTGGTTGCGACCAACAATAACTGTTTTTACTACACGTGCCGACACTTTGTTTGGTGGCACCTATCTTGTGCTTGCGCCCGAACACCCGTGGGTCACGCTCGCTCTCAAGCACAAGACAGTGCTGAAGAACAACGACGACGTACAGAGGTATGTGGATCAGGCGGCAAAAAAGACCGAGCTCGAGCGGCAGGAAGAGAAGGAAAAGACGGGGGTGGAACTCAAAGGCGTAAAGGCGGTCAATCCCGCAACCGGAAAAGGAATTCCGGTGTGGGTTGCGGACTTTGTCATCGGTACGTATGGCACGGGTGCTGTGTTTGCCGATGCACACGATGAGCGCGACTGGGACTTCGCAAAGAAGTACAACATCCCGCTCAAAGAAACGCTTGAACCCTTGGCGGTTATAACCTCGGGAGTCGATGCGGTCAGGGATGAGCCCCTGATAAAGCGCCGCGCCATTAGTGCAATCATCAAGCATCCGACGGAAGAGAAGTACCTCGGTGTAACTTATAAACCGACGAACGTTCGGGGATTCGTTTCCGGCGGGATCGAGGAAGGGGAAGACCCAATAGAGGCGGCGCTGCGTGAGATACGCGAAGAAACGGGGTACACAAAGGCAAAACTCATTAGGTCCCTCGGGAGCGCTCTTCACGGCCAGTTCTATAGCATCAAATACAAGAGAAATTCGCACTCGCAATACACGCCATTTCTCTTTCAGCTTGAAGACCTCACTCGCGAAGAGATCTCTCCAAAAGAAAAAGCAGAACACGACATGGAATGGATGACACCGTCTGAGATTGACGCGTTTATCAATCGCGGCGACTTGCGTGCCGCATGGGACCGTCTGAATGGTCGTCCGTATACGGGGAAGGGAATACTGTACGATTCTGGAGAATTCAACGGGCTCACGAGTGACGAAGCGATACCGAAAGTTGGCGCAACGTTTGGCAGGCTGGTGAAGCAGTACCATCTGCGAGATTGGATTGTTTCTCGTCAGCGCTACTGGGGCGTGCCGATTCCGATTATTCACTGCCCAAAGTGCGGACCACAGGCAGTGTCGGACAAAGAGCTGCCGGTGAAGCTTCCCGAGGTGAAAGATTATTTGCCCGACGGCCGCGGCAAATCGCCGCTCGCGAAGGCGAAGAAGTGGGTTACCGTGAAGTGTCCGAAATGCAAAGGAAAGGCCGAGCGCGAGACCGACACGCTCGATACATTCGTCGATTCTTCGTGGTACTTCCTGCGGTATGCTGATCCAAAGAACTCGAGGAAATTTGCCGACGCAAAGAAAATGGGGAATTGGATGCCGGTGAATCTCTACTCGGGAGGCGCCGAGCACACCACAATGCATGTCTTGTATTCGCGCTTCTGGCACAAGGCGCTCTTTGATCTCGGGCTTGTTGTAGACAAAGAGCCCTACACGCGGCGCATGAATCGCTCGCTCATTCTCGGGCCCGACGGGCAGAAGATGTCGAAGTCGCGCGGCAATGTTGTCGATCCCGACAAGGTTGTCGAGCGGCTCGGAGCGGATACCGTGCGCATGTATCTCGCATTTATCGGCCCGTACAACGAAGTCTCGAGCTATCCGTGGAATCCCGACGGCGTCGTTGGTATCCGCCGATTTCTCGAGCGAGTTTGGCGGGTCGGACAGCGGCCAGCCGATATTATGGATGTCGGACATCCATATATTGAGTCGCTTGAAAATACGCTCCATAAAACGATCAAGAAAGTTGGCGAGGATATTGCAGCGCTGAAGTTTAATACTGCCATCAGCGCGCTCATGATTTTTCTCAACGCAGTAGAAAAAGAAGCCCTTCGACAGGCTCAGGGTAAAGCGATAGGGAAGGATCAGTGGAGTATCTTTCTGCGGCTCCTAGCGCCTTTTGCGCCGCATATTTCCGAGGAGTTGTGGGAAATAGCAGGCAATAAAAAGTCAGTACACGTGTCAAAATGGCCGGAATACGACGCCTCAAAACTGCGTGATGAGACGGTTAGCATCGCTATTCAGATAAACGGTAAGACGCGCGGTGAGGTGAGTGTCGCCGCTGATGCAGATAAAGTAACAGTCGAAAAAGCCGCGCGCGAAGCCATCGCTTCGCGTTTGGAAGGGAAGCGGATTACCCGTACGATTGTCGTACCCAACCGTTTGGTTAATTTCGTCGTCGCAGAGTAGTTATTCTTTCCTGAAGAGACGGGGGCCTTCTGAAGTATCCTCAATCGCGTAATTCATTTTTTGCAGATCTTTGCGCAGTGAGTCGGCCTGCTCCCACTTTTTTTCCTTCCGCGCGGCTTCGCGTGCTTCAACGAGTGTCTGCACACGCTCCGGAAGCTCGGAGAGCTCGACGGGGACGCCGAACGTTTTCTGGCAGAGCGAATCCGCTAGTTCGTCCGGTTTCCCGAGACCAAGACCGAACACCTGATCAGCATCAAGTATGCCGGCTTTAATGGTTGCTCCGGAAAGTTTTTTGCCTTTTATCATCTCCCACATCGCACCAAGAGCGCCCGCCGTATCCAGATCGTCGTTGAAACGTTCGTGGATCTTCCTCTGCCACTCCGATGGAGGACGACCTTCGTTTTTTTCAGCGTCGACGAGGCGGCGCAATTTTAGGTATGAGGTCTGGGCCGCATCGAGCGCTTCCCACGTGAAATTTAGGGGTGAGCGATAGTGAGCGCCGAGGAACAGGTAGCGGAGCGAAATGGGATGATACCCCTTCTCGACGAGCGTCGGAAGGTTGATCATGTTGCCTACAGACTTGGAGATCTTTTCATCCTGAATGTTGAGGAATTCGTGATGAAGCCAGAAGCGCGAGAACGGCCGCTTGCCGGTTGCCGATTCCGATTGCGCGATCTCGTTGTTGTGGTGGGTCGGCATCAAATCTATGCCTCCCGTGTGAATGTCTATTTGCTTGCCGAGCGTTGCGTTGACCATGGCAGAGCATTCGATGTGCCATCCCGGAAAGCCTTTGCCCCATGGCGAATCCCAGCCTATTCTTTCGTCCTTTTTCCAAAGCAGAAAATCTGTCGGCCGTCTTTTATCTTCCGCGGCAGCAACGCGCGCACCTTCCTGCAGTCCGGAGATGTTGATGTCGCCGAGCTTGCCGTATTCGGAGAAACGCGATGTATCAAAATAGACGCCATCCGCGCCGGTATACGTGTAGCTCTTCTCTTCGAGCGTTCGTATCATTGCGATCTCGCCTGCGATATGGTCCGAAGCGCGGGGGAACAGGATACGCTCTGTGCCGATGTTCAGTTGTTTGAGATCTCGATAGAATTCTTCGATGTATCGGTCTGCGAGCATACGCATGTTCTCGAGTGTTAGCTCGAGCCCTTCGCGCTTGAGCGCGGCGCTCATCTTGTCCTGTCCGCTGTCGGCATCGGAACTTAAATGACCGAAGTCGGTGATGTTGATGACCTGCTTTACAGAAAATCCATTGTACTCAAGGGTGCGGCGAACAAGATCGGCGAATACATACGAGCGGAGGTTGCCGATATGCGACGTGTCGTACACCGTTGGTCCGCAGTTGTACATCCGCACCGAGCGCACGTACCGCGGCTGCGTGAACTCCTCTTTCGACTTAGTGAGTGTGCTGTAAAGAAAAAACGGCAAACCGGCTCTCTTTTTGATGCCAAAGAGGTCCTTAAACCACATCGAGCTATTATACCGCTCTCCACCCTAACAAAAGCGAGCGAGTATGAGCGTTGGTTTCTCTCCAGATCCAAGCGAGGGTGGGTGCGTTTTTGCAGCGAGGACCTGTTTGAGCGAAGCGGGTTCCGCAGCGCGAAAATGCATCCGCCCGAGCGACTACAACCACCGGCGGTGTTTGAAGTACCACAGCATAAGACTTCCTGCGAGGACTACGATGCCGACAATTATCCAAAAATCATTCGGCTTGCCGATAATGGGATTGGAAACCGCATTGATGTCAAAAATTGAGACAAACAGCGCGAGAGGGAAGGTGAGGAGTGCCATGAGGGTGAGTGTGCGCATGGTTTCGTTCTCCTTGGTGGAAAGGAGCGAGTTGTTCGTCTCGCGTAGTTCGTGTGCAGAGTCGGTATTACGCATGATGTGATTATGCACGCGGTAGTATTCATTCGCGAGCGCGCGCAGGTATGGCGAGAATTGCTCTCCGAAAAATCTCACGCCGTCCGTCTCGAGCACTTTTAAGACCTCGCGGTGCGGCTCTATGGTCTGTCTCATATTTAAGAGGTCGCGCGCGGAGCGTGATAGCGCCTTCACCATTTCCACCTCTTGGCCTGCAAAGATGTGCTCTTCGATGTGCAAAAGATCGCGTCGCACATGATCGATCTCATGTTCAATGCCGCGGTAGAGCTTGCGTAGCATATAGAAGAAGAGGAAACCGGCGTGTTCGATATGTTCTCTCTCTAGTATTGAATTGACCTCGAATACCTTCGAAAATTTGTGGAGCGGATCGATGATGTTGTAGTGCGTCGTGATAATAAAGTTGTGTCCGATTACAAAATCAACCTCCTGCTCGAATGAGGTATGGGGATGCCGAAGCGCTGGAAAATGCAAAATGACATATACATGCGCGTCATAAAATTCCACGCGGGGTTTCGTCGAAGGAAGAAGGAGCTCCTCGGCGACGAGAGGTGCCAGAGCAAATTCGTCCGCGATCTCGTGCACTTCTCTGTGAGTCGGGGTCTCAAGATCGATCCACGTAAGTTTGCCGTACGTATGTCGCGAAACCATGTGAGAAGTATAAAGCAAAAAGAATGAGACAAAAGGGAAGAAAAGGGATAATTCTGCTATAGTCGCTTCGCTCGTTTAACCCTCGCTCGCTCGGAAGCGCTAACACGATGTGTTATCGCTTCACTCGCTTCGCTAGGTTATAATCCCGCGATATGCCCGAGCAGGAGATGCGACAACTATCGTTTGAAAACCGGAATCGCTCTGTTCTTTCGATGCGCACGGTGCTCGCGGGAGGAATCGTTGTGCTTGCACTCGGTTTTGCCATAGGATTTTGGATCGCAGCGGGGGCAAACGAGAACGGCGGCGTATTTGCGGCCACTCCGCCGGAAGGTGTCGACTTTTCGCCCGTATGGAAGGCGTGGCGCGTGATCGACGAGAAATTTGTGCCCGCGGCTGTTGCTACCTCAACCCAAGTCGCCACTTCTACCGAAGAGGCGAATCAGGAGCGCGTGTGGGGGATGATACAGGGTCTCGCGCAGTCCCTTGGCGATCCGTACACCTTTTTCCTTCCGCCGAAAGAAAATGAGATTTTTACCGAGGACATCAGCGGAGAGTTTACCGGCGTGGGCATGGAAATCGCGGTGCGCGATCAGGTCTTGACGGTCGTCTCACCCTTAAAGGGCACTCCCGCGGAGCGTGCCGGTATCAAGAGCGCTGATAAGGTGCTCGAAATCGACGGTGTCGATACAGATGGCATGGATATTTCTAATGCGGTTTCGCGGATTCGCGGACCAAAAGGCTCGCAGGTGACACTACTCATTATGCGGGACGGTTTTAGTGAGCCGCGCGAATACAAGATCACGAGAGACGTCATCAACGTCCCGACTGTCGTGACAGAGGTGCGCGACGATGTGTTCATCATCGAGATGCGCAGCTTTACGGCAAATTCGCCGGAGCTCTTCAGGCGGGCATTGCGGGAATTTGTGGAATCTCGCAGGTTCCGCCTTATTCTTGATATGCGGGGTAATCCGGGCGGCTACCTCGATGCAGCGGTTGATATGGCAAGCTGGTTTTTGCCCTCCGGAAGGATCGTCGTCACGGAAGATTATGCAGGGCATGACGAAAACATCGTGCATCGCTCGCGCGGCTACGACATTTTCAATGAGAATCTCCGGATGGTAATTCTCGTTGATCGTGGAAGCGCATCTGCTTCGGAAATTCTTGCCGGCGCGCTAGACCATTACGATATCGCGACGATGATAGGGGAGAGAACCTTCGGGAAAGGTTCGGTTCAGGAGCTTGTGGAGATCACCTCACAAACCGCACTCAAACTCACGGTCGCGCGCTGGCTCGGGCCGGATGACGAGCAGATCCCGCTCGACGGGCTGAAACCGGATATTGAGGTGAAGATCACTGATAAAGAAAGAGAGGAGGGTAAAGATCCGCAGCTTGAGACGGCGCTCCAAATAGTACGCGGCCTATGAAAGTGATCTTGTTGCAGGATGTCGGCGGGGTAGGGAAGCGCCATGAGGTGAAGGATGTTGCCGACGGGCACGCGCTCAACTTTTTGATCCCGCGTGGACTTGCGGAGCAGGCGACAAAGGAGAAGCTTGCCGCGCACGAAAAACGCATTGCCGACCTTTCAGCAAAGATGGAAAGAGAGGAAGCGACACTGAAAGAAACTGTCCAACATCTTCGCGGCACACGGATCGAGATAGCGGTGAGAGCGACGGAAAAAGGTGGCCTCTTTAAAACGATCGGACCCAAGGAGATAGCAGCCGCGCTAAAAGAACAAAAAGAGGTAACGTTGCCGATGGAAGCTATCAAGCCCCTTGAACCGGTGAAGACGACGGGAGATCACATAATTAAAATCTCCGCGGCAGGCGCGGAGTCGGAGATGATGCTGAAGATAGTCGCGGCCTAGGGCATGTTTGAAAACCTGAACTCACTCCCGCCTGCAGGTTTCCGCGCCTGCGGAACTCGCTCCGCTCAAACAGTCCTCGTCACGGAAACCTTTAGGCGCGAGGGGTTTTTCAAACACGCCCTATACGACGTCTACGATGGCGCGCTTGGATGCGCGGCCGTCGAAGTTTGTCTTGCGCTTGGTGCGGAAACGAACCGTTCCTGCAATGCGCGCAAAGAGCGTGTAGTCAGAGCCGACGCCGATGTTCTTGCCGGCAAGAATTTTCGTACCGCGTTGACGGACGATTATCTGCCCAACATCGACTTTTTGGCCGTCGGCGCGCTTGATGCCGAGGTATTTCGGATTTGAATCGCGGAGATTTTTCGCTGTTCCGCCAGCTTTCGTTGTTGCCATGGTATTAGGTGCTAGGATGCCTAGCAATGCAAAATATACAGGAAGTCCGGCTTAGAATCAAGAACTTCGCAGAGGATGCGGTCTCCGAGTGGGGACTGATCGCGATCGTGCTCCTTCTTGGTCTTGCCTCCTTCGGGCTTGGGCGGCTTTCGGCCATCGAAGAGACAAGACCAGCTGTCTCCATCGCCGAAGCGTCACATCTTTCCGAGCAGAGGCCGATATCGATCGGCGGTCTCATCGTCGCATCAAGAAAAGGAAGCGCATATCACTATCCATGGTGCTCCGGAGCGCAGACAATGGCTGAGCAGAATAAGATCTGGTTTGCGAGCGAAAAGGATGCACGCGCGGCCGGCTACTCGCCGGCCAAGAATTGCAAAGGACTGGGAACAGCATCGAGCGAATAGCGTTCAGCGTTTAGATGTGGGAAAATGACCAAACATGTATTCTTCTAATCGCTACACTCTTAACGCTTAATGCCATGTTAGTCGTTGACGTCGAAGCATCGGGGACAGAGCCGCAGAAATATTCCATCGTGAGTGTCGGCGCGCTCGACCTCTCGAATCCGCAGAAACGATTCTACGAGGAGTGCCGCGTGTGGGATGGTGCGCACATTATGGACGAGGCGCTCGCGGTGAACGGGTTCACGCGAGAGCAGGTGACCGATGCCAAGAAACAGAGCGAGGCGGATCTCGTCCACGCATTCTTGCAGTTTGCGGAGCAGGTGAAAGAACGTACGCTCGCGGCGCAGAATGTTTCCTTCGATCGCGATTTTCTGAAAGCTGCTGCAGAGAGGGCGGGGCACACGAATTGGTCGTTTTCCTATCGCACGATAGACATACACAGTCTTGCGTACATGCACATGATCACGCGTGGCTTGCAGCCGCCGATAGATCCGCTGAAGCGGCACTCCGCACTCGATCTCGATCAGGTGCTCGTCTACTGCGGCATTCCGAGCGAACCTACGCCGCACAACGCGCTCACCGGCGCGCTTTCTCATGCCGAGGTGATCTCGCGCCTCCTCTACGGCCGTAAACTTCTTCCAGAATTCACGCAGTTTGATATACCGTGGAAGTGAACTCATATGCGCATCCTCCGACGTATCGGGATGTATATCTCTTTGAGTGCAATCGCGCTTGTACGCATCGTACGCTATACGCTTGCGCGACTGCAACGACGAGGCGATGTGCAGGGTGTTCGCATCATTATCGTCAAAGAACGACTCATCGTGCTTGTGTCGCACTGGTATGCGCCCTGGGTGTGGACACTGCCCGGAGGCGGCGTCGAGCGCAATGAATCGCCGGAGCAGGCCGCTATGCGTGAAGCAAAAGAAGAAACGGGACTCGATATCAGATCGCTTGCGGGAGAAATTGGGACCTATACAGGCTCGATGGGGAAGAGGGACAAGCTGCGGGTGTATTACACAGGCGATTTTGATGGAAATCTGACGCTCCTGCCCAATATTGAAATCATGGGCCGCAGCTGGTTTGACATGGACGATCTTCCCGATGAATTGTCACCGGCTAATCGGCGACGAGTAGAGGGCTATCGCGCAGGTGTCAGGGGAGAGACTGGACGTTGGTAGTTTTTGTGGTTTGATGAAGACTGTGGTCTAATAATGATGAGTCGCACAATATATCTTTTGCGACATACGCCTATGTCGCAAAAGATAGCGGCCATTGTGCGACCAAGCCGTAGTATGGTCGCACAATGGCCTTGTCACTGCGCTGAGGCTTTAGCAACGTATAATGCGCGGCATGTCATACGCCGGTCGCATAAAACATCTTTTGACTTCCCCCGAGCGGCGTGTGTTCGAAAAACTTTCAACGCCGCAGAAGGTTCAGGATTACCTCGATACTCTCCCTATCAACTTCGAGCCCAAGGGCGAGACGTACATGTCTCCTAGGGCTGTTTTGAGGGCCAAAACGGCCCATTGCATGGAGGGAGCGGTCTTTGCGGCTACGGTACTGGCATATCATGGAAAAAGGCCCTTATTGCTCGATTTTAGGACGATTCCGGCCGATGAAGACCATGTCGTTACCCTTTTTAGGCAAAATGGGTACTGGGGTGCCATCAGCAAGACGAATCATGCCATCCTCCGCTATCGCGAGCCCGTCTATGAGAGCGTGCGCGAGCTCGCAATGTCTTTTTTCCATGAGTATCTGATGTGGGACGGCAGAAAGTCCCTGCGCTCGTATTCAAGACCATTTGATCTCTCGAAATTTGCGCCGGAGCGGTGGGTGACTGCCGAGAAGGATCTCTGGTGGCTCGTCGATGCACTCGACAACACCCGCCACTTCCCTATCATTCCAAAAAAAAATCTTCGTAGCTTGCGCAAAGCATATTCGGTCGAATTACGCGCAATGAAAATCATCGAGTGGAAACCGCTCAAGAATTTCAAACAGCGTGGATAAAAAAGAAAAGCCGCCCGACGAACCGAATCGCCGGGGGCTTTGGTCGCGGGCGGTCAACCGAGTCGATGAGGCCTTCGTCCGGTTTCTCCCCGACGCGCAGTGTGAGCTTCCCATTCTTTCGTGTTCATCATCACCGTTCGACCGTGAACGTGAACGGGGATGTTGCGATCAGGGTGCGAGCTGCTTTCGGCGAGATTCCCTTCTACCCAGTACTGCAAGATGGCAAGGAAATTGCCTCGGCAATCTTTGCAAGTTCGGATTGACCACAGACCATCCGGTTCCTTCTGAAACTTGCTGGAGATTTCCGAAAGCTCGTAGTTACAACTAAGCTTCAGCGTGCGAGCGTCCTGATCGTTCGCGCCGCAGACTTGGCAAGTAAACATGTCAGACCTCCTCTATGCCACACAGCAGTCTCTCCTTCGCTAATTGATGACGTTTGCGTTCAGCGCGCGGATGCTGCTGACAGGCTGGTCGCAGTCGGGCGAAACGCGCTTGTGGTCATCCTCAATGAGGTAAACGACCGACATGACGTCGCCGTGCAGTTGGTACTTCACGCTTCCGGTTGCCTTGCACTTTTCGCAGGTCCAATGCTGTTCGCGGGTGTCGTCATCATCGATCTCTCTCCACCAGCACTGGAAGCCGAAGATGATCTCGCCGGAGTCGAGGACGATTTTCGGAGTGGTTGCACCGCCCTCCATCAATTGCTCGACCATTGCGCTGACTTCGGCCTGTTCTGCCTCGGTCAACTGAATCGACTCGTCAACAGCGACGCATGCCGCCGGTTCGTCAGGCACGTCCTTAAAGGGCACTTCGCCCATGTAGGTGCCGTAGCCGAGTTCCTTGCTGCGGTCAGCGTTCAACACATGTACGCGCGAACCGATTTTGGGCTCGGTCCCAGCCTCTTCCGTGGCGTTCATTTGCGTCTCCAATCCATTTTCACCTCGGAGTTTCTACCACGAAATGTTGCTCCTGTCCACACTCAACACTAGTTCTAGAGATAGTCCATCGGATTGAGGTATCCAGAGAGAGGTGCCACAGGCATCACGGCGTTGGCGCATGAGGTCTTCTTGTTTGTTGCTTCGCCGAGTTTGATTATTTGCACGGCCTGCGATGCGTAGACGCCGAAGTGGAGGTGCGGCCCTGTCGCATAGCCGGTGGCGCCGGCGTAGCCGATCACAGCCCCCGTTGCGACGGATGCGCCTTCCGAGACGTTGATCTGCGAGAGGTGCGCGTAGAGCGTGGAGAGGCCGTTGCCGTGGCGTATCAGCACCCACTTGCCGTAAGAATAGCAACCGCGCACTGCATCGGTATTGCCGGTGCCGATAACCGTGCCGGTGAGAGCGGCTTTGATAGGTGTGCCGATCGAGGCACGCAAGTCGATGCCGTTGTGACCTTTTCCGGCGTAGGCTCCGGAGCGGGCGAAATCGGTATCACCGAAATACTGCGTGACCTTCACGTTGTCGAGAGGATAGCGGAGGATTCCCCTACCGGCCGGAGGAATTTTCGAAGGATCAATGGTGTATTGCAGTTTCGTTTGAAGATCCGAGAGCGCTGCTTCGAAGCTTGCCTTCGCGGCCTGTTTCTCCCGCAGGATCGCCTGAAAGTTGGATTCCTGCGCTTTCGTCTGTGTGAGAAGCTCCGACTGCGCCTTTCGTGTGGCGTCGAGCGAGCCCTGTTCTGCGACAAGATTTCGCTGTTGCTTCAGCAGTTCCGCCTGTTTTGATTGCGTCGCGGTTTTCGTCTCGGTAAGAGATTCTTTCTGCGCGGAGAGTTCATCGATACTTTCTTGCACGGCCTCTTGGAGGGCGTAGCTTCTGTCCATGTCGCTCCACACGTCCGTCAGGTTTTCTGAAGAGAATATCGAAACGGCGAGCGTTTGCGTTTCGTTCTCATTCAGGCGCCGCAAATTTTCGGCAAGGCCGCCCTCATGGATCTTGATAGAGCTCTCTTTCCCCTTAATATTTTTTGAAAGTGACTGTATTTCCAGCTCGAGGGTGCGGATCTTCGCCTTTGTCACATTGATCGAAGCCGTGATCTTTTTTCGCTGGATGTCGAGCTGATTGAGCGTACCCTGCAGCGTCTGTTTTTTTGAGCCGATCTCGGTCAACTGCTTTTCATAGGCCGCAATCTCTTTGTTGAGTTGCTCTATCTGGTCGCTGTGAGTATCTATTTCCTTCTGGATTTCTTCTGCCGATTGTCCCAACGATAACGTGGGCATGAGCATCGTCGCGACGAGCACCAAGGCGAGCGCGCTCTTCTTCATATGATCCGAAGTGTCTCCTTTGCAGCGTCGAGTCTCGCGAGTACGGCATCCTTCCCGATGATCGCCGCTACGACGAACGGATCAGGGCTCTTCTCGCGTCCGGTCAACGCATAGCGAAATGGCCAAAGCACCGCGCCACGACCTTCCTTTTCTGCGTACTCCCAGACAGCTTGTTTTACTCTTGCCGCGTCTATATCTCCTGAAGACGGCAAAGCCTCCAAAAGCTTTCGTAGTGCCGACAGATGTTTGCCGGCCGCCGCGGCATCGCTTCCCTTCCCCGCAATTTTTTGAACCATAAGCTTTGGATCATTGAAGAAATAGTCGAACTCGCCCTCCGCAGCCATTGTGTCGATATCGCTCCACAGGTTGATGCGCTCACGAATGAACGGAACGAGTTTCGCAACGACCGCCGGATTTTTCTGCGGAATCCGGTGCCCCGCTTCTTCCTGTATTCGTTCGTCAGGAGCATCAAGTATGTACTGCCGGTTGAGCCACTTGAGTTTTTCAATATCAAACACGGCACCGCTTTTGTGCACTGTTTTGATGTCAAATTGTGCGATGAGCTTCTCCCGTGAGAGTTTTTCTCCGCCGGAAGGAGGCGTCCAACCGAGAAGTGCGAGATAGTTTACGAGCGCCGCCGGCTCAAAGCCGAGTCGCCGGTACTCATTGACCGAAGCAGCACCGTGCCGCTTCGAAAGTTTTGTCTTGTCAGGTGCGAGAATGAGCGGAATGTGGGCGTAGATGGGCCGTTCGAAGCCGAGCGCTTCGAGGATGAGTATCTGTCGCTGGGTATTTGAAATGTGGTCTTCTCCGCGGATGATGTGCGTTACGCCGGTGTCGTGATCGTCTGCGATGACGGCCATGTGGTAGAGCGGGTCGTCGAGATTGCGCGCAATGATGAAATCTTTGAGCTCCGTGGTATCAAAGACAACCTCGCCGCGGATGAGGTCGGAAAACGTGACCTGCGTGTTGGGATTTTTAAACCGCACGACCTTTCCCTTCCGGTTCTCCGCTTCTTCCGCCTCGTAGGCGGCTCCCTTTTCGATGAGGGCGTGCAGGTATTCGCGGTACTGCGGGAGACGCTCGGATTGTCGCAGAGGCTCCGCTTTCGTGTATACGATGCCGAGCCATTCGAGTCCGGCGAGAATGTCGTCCTCGTACTCTTTTTTGCTCCGTGCCTTGTCGGTATCTTCGAACCGCAGATACATCACGCCCTCGTGATGCGCGGTAAAGAGATAATTAAAGAGCGCGGTGCGGGCGCTTCCAATGTGAAAGTATCCCGTAGGTGACGGTGGAAACCTTGTAACAACATTCATATATGTGCGAATCTGCGAATGAATACCGATCTACGAATACCTACGAATTCGTAGCCATTTGTAGCATTCGAATGATTCGTAGATTGGAACATTACAGTGGTTCGTGTGGCAGTGCGGTCTCCATGAGTATCTCTGCGACCTTTCGTGCCGCATCCCTACGCGCGAAATTCTTGGCAGCCGCGCTCATCGCCCCATGCGTGCCGGTGTCGTTCATGATCCGCTCGATCTCTGCAACCAAGAGGTGCGGCGTGAGGTTGCGCTGTTCGAGCACCACCGCGGCGCCTGCGCGTGCGTACGAGAATGCATTCTCTGTCTGGTCATGCGAGATCTCCGTCGGGATCGGAATGAGGATCGAGGGAATTCCCCACGAGGCGATTTCGAAAATCGTTCCGCTTCCTGCGCGCGAGATGATGAGCGAGGAGATGCCTGCTGTCATACGAAGCGCGAGCGCGTTCAAAAGCCCGAAGCTGCGGTAGCGGCTCGCGTATCGCGAATCTTTGAGAATGACCCCTGCGACCTGGTTGACCTCGGCGAGATTTTCCACACCGGTCTGATGCACGATGTTGAAGTGCTCGAGGAGCGTGGGAAGTGCGTCGAGCGTCGTTTCGTTGATGGCGCGTGCGCCTGAAGAGCCACCGAGGACGAATATCGTAGGTACCGCCGGATCGAGCTTGAGAAACTCATGACCGCCTTCCCGCGCAGGCGCCTCCAGCTCACGCCGGATGGGATGCCCCGTACGCGCGATTTTCTCCAGTTGCTTTTCGGGAAATTGCTTGGCTGCTTCGGGATGCGCGACCGCGATCCATCGGGCAAACGATGCGGACCACAGGGAGACCCGCCCTGGGCGCGCATCCGCGTCGTATATCACCATGGGGATCCTAAGGAGTCGTGCTGCCCAAAGCGTGGGAAAGGCGGCGAAGCCCCCCGACGAAAAGACCACGTCTGGATAGAGCCGATAGAGCGTCATGATGGATTTGAAAATACCCCATGCCGTTTTGAATAGATCGAGCACATTGAGAAGGCTTGGGTAGCGGCGGAGCTTGCCCGCGGGGCTCGGTATGTAGGAAATTTCGTGCTCAAGAAGCGCTGCTCTATCGAACGGTTCCGGCCCAATGTAGAAGAGGTCGGGCTCAATGAGCTTTTTTTCTTTTGCAATATCTTCGAGCGCTTCCGTGACGGCAACCAAAGGATAAAAATGGCCACCACTCCCCCCACCCGCAAGCACGATTTTCATATTTGGCTTATTTTATCACGATGTAGACGAACGTTCGCAGGATTTGACATGTTGCCAAAGACAATGTACAAACTTAGCGGCTACTCCATGACGGGGTAGATATGAGAGCTCTGGACGAGCTCGGGAGAAGTTGAGATGAGAATCAAGATCGATGACCTTCTGTCCAGTGCACTGGCGGACCACGGCCCGGTGAGTGAGGACCTCTTTGACGTTGCTTATTTCTCGGCAAGGAAGGTCCAGAAAAAGTTGAGCCTGGCCGAGGAGGACTGGAAACGGGTCAAACACGTGAACTATCGGTTCAAAGGCTACCCGACGAGTACAAAAACGATTCAAGTCCACATCATCGCTGAGTTCTTGGACATGCCCTTGGGCACACAGTTCAGGGAGGAAAGTGGCGTCGTGTATGGACTTCCATACACCGCTTTTTCCGGAAGTGCCTGGACTGGCAAACGGTCAGCGATTGAGGAGCTAACCGAGAAGATCCTTGTCGAGATCTCACGGATGCTCACCGAAATCGAAGAACGCTTGCAAGGGGCACGAGAATACATAAAAACAAGAAAAACCCCGAACTGAAAGCTCGCAAATCCATCGGTGACAGGGCGGCGATCGTCGGATCGCCGCTTTTTTGTTTATCGTTTCGCGTGGCGCGAGACGGAAAGGAGTATGTCGGCGCTATTGAAGCGTGGTCGAATGTTCTGGGTTTGCAGGGCTGACATAAGCTATCTGCGTCTCTTTCGGTATGAATCCTTGCGATGATCTGCGTCGAACACGATGATGTTGTCATGTACGTCGAAGTAAAACTGCCCGCGATAGTTACGGGTGATGCGAAAAGAATATGCGCCATCGAACTCGCGCAACTTCTTGATGTGCAGGCGTGAGTCGCGCCAGTTGGACCCAAGTATCAGGAGCTGCTCGTCGCACAGCTTTCGAATATGCGCAGGCAGTTTCTCGATCGCACGTTTGAAATCGCCGGTGCGAATGACGAGATGCATGCGCTATGCACGTCGTGGGGGAAATTTCTTCGTCGCGCGGCGATACGAAGCAAGAATACGTTTGGGATGTGCGAATTCGCGTATCGATTCCGTAGGCAGCACGATCGCGACCTCGCGCCGGAGGCTTTTGATCTCGTGCGAAAGAGCACGCACCTCGCGAAGAATGGTGGCATTGTCGGTAGCGGTCTTATTCATGAGAAATAGCATACCATATTATTAGTGTTTTGACGCGTGGCGCGAAACGGAAAGAAGGATGCCGGCGCTACCGAGTGAGGCGAGCATGGCGGAGCCGCCCTGACTGATGAAGGTGAGCGGTATGCCGGTCAAGGGTGCCAAGCCGAGCATCGAGGCGATGTTGATGTAGCTTTCAGCGACGAGGTAGGTGGATATGCCGATGGCGAGTAATCCCCCGAATGCATCGGGCGCTCGCGTTGCAACGGAAAATCCTCGCAAGGCAAGCGCAAGAAAGGTACCGATGAGGGCAAAGCTTCCCACGAAGCCGAACTCCTCGGCGGCAACAGCAAATATCGAATCCCCCATCGGCTCGGGCAGGTAGGTGAATTTTTGCACGCTCTGCCCGAAGCCGCGACCGACTATGCCGCCCGAGCCGACTGCGATAAGGGATTGTCGTATCTGGTAGCCTTCGGCCTGCGGCGCTTGCGAAGGATTGAGGAAGATTGTTACTCGATCACGTACGTAGGGCTTCACGATCGCTAACGCTGCGACCGTAACAATGCCAAGGAGTATAACAATGAGCAGGTCTCTCCATCTCGCGCCGGCTGCAAAAAAAACCGCGAAGACGGAGGCGATGATAACACCAAGAGTTCCGATATCAGGCTGTGCGACGAGGATTACAGCTGGGCCGGCGAGGATAAAGGCCAAGCCGCCAAGTCCCCAGCGGATGTCGCCGATGTGTGGCCGGATCGTTGCAAAGTACGTCGCTGCCATGAGTATGGAGGCGATCTTTAAAAACTCTGCGGGCTGGACCGAAAAACCGAAGAGCGAAAGCCAGCGGCGCCCTCCGCCGTGTTCGAAACCGAGCTGCGGAATGAAAACTGCCGCCGTGAAAAGCAGTGCCCCCGCGAAAAGATAGGGCGTAAAGCGCCGCCAGAGCTTGTAATTGAGACGGCTTGCGATAAGAAGTGCTACGATGCCGGCGCCGATCCAGAGTGCCTGCTTCCCTGCTACGGCAGACATGTTCAAACCGCCGCGCGCGAGCAAGCCGAAGACCGCCGAAGCGAAAATGAGACCGCCGGCCGCAACGAGCGCGAGGATAAAAAGTAGCAGGGGTTTGTCGATCCCGAAGCTTCGTCGCATGTTAGGTCGAAGCGAGCGCGATGATGACACCGAGGAACGCAAACACAATCGAGAGGACCCAGTAGCGCATCACGACCTTGTATCCCGGCCAGCCAAGTGCTTCGAAGTGGTGATGGAGTGGAGCGATACGGAGTAATTTTTTCCCGAAATATTTTTTTGAAACGACTTGTGCCACGTTGGATGCAACAGTCGCGACGAGGAGCGCGCCAATGACGGGAAGCGCAGCAATGCCGACCCCCTCGCCGAGATCGTCTGTCATGAAGGCGATCGTCGCGATCGTCAAGGTGAGTGCCATGGTGCCTGTGTCGCTCATGTAGAAGCGTGCCGGTGGAATGTTGTACCACAGGAATGCAAGTATCCCGCCGACGACCGCCGCCGAGAATGCAGCAAGGTCGATTTGGTTTTGGGCAAAGGCGATGATCGCATACGAAGCAAAGACACTCCCGAAAACGGCGCCCGAGAGTCCGTCTATACCGTCAATCACGCCGGAGGCATAGAGCGCAAGTGAAATGAGCACAAAAAGCGGCACTATCAAAAAGCCGATTTCAAGCGGCGCGCCAAACGGGATCCCAACCGCCGTCACTTCGAGTTTCGCCCAAAACCATGTGCCGATGAATGTGGCGAGAAGGACTACGATGAGAAGACGATACGAAAGCCGCAATCCGATGCCCCCCGGCCGTATCATGTAGAGATCGTCGAGGAAGCCCACCGCAGCGCCTACAATGAGAGTTGCAAGCGGTATCCACGTCTGGTTGCGGCTCAAAAAGTCTAATTTGAGAATAGCAGCATCAGGGACAAAGCGTGCGAGGACGGCAATTCCCGCAATGGTGATGAGAACGCTCGCCCATATGACGATGCCGCCCATGCGTGGCGCGCGCACCTCGTGCACACTGTGGAGATGGTTGAATTCAAGCGCCGGAGAACCGTCGAGACCGGTCTTTCCGGCTCTCTTTTTCCACGTTTTATAGGCATACAAATAGTGGGTCACAATGGGTGTAATGGCCATCCCGACCACAAAGGACATGATCGCAGGGACGAGAACACGGACGATATCGGACAACTCTGCTGCCATAGGAAGCATTGTACCGTATACGAAGGGCTGCGTATTTCCCTATTCCGCTGTGCTCAAGGACGTCTGCGTTGCTTCCACGAGCTTTTGTATGTCCGAAAATCTCCCGCTTTCTGATGAGCCGAGCACGACGGCGACAACGGGGTGCGAAAGACCGACGTCGAAGACGACGGCGAGGTTGCCTCCTGCGAGGTCGGTGAGGCCGGTTTTCCCCATGATGAGACCTGCGATGGCCCCCTGTGCCTCATTCGTGTTTGAGGCGGCGGTTTGGCCGCCGTTTGAAGTGGTGAGAAGGATCCCGTCGCGCGCTGTACCGGCAAAGAGCCCTGATTGTGCCGAAGCGGCATAGGCAAAGAGCTTCGCCATGTCGCGGGCGGAGCCGTACGCACCCGCCTGCGTCGTGGAAAGATCGAGGCCGCTCACGTTGAGAAAGTAGGTTTGCGTAAGGACGAGCGTGCGCGAGAGCTCGTTCATGCGCGAGAGCGTCGCTCCGTGCGGGAGACTCTGGTCGGATTCAGGATAGAGTTTACGGATCCGCTCATTTGCCGCGTCGGCAAGGATGCCTGCGCCGTTGTTCGATGATTCTACGAGCGTGAAATCGATGACATCTGCAACGCTCCAGCGCTCTCCCTTCAGGAGGTGCGCGCCGCTTCCTGCCCCTCCGGCGTAGTACGGTATCGTGATGACGGAATCGAGCGGAAGCGCTTCCGCGACTACGAGCGCGAGCGCCACTTTGGTGAGCGATGCAAGTGGTAGCTGTGTTTCGGCGTTTTTCTCAAAGAGCGTTTTCCCGCTTCGCATGTCGATGACGATGGCCGATTTTGCCTCGAGAGAAATTCCCTTGAACGCATCAAACGCTACCGCCGCGGTAGCACTCTGGACATCTCTCTCCGGTGCGGGACTAAAAGCTGCAAATGCCACGATAATTACAATCGCGACTGCAATAATAATGATCGCCCTCCCGAGGGAGGCCGAAGCTTGTGTCTGTGGTATTGCCGATGAGTTAATTGTTTCCGGTTGCGTTGGTTCCACCCCGTTAGAAATAGAGTCAGGCCTGTCAGGTTCATTATTTGAATAGTCTGCATTCATGGCTTAATACATGTAATATACGGGCACATACTTGTCCGCTATTTCTAACGGGGTCCATCATGTGATTCGAGACTTTTTTGCTCAAATGTCGCGAGTTCGGTGAGGATTGTAGCATAATCGGGCAGTTGATTCACGTTCGAAACGCCGAGGTGTGCGAGCAGTTCAACAGTCGGTCGGTAAAGATATTCGCGGGCATCTTCCGGATTTCCTGCGCGCTCCAAAAGGCCGCGTGTAAGAAGATTTCGGAGTGTCGAGGATGAATTAACGCCGCGAATGTAGTCTACCCGCGCGCGAGTCGAAGGGCCCATGTAGAGAACGATTGCGAGAACTTCAAGACCCGCTTCCCCGATGTCGCGATCGAGCTCGCGCTTCAGCGCTTCTTGCACGATGCCGCTCGTCTCTTCCGAAACCGCGAGACTCACGGTCGTTTCTGTCTCTATAAGTCCGATACCGCTTCCTTTCAGCCGCTCGGAGAGACTCTGCAGCGCGCTTTTTAATTCCGCCTCTTTGCAACTGAGGAGGGAAACAAGTTTCTTTCGCGTGATCTCCCCTCCCTCGGCGAAGAGGAAGGCCTCGGCCCTTGTTGCAAGATCGGGTGTATCGTTCATGTGCCAAATTTCGGAACGCCGGTACCTTCGGCTTCAAGTGTCATATCCGCAAAGAGCCGCTCCTGTGTCACGGAAATGGAGCCGGAGCGGACAAGCTCGAGCATCGCAAGAAAATACACAATCGTTTCCTGCCTGTCGCGCGAGCGTGTCAGCTCCGAGAAGCGTGCTTTGAAGGCCGAGGAAAGACGCTTTTTGAGATGCACGATCACGTCTTCAAGGGCCAAGACGGGCGCAACGGCCGCTTTTGCGAGCTCCTCGGGCTTCGGCAAGATGCTCACGAGCCGCCGTGCAGCGTTCGTTATCACACTGAGCGAACTTTCTGCGGGGCTGAAGACCGGCGGCGTTTCAGGACCACGCTTGGTGAAGAGGATTGGTTGCTTCCCCCACTCTTTGCGCAAAGCCCGTGCGGCCTTGCGGATGAGCGCGTAGCGCGCGAGGCGTCGCTCGAGCTCTTGCACGCTCTCACGCTCTTCTTCGGTGAGTGAAAGTGACGGCAGGAGGGTGCGCGATTTTATGAGAAGCAGTGTCGAGGCAACAAGCACAAATTGCGCAGTCTCCCCGAGCGGCAGCTGCGGAAGCTTCTCGATATAGGCGAGATAGGCGTCTGTCACCTCGGCAAGCGACACCTGCGAGATCGAAAGCTTCCGCTCCTCGATGAGATTTAAGAGTGCTTCCAGCGGACCCGAGAAGGCCGCCGTTTCAACCGAAAACTTTCCCATTCGAGAATTTTATCACTTATTCAGACAGCCGTGTGTCGATGCGGGACATGTCGCGCGGGAAGGGAGAGGCCTCCTTCACGTTGGGAAGCTCGAGCATGCGCGCCGTGAAGCGCTCCAATCCGGTCGAGCAGCCGCCGTGCGGTGGAAGGCCGTACTTGAAGGCTTGGAGGTAGAAGGAGAATTTTTCCGGATCGAGGCCGCGTTCTTTCATACGGGAAACGAGCACATCGTAGTCGTGAATACGCTGACTGCCACTATTTATTTCGAGACCGCGGAAGAGGAGGTCGAAACCTCGCGAGTATGGTGCCTCGCTCGGGTCTTCGTAGGTGTAGAATGCGCGTTTCTTCGTCGGGAATTTTGTAATGAAAATGAAATCGGAATTCTTTTCCTTTTTTGCCCACTCGCAGATTCCGCGCTCATCTTCGGGATCGAGATCGGGCGCTTCTCTTTTGCCGAGTTTCTGCAAGGCCTCTTTCAGCGTAAGAATCGGGAACTCATCAGGAAGAAGCGGTGATGTCGTGTTGAATCGAGCAAACATATCGGCATGCTCTTTTGAAACAGAATCAACGACGTCGCGTACCACTTGCTCCAAAACCTTCATGGGCTCCAGTTCGTTTTGTATGAATCCCATCTCGAAGTCCATTTGCGTGATCTCGGAGAGGTGGCGTGTCGTTGCGCTTTTCTCCGCACGAAAAATCTTTGCAATGGTGAAGGCGCGCTCGAACGGCCCCACCATTATCTGCTTGTAGAACTGCGGCGAAGTCGCAAGGAACGCAACCGTTTGGTCGTAGTACTCGACCTTGAAAGCTGCGGCGCCGCCTTCGGCGTCGCCGCCGACGATCGCCGGCGCCTCGAATTCGGTAAATTCCTGCCTGCGAAGAGAAGCTCGGTACGCTTCTAGAATAGAAGCCTGCATCGCGAATATGTCGCGGCTGCGACGGCTGCGAAGCGTGAGTGGCAAATGATCGAAGTGTGTGTCGATATTCACCTCGGTGCCGAGCTCAAATGGTAATTCCTGCGCTTTGGAGAGAACTTGAATCTCCGCTGCGACGAGCTCAACGCCGCCGAGTGGCCCTTCGCCTCTCATGTTCTCCGGCCGCGCTTTCACTTCGCCCTCTATTTCAACAACCCACTGCGCGCGTATCTCTTTTGCACTTTCGAGCGCTTCTGCGGCTTTTGGGGTTACCACGACCTGCACCGTGCCAGAGCGGTCCCGAATGTCGAGAAAGATAAGCTTTCCGTGGTCGCGGCGGACTTCCACCCAACCGGCAATTTTCGCCGACGTGCCGATAGATTTCGGCAGATCGACAGTCAAAGTTCGCTCCATGAAGGCCCAGTGTACCAGAAATATCGCCATTTTCTCTGGCATTGACAGAGTTTACTCCTCATTGCAGAGTTGTGCTCCGGCTAGCGATGGAGGGTCCCATGAAGTATTTGCTTTGCCGCGATCCCGACGCCGAGCCGTGTGATGTCTGGATCGATGAACGAATAAGAGGGTGGCAGACGAGCCTCCTACTGCGATCGAAAAATGGTGAGGTGTTCGAGTACACCCTGCCGCTCCGATCGCGGAGAGGAAACGCGGAGGACGACGCGCGGCTCTATGCGCCTGAACAGGCAAAGGCCTACCTAAGAGAACCAAGGCTGCTTGAGAGGGCGTTCGGAATCCTCAGCGTGCTGACGTGATTCCGGGCGAGTTTCGATGCGCGATTGTGGATGTCGCGCATCTTCTTTTTTCTAAATCGAGACGCCGATTTTTTTTCGTACATCGGCCATTTTTTTCGAGGCTCGTTCACGTGCCCGGTCTCCGCCATCCTTTAAAATGCCTTTAGCGTCCGCGTCTGAGATCGAATCACGTTTATCACGCATCGGAGCGACGATCGCCTCGACGTCGGCGATCAGGGCTTCCTTGATCACCTTGTAATTCTTTTTGTTTGCTTCGTAGAGAGCGCCGAGTTCTTTCTCGCTTTTGAATGCACGATGGATCGCGAGGACATTTTCAGGCAGCTCTCCTTTTGAATCCGTCACAATACTCATAACAGCCTTTGTAATCTCGTCCTTCGTACCGAAGAGCGGAATCGTGTTGCTGTAGCTCTTGCTCATCTTCTTGCCATCAGTGCCCGGCACCACCGCGACGGATTTAAGGATTTTTTCCCTCGGCTCCTTAAACGTTTCGCCAAAGGTGTTGTTGAATTTCGCCGCGGCTTCGCGCGCGTATTCAAGGTGCTGTCGTTGATCCTCCCCCACTGGCACGACGTCGGTGTCGTAGAGCAAAATGTCGGCGGCCATGAGCATCGGGTAGGCGAAGAGACCGGCATTGGCCTCGAGGCCTTTCGCGAGCTTGTCTTTGTATGCATGTGAAAGTTCGAGGAACGGGACGGTGACAAGACACTGGAAAATCCATGCGAGCTCGGTATGCTCCGGCACGTCGGATTGTTTGAAAATGATCGTGTGCTCTGGATCGAGACCGGCAGCTACGTAGTCTTTCACGACACCGAGAATGTTCTCGTGCATCGCCTTCGGGTCTTTGAGCGTTGTGAGCGCGTGGTAGTCGGCGACCATGAGCATGCCGTCGTATTCCCTGCACATCTCGACGGCCGGCTTCAGTGCCCCAAAATAGTTGCCGATGTGGAGTGCTCCCGAAGGCTGAAGACCGGTAAAGAGTTTATACATTCGGTAAATATAGCAGTAAAAGCCGCACAAAAGAAAATGCGAGCTGGTCAGGCTCGCGTTGTTTTACGACCGGGGAGATCAGTTACCGAACAGGTCGAACATCGGCTTGAGTTTGGTGCCGAGGCCCTGAACGACCGCGATGATCGCGACCGAGATACCTGCCGCGATGAGGCCGTACTCGATGGCCGTCGCACCACATTTGTTGCGCATGAGTCGTGTAAGCGTGGGCTCCTTCCACATGCGAATCAAGCGAGTCATCGTTGAGCTCCGCGTTTGAGACGAGCAAGGACCATCCTATGCTCGGTGAGAATTATCACATAAGTCTCACGATTGTCAACTAGCTATGGGAAATTCCACGATGAAGGCCGAACCTTTCCCCTCCCCTTGCGATTCCGCCCAGATCTTACCGCCGTGCGCATCCACAATCTGCTTTGCGATAAAAAGGCCATAGCCAGTCGAATGAACGTTGACCTTGATGGAATCCTTGCCGTGCCCACCCTCGGTGAAGAGGTTTTGCATGTCTTCCGGCGTGATCCCCACACCGCTGTCTCTCACCTTGAAGTGGAGCTTATCGCCGTCGGTCAATTCGACCCTGACGGCCCCGCGGGGTGTATATTTGATCGCGTTGTCGATGAGGTTACGGACAACGTGCCTGCGGATCTTGTCCTCGTCGCCTGTGAACATGTACGCGCCCTCGCCTATCGCAAGATCTATTGTGAGGCCCTTCTCGTCCGCACTTTTCTTCAGTTCACCGACGACTTCGCGTACCGCTTTTCGTAAATCAAATTCATTTTTTGCAAAGGTCATCGTTCCCTTCTTGAAATTCGAGGCGTCAAGGAGGTCCATGACGGTCGAGACACCCCTGCGCACGCTCGCGAGTGCTCCACCGGCCATCGTTTTAAGTTTGTCGGGAACAGCGCCGAAGTCTCCCTCGACGATCGAGGCAAAGCCGGCCTGACTCTCGGTAAGATATCCCTTCACTTCGTGGCTGATGAAGTGTAGGAGGCTTTCTTGCTGTTTGTTGGCAACCTCGAGTTCTTTCTCCTGTTTTTCAATGAGCATGCGCTGCTCGATCTCCCTGCGTACGTTGCGCACCAAGAACCATCCTAAAGCACACACAAGCGCGAACGTGACAATCGTGATGATGCGCACGTTTTCTATCGAGCGGAGGAATAGGAGCGAGAATACCAACAGGGCAAGAGCGATGACGAGTGCCTGCGCGGTGAAGACCTTGAGATCGAATGTGCGAAAGCGTATGGCACTGTACGTGATGAAGGCCGCGAGGACGGGCATCCCGAAGAGTTTGTATTGCTCGTACGACCAGTCGACATCAAGCAGGAACAAAACCGCAAAGTTGCCGGCTGAAAACACAAGCAGCGAGAGAATAACTCCGGTGGCTACAAGCGCCAGCTGTTTACGCTCCGCTGGGTCTTTCATGCGACGGTACCCACGAATCGCCTTCGCGAGAATCCATCCGATAAAAAGCACTTCGACGAAATAGATATATTGCCAAAGCGGACCCTCAATTGGTTCTCGGTCGCAGTTCGTCAGATCGTATCCGAGAAGAGCGTATGACGTGTGGGCAAGCAAAAATACCGGGAGGAATGCGGCAGCGGCAACGATCTTCTCTCTGAATGACGGCTCGCTGCCCCTGTTTGATAGAAGCACTACCAGGTACCATCCGGCGGCATATATAAGCAATTCGATCGGTGCCATCGCCGACCAGAAAAACATTATGTATTCGGGCTTTTCGCTTGCCCACAGGACGAGGTCGGCGTATACCCACACCGCGAAGGCTGCAGTCATAACGAATAGCGCTCTATTAACGAGCGCGCGAGGATTGTTCACCAGAACGGCGATACCAATAAGGAGCGACGCAACAAGCGGCCCGAGATGCGAGTAGTAAATGAGTGGTGCAAAAACGTTGTCGGAGAAGATGAGGAACGTCGCCGTATCCCAGCCGCAGCTAAGAGGATCCATAGTTATTCTTCTGCTTCTACGTCCGATATTCCGAGCAAATTCGGGATTACCTCGGTGGATTCAGGCACGCTTTCCGGATCGGTGAAGAAGATGAAATCTTTTTTTACTATCATTGTGTACCAAATGAATAGGATGCAGACGAAAAACGCGAGAGCGAACAGTTCGAACTGCAGCCGTTCGCTTATTGATTGCATTATTCTATGGTACCTCGGCGTTGTGGCGTCCAGAGACTCATTGTGAAAAATCTGGGTATACGGTGTAAGCCACTATACAATTGTTTAGGCAGAAACCTTTTTTCTTCGCAATTGTTTACGAATGTATAATCTCTTGAAGAACTTCGGGATATACGGCAAATGCCGCTCAAATACTTCCGAGGGTACCGTATAGATAGCTCGAATATATTTTCTACATGACGGCGAACCGCACTTGCATTTGATGCTCCAGTACGGATCGGCATCAGTCATAGAGTAGTCAATCGTTATCTCCTCCCCATTACCGATCTCCTTGAGGGCAACGAGTGTCTTTGTGCCCATGATCGCGGCGTTCGGGTCGCATGAATGATTTATATAGCGAAAGGGTGTCCCTTCTGTCTTGATCCATGAAAATTTTCCCAGACCTATCCAATGCGCGATCTCTCTCGAGTCTTTCTTGTTCCGTGTTTTCATCATGGCGCGCTCGCCGCGTATGTACTGGATGCGCTCTCCTCGTTTGATACCTTCGGCGGCAAAAATGCCTTTGCCGTGGATCTTGCTCTTTAGGATCGAGATCTTTTTCATGCGATCGAAACTCCGTGCTGGTAGCGCCAACGCGCGGTGCGTGCCGCGATCCAGCCGTGAAGCGCGATATTAGTGACGGGATATATCAGGAGCTCTGTTGCGATCCCTCCTTCTATGATCGTTGCCACTCCGAGTGCGACGTAGGCAAGCGTCCAGATAGTCCATGGTGTCGCATGCTCCGTATATGGATGGTGATAGACCTGCCGCAGGAGCGGGTAAAAGGAAGTGAACGTTGCGATGTTCACGAACAGGAGGATGAAAATATCCGCCCAGTCTTTTTGTGTTTCTGCAATGAGTCCGTTGATCAAGAACAGCCACGCCGATACGTATGCGATGGTAAGCAGGATATCGAGCCCGAAGGATGTTCGCTCGATGACATGCTCCGGCCACCATGCTTCTGCCTTGCGAAGCGCGTGGAAGGCAACAACGATGCTCGAAAGCGCGCAAGCGGCCGGAAGTGCGAGGAGCGCGAAACTGGCATCTCTGTCCCACTCGACAACAAGTAGCAGAGAAGTTCCGTACGCAAACATGAGCCACGAGGCGGCATTCGGGCGGATGTCGCGCCGGAGTATCTTGCTCCCGTAGAATGCATACCCTGCAACCTGCAATAGTGCAGCAAATACACCCAGCTGGAGAGCATCCATGTATAGACTTTAGACTGCGAAGGCGGCAATTTCAACTATGACCTGTGAAAAGGTCCTGAATGGGTCACGGCGGCAGGCGGGCGCTAATGTTGCGTGGCGACGCGCGATATGTTCCTATGATGACCGGCAGATAGTAACGCAGATAGTAACGAAGGAGGAATGTCATGGCGGTATCCCCGCTTGAGTTCGTTGGTCTTAGGCGGCTGCCACCGCTCGAGGCCTTCGTCGTTGCCGATTGGTTTGGTTCCACAGAGCCTATCGGCAGTATGGACGTAGCGTATCTCGGTGAGCACTTCCGGACCTACCTGCTACCGCTTCGTGAGGAGCCGGTGCCAGCAGCGCTGCTTCGAGAGCACACACTGCGCATCGAGGCTTGCGATGTGGAAACGCGTAAGGCCTACGGTGTTCTCAAAGAACTCGGAGGCGAGACATGGGCGCCAATAACACTCGGCCAGTTATGGACATGTCTTCTCGCGACCGACCGACGACGACGCCACATGGCCTACGTTCGTACGTCAAAGAATGTCTTTGGTGTCGGGGTGGGATGGGTCGATCCGCATTACAGCATGCGGAAAGGGCTCTACGTAGAATCGGGACCTCTCTATCGACCGTATCCTTGGGCCGAAGACACAATCGTTCTCTCGCAATAGTGAGGATTGCCGGGCCCTTGCCGCACTTTTTCGCGGCGAGGGTCTATTTTCTTTTTCTTTATCGCTATTCCCCGTCGACTTAGTTCCAAGAGAGCGTTTGTAGGCGCCTGACGGCTTCTTCAACACGTGAAAGAGAAGGTACGAGCGCGAAGCGTACGTATCCTTTGCCGGGATTGGCGTTTCCCTCGCATGGGTCGGATATGAGACTGCCCGGCGTCACGACGATACCGATCGAAGGATGGAGGAGGCGTTCGGCAAACACGATATCGTCTTTCGGTACCTTCTGCCACACATAGAAGGTGGCCTCGACCTCTCTCACGGGAAGGCCGAGTTGCGAGAGGCCAGCGAGCAGAGCGTCTCGCTTTGCTCGATAGAGCGCACGCATGGTCTCGACATGCGAGTCGTCGGCGAGTGCCGCGATCGCGGCTTCCTGCATAACGTGGGCAACTCCCGAGTCTACATTGGTTTTGAGTTGTTTGAAGATACTGACGATGCGCTCGTCGCCGCACACAAAGCCTACGCGGTAGCCCGTCATATTATTGCGTTTCGAGAGCGAATAGAATGCGACGACACCCTCTCGCGCGACCTCGAGAATTGAAGGTGGAGGTTCGCCGAAATAAATGTCGATGTAGCAACCCTCGTCGGATGCCACGATTATGTTGCGCTCCTGGGCCCATGTTGTGAGACCCGTGTAGTATTCTCGTGTCGCTATCGCGCCCGTCGGTGAATTGGGATAGTTAATCCAGATTATTTTTGCGTGACGGGCGATCTCTTCGGGGATCGAAGTATAGTCGATCAGGAAACCTTTTTCCTCCAGAAGCGGAACGAAGTAGGGTGTCCCTTCGGCAAAGATCGTTCCCGTTTTCATGGGTGGGTAGCCGGGCGAAGGGCAAATGACGATGTCGCCCGGCTCGACGAAGCCTTCAGGAAAGTTAAACACGGCTTCTTTCGAACCGATATCGGCGCATATTTCTCTCTCGGGGTCGAGCACGACAGCAAACCGTCGCCGCATGTATGCCGCTGCGGCAGCGCGGAACGTATCACTTCCCACATAACTCGGATAGCCGCTCGTGGCGTGTTTTTTCCCGAAGTCCGTGAGATTGTCGACCACGAATGGTGGTACAGACTCTGTGGGATCGCCAACACCAAAATCGATTACGTCAACTCCTGCAGAGCGTAGTGCCGCGACCTTCTTATCTATCTCCGCAAACGCGTATGGAGGAAGGGATCCGAGTCGCCTCGAAGGTTTTATAACCATGCTTCAGAGAAGTTTGTATTCGTCGAGCATCGTATCCAGCGCCTCTCTGCTTTTCTCCGTCGGTGGGCACATAGGAAGACGGTACGCGAGTTTACACAGACCCATTCGGTACGCGCAATACTTCAAGGGAATAGGATTTGTCTCGATAAACATGTGCTTGAAAAGATTGGCAAGCCGCCCATTCTGCTTCTCGGCTTCTTTCCAGTCGGCAGTCGCGGCAAGGCGGACGAGTTCCGCCACGTCGCTCGGTATAATGTTCGCAGCGACCGAGATGATGCCATCACCTCCAGATTGCATCAAGGGGAGCGTCATGTTGTCATCGCCGGAGAGCACGGTGAAATCAACGGGCCGGCGCTTGATCACCTCTTTCATCTGTTCGATGTCGCCACTCGCCTCTTTGACGCCGACGATCATGGGATGCTTCGCCATTTCCATCAAGGTGTCTGTCTCGATGTTAATGCCACAGCGGCCCTTGATGTTGTAAACGATAACGGGCAGACCGACGTCGGCCACAGCCTTATAGTGAAGCTTCAAACCCTCGGGTGTCGGTTTGTTGTAGTAGGGAGTGACAACGAGACATGCATCAACGCCGAGTTTCTTGGCAGCCTCCGTATAATCGACAGCTTCTTGCGTGCTGTTGCTGCCCGTACCTGCGACGACTCTCACGCGTCCTCGAGCTTCCTCTACGACGATCTCGATGACTCGGCGGTCCTCTGCGACCTTCATGGTCGGTGATTCCCCGGTCGTTCCGAGAGGGACAAGACCGGTAATGCCCTTTTCGATCTGGAAATTGACGAGATGACGCAGTGCGTGTTCGTCGAGGTGCCCGCTCTCTTCAAACGGAGTGATGAGCGCACTCCAAGCTCCTGCGTACGGCCTTTGTTTGAGAATCATATACATTGTTCGCACCTCACGCGTCCCCAAACGCGTCTCGCGTGTACTCATCCATACCATAAAAACCGCGTTTGCCAATGAGCCATTCGGCTGCCTTCACGGCGCCAAGTGCATATCCCTCCCTGCTGCGCGCTTCGTGTGTAATAAGGATACGATCTGCTGCGGAATCAAATCCGATTGTGTGGCCGAAATTCACCGGGCCGCCACGCACCGAAGAAAAATGAATCTCGGTCTCCTTGCGTTTTCTATCAAGCTTGTCTTCCACAACCGTTTTTTTTCGACTGATATTGTCGAGCAAGATTTTCTCGAGCGATTTCGCGGTACCGGAGGGACTATCGGCCTTTCCTGCGTGATGTATCTCGTGTCCCCAAACGTCATATTCGTCCACTTTGTCGGCGAGGCGTGCCGCCGCCTCGACGACACGGAAGTACATGTGGACGCCGATAGAAAAATTCGAGGACCAGAGGAAGCCTATCTTGTTGCCCACGAGGCCCTTGACCTCATCCATGCGGTCGTACCAACCGGTCGTGCCCACCACGAGTGGAATGCCGGCCGCAACGCAGGCCCGGACGGAATCGGCAACCTGATCCGCGCTCGAAAAGTCGATAGCGACATCGGTGCCAGCGAGAGTGGCTGCGCTGAGGGTTTTTACAGTTGCTTCGGCAGCGCTCTTGTCGATGATTGCAGATATGGTGTGGCCGCGTAGCAACGCCGCTTTCTCGAGCGCTTGTCCCATCCCCCCGTATCCTATGAGTGCGATGTTCATATGCTTTTTGAATGTGCCACGTAAGGCGGCACATTGCAATCGTAGCAAGCGGGCTTCAATCGACCAAGGTCGCGAAATAGTCTTCGGCAGTTTCGGCACGCCGTATCATTTTGAAAGAACCATCCTGCCGCATGAGGAATTCAGCGGAGCGCAACTTCCCGTTGTAGTTAAATCCCATCGCGTGTCCGTGCGCTCCTGCATCGTGTATAACGACGATATCATCAGGCGAGAGTGGTGGCAGCGATACGTTGTATCGCGAATTTGTCGTTGTTTTCGCACAGTGAGCCGACAACATCGTAGACCTCGGTTGCCGGAATGTTTTCCTTGCCAAGAATGGTGATGTGGTGGTACGCGCCGTACATTCCCGGGCGCATCAAATTCGCCATCGTCGCATCGAGGCCCGCGTACTTCCTATACGTTTCCTTGATGTGCCGCACGCGGGCCACGAGATAGCCATGCGGTCCCGTGATGTAGCGGCCGCACTCCATTGCGAGCTCTGTGTGAGCCATTTCGTATTTTGCATAGAGTTCTCGTATCCGCACTCCAAATGCTTCGATATCCACCGCTTCATCTTCCGGACGGTACGGAATGCCGACCCCACCCCCGAGGTTCACGAGTTCTATGCGAATGCCGAATTTCTTACGCACTTCGAGCGCTATCTCAAAGAGCATTCGTGCGGTCTCAACAAAATAGTCAAGGTTACGCTCGTTCGATGCGACCATCGTGTGAAGGCCGAAACGCGTCACGCCCTCCTTCTTCGCGAGTCGGTATCCTTCGAAGAGCTGTTCGAGCGTCATGCCAAACTTTGCTTCCTCCGGTTTTCCTATGATGGCATTGCCTTTACGAAGCGGGCCGGGATTATATCGGAATGAAAGGAATTCAGGCAACCCGATATGGCGCTTGATGTACTCGAGGTGTTCGAGTGCATCAAGGTTGATGAGGGTCCCCATCTCTTTCGCTCTCTTGAATTCCTCGATGGGCGTGTCGTTCGAGGAAAACATGATGTCCTCTCCCGAAATGCCCGCGCGTTCTGCGAGAAATAACTCCGGAAGCGATGAGCAATCTGCCCCACACCCTTCTTCCTTGAGTAGGGAGAGAATATGAGGATTTGGAGTTGCTTTTACAGCAAAGAATTCCTTAAACTCCTGATTCCACGAAAATGCCGCAATTAACCGCCGCGCCGTCTCGCGTATCCCTTGCTCGTCGTAGAGATAGAAAGGCGTCGAGTGCTGTGCGACAAGCGATTCGATGGCCGCTTTTGTGAAAGGAAGCAGTTTTGCCATGCAGCGGATTGTACACCGCACTGGACTTTGGACGCAAAACACCTCGATAGCTATCCAACAGTAGACTTGCCTGTGGGGCGCCATGTGCGCATACTGGGTGCGGCCTCATATCCCGAGGCCGCCAACACGAGAGGAGGTTTCCGTGACGTCGTTGGAAAACAAGGGAGACGAAGCGCAATCGGAGCCGCAGAAATGTGGCTCTCCGAAAGCGAAGATGATATTTCGCTGCGGCGAATTCCACGGGTGTACCCGCGAATTCGAAGCGTTTATCATCCCAGTCAGCTGCGAACGTAGGCGAACGCTGCGAACGCTCCGAGAAGCCAGAAGAAGCGATAGGTTTCGCCGAAAATTTCCTGAACCTGCGGGCCGAAATGCCAGAGTGACATCAGTGATGGTGTTGCTACCCACATGGTGACGACAATGCCGGCAGCCGCAACGCCCGCGATCGCTGCCTGAATCGTCTGCCCCTCTTCCCCGCCCCACGAGAGCCCTATGCGCCCGATGAATATGTAGAGGGCAACGAACAGGGCGCCGAGAAGCAATGCCTGCATTAGCGGTGTTGAGAACTGCTTTGCGATGTCTCCCACAAGGTACGCCTGCGGCAGGCTCTGCATGAGGAGCGCCGCGAGGGGGAACGCGAGCGTGAGCTGGGAAACGCGACGCGCACCGGAGCGGACGCAATCGAGGGCGGCCAAGAGAGCGAATCCTCCGATAATCATCCAATCGATCGGAATATTGGTAACAGCAGAAATGACGGAATCAAAGTTCATATGAGTCTCAGTTTTCAGTATCAGATATCAGTAAGAAAAATAATAACATGGAGACATGCGTATATATCTGACAACTGACCACTGAAAACTGACGACTGTCTACAACCCTTCTTTGCGCAGTTTTTCTATGAGATCACGCGCACCTTTAGAAAGTTTTTTTGGGAATTCGATGTCGATGCGAACTAGCAAATCACCGCGGGCACCTCTGCCGAGCGGAACACCCCTTCCGCGGATGCGTAGCATCTCTCCGTGCGTAACTCCGGCAGGAACGGTGAGCGATTCCTCTCCATCGAGTGTATTGATGCGATATTCGCTGCCGAGAAGCGCGTCGGTGAGTTTGACGGGAAGTATCGTGATGAGGTTGTTACCCTCGCGTGCAAAGGTGCGATCTTCACGGACGTGGATCTTTACGTAAAGATCACCCGCTGCTCCTCCTGCTACCGCCTCTCCGAGGCGCGGCATGCGGATCATCTCACCGTTCTCGACGCCGGCGGGAACGACGACGCGAATCTCCTCTTCGCGTTTGGTAACACCTTCGCCGCGGCACACTTCACACGAGTGCTCCGGTACCTGACCTTTACCATGGCAGCGGGGACAGCTGCGCGTCGTCGTAAACGTGCCGAAGAACGAACTCCGCGTTTCGCGGATATCACCTTTTCCGTTGCAACTCGTGCAGGGAACGAGCTTCGAACCCTTCTTCGCGCCCGAGCCCTCGCAGACCGTGCACACAGATTGCTTTGCGATCAGCACACGGCGCTCCGTGCCGAAGATCGCCTCACGGAACGTGAGCTCGATATCGATGGAAATGTCGCGTCCGCGGCGTGCGCGCGTCGGTCCGCCGCCGAAAAACTCTCCGAATACATCGCCCAGATCGAATTCAAACGGCTGTCCGTTGCCAAAGCCCTGAAAGTTCGAGAAATCGAAGCCGCCGAAGCCTCCCTGCGGCCCGCCGCCGGCGAAGGTGCGGCCGTAGGTATCATATTCAGCACGTCGTTTCTTGTCGGAGAGGACCGCGTAGGCCTCACTCACCTCTTTGAATTTCTTTTCATCACCTCCCTTCTTATCGGGGTGGTACTTATGCGCAAGTTTTCTGAACGCACTTTTAATTTCGTCCTCACTCGCCGCTTTCGTAACCCCCAAAATAGAGTAGTAGTCTTTCATTTAGACCATTATATGCATCGGCAAATACAATGCAAAGGTGGCTCTTCATCTTCACGATTTCAGTGGCTCTTCCGGCGGTTTCCCGCCCGAACGACCGGTATCATCGTCGTCCGGTCGGGCAGGCTGGTCGTTTTGCGGAGGCTGTTGCTGATTCATGGCTTGGCCGATAGTACTCATCGCGCTTGAAAGTGCATCGGAGGCCGACTTGATAGCATTCGCATCAGTGCCGCTCCGCGCTGCTTTGAGTGCGTCGATCTTTTCCTGCACATTCTTTTTGATGTCTTCACTCACCTTCTCGCCATGCTCTTTGAGTGCTTTTTCGGCCGCGTAGACGAGCTGGTCGGCGGCATTTTGCGCCTCCACGAGCTCTTTCTTCTGCATATCTCTCTCGGCATTGGCCTCCGCGTCCCGCTTCATCTTTTCAATATCTGCTTCGGAGAGGCCCGATGAGCCCTCGATGCGTATGGATTGCTCTTTATTTGTCGTTTTGTCCCTCGCTTTCACGGTGAGGATGCCATTAGCGTCGATGTCGAAGGTCACCTCTACCTGCGGAAGCCCGCGCGGCGCAGGCGGAATGCCATCAAGATTGAAACGGCCGAGTGATTTGTTGTCTGCCGCCATTGGTCGCTCGCCTTGTACGACGTGGATCTCCACCGAAGGCTGATTGTCGGAGGCTGTCGAGAATACCTGCGCGCGAGAGGTCGGGATAGTTGTGTTGCGCTCGATGAGTTTGGTCGCAACGCCGCCGAGTGTCTCGATGCCGAGCGAAAGCGGAATGACATCGAGGAGGAGCACATCCTTCACATCGCCCTGCAAAATGCCACCCTGTATCGCCGCACCGATAGCGACGACTTCGTCGGGATTCACGCCCATGTGCGGCTTCTTTCCGAAAAACGTTTCGACCGCTTTTTGGAGAGCGGGCATACGCGTCTGGCCGCCGACGAGTATCACCTCGTTGATATCCCCCACCTTGAAAGGCGAGGCTTCCATCGCGCGCTTTGTGATACTCATTGCACGCTCGATAAATTCGGCGGCGAGCTCTTCGAGCTTCGCACGCGTAAGCTTCAGGAGCAAATGACGCGGGCCGGAAGAATCCGAAGTGATGAAAGGAATATTTATTTCACTCTCAAGTGCAGTCGAAAGCTCGATCTTCGCCTTCTCCGCCGCTTCATCGAGGCGCTGGCGGCCGAGCGCGTCATTCCGCACGTCGATGCCGGATTCTTTTTTAAATTCGTCGGCGAGCCAGTGCATGATCTTCTGGTCGAGGTCTCTGCCGCCGAGGTGCGAGTCGCCGTCGGTGGAGCGGACTTCGATGACATCGTCTCCCACCTCAAGCACGGAGATATCAAACGTGCCGCCGCCAAAGTCGAAGACGGCGATCTTCTCGTTCTTCTTCTTGTTGAAGCCGTACGCCAGCGCCGCGGCCGTCGGTTCGTTGATGATGCGCTTCACGTCGAGGCCCGCGATCTTGCCCGCGTCTTTGGTGGCCTGCCGCTGCGAGTCGTTGAAATACGCAGGAACGGTGATAACAGCTTCCGTTATCGTTTCTCCGAGGCGCGCTTCTGCATCCTGCTTCAATTTTTGGAGGATCATCGCAGAAATTTCTTCCGGCCGGTACCATGTATCAGCCATCTTCACCTCGATGCCTCCATCCGATTTCTTCACCTCAAACGGTACGGATTTCCGATCGTTCGTGACACCCTCTTCGTCGAAGGTATGTCCGATGAATCTTTTTATCTGATAGACCGTATTTTTCGGATTGGTGACAGCCTGACGTTTGGCAAGCAAACCGACGAGGCGCTCGCCCGTTTTTGAGATGGCGACGACCGAAGGCGTCGTGCGTGCGCCCTCCGCGTTTTCGATAATAACCGGCTCACCCGCTTTCACGACCGCTACTGCGGAGAAGGTTGTACCGAGATCTATGCCGATTATTTTGCTCATGTTAGTTTTGCTTAACGAGCGTAAGCGAGTTTAGCAAGAACTTACACCCTGTTAAATGCGGCTTTGCCGCCCCGCCTTTGGCGGGATTTAACAGGGTTAAGAACTCGTAATTCGCTTCGCTCATAACGATTTCTTAACAAAAACTTGCGCCGGCCGCAAGACCCGATCTTTCGTCTTGTAGCCGTAGCGGAGGATCCTTACCACCGTGTTCGGCTCTCCGGCAACGTCATCCCTTTCTTCAACAACTTCATGTAGGGAGTGGTCGAGTGTATCACCAACCCTCCCGATGCGCTCTATGCCATGACGCTTCAGCGCTTCGATAAGTTGGTTACGCACGTGCTCCATACCACTGCGCCAGCCATCGGAAACGCTCGCCCATGCCTCACTTTCCGCCGCTATGTCAAAGCTGTCGAGCGCGGGGATGATGTCATGGATCAACTCCTCGCGCAGAAGTTCTGCGACACGAGTGGCCCGCGCCTCAGCGTCTTTTTTGAGGTTGACACTGTCTGCTTTGCAACGCTGCCAGCCGTCGAGGTATTCCTGTCGCTCCTTTTTGGTTTTTTCAAGCTCATCGCGCAGTTTCTTCAGTTTGGTTCTCCATGCATCAGCCTCGTCCATCGCATCGCCGGATTCGAAACCTGCCCCGTAGTCAGCCTCCGGCTGTACTTCGGGGTCAACATCGTCGGAGTGACTCATAGCGCTGACGAGTGTATCACAATGCGTTTCGACACAAAAGAAGAAGCCCCGACGGGGCTTCTTCTTTTCTAGCGCTTACTCCACTGCGGGGCTCGACGAGCGGCTTTGAGGCCGAACTTTTTGCGCTCCTTTGCGCGCGGGTCGCGTTTGAGGAATCCGCGCACTTTCAAATCTTTGCGTTGTTCGGGAACAAGCTCCGCGATGGCGCGGGAAAGGCCATGGCGCACAGCCTCGGCCTGCGCTTTGTGTCCGCCGCCGCGAACCCTGACTGAGACAGAGTAAGTGGCGCCGAGAGCGGCAAGCGGCGCGTAGGCGGTCTTTACCATCTGATCAAGAGGAAAATACTGCTCTGCGGGCTTGCCGTTGACGACCATCGAAACGTTTTTTGCTTCTGAGATGCGCACGCGCGCCGTCGCGGTCTTTCTCCGCCCGACGGCTTCTGTATATGTGCCTTTTGCGCTCATATAGATTATGCCGTTATCTCGACGTTCTTCATGCGGGCAGTCAAAAAAGAATTGCGCGGCAACATCCGGCGGATTGCTCGACGGAGCGGCTCATCCGCGCCGCGCCGCGTGGAAAGAGCTGTATAGGTTTCCGTCCGCAGTCCGCTCGGGTAGCCTGAATACGTCTTGTAGGTTTTAGTCGAGCGTTTGCGGGCGCGCATATAGAGTTTACCTGCGTTCACGATCTTCACGTGCACGTCGGAGCGTATGTGCGGCGTGTAATCGGCAGAAGTCTTTCCCATCAACGCCTTTGCCGCCTCCGAAGCAACTCTTCCAAGTGTTTTTCCTGCTGCGTCGATGGTGTATTCCTTCATATGCTATTTCACGAACTCAATGCGACTCATGTCGCCGACACGCTTCCCCACGCGACCAAGCCGCACGATGCGTGTGTATCCGCCCGAGCGCTTGCCAAAACGTTTGGCAAGTTCCTTGAGCTTTTCGTCTGTTTCCGGCGAGCCCAATCGCATCGCGGTTATTCGCGAACTCGCAAGCGTATTCTTCTTGGCTGTAGTCACGAGCCGCTCCACAAACGGACGAAGTGCTTTTGCTTTGGCCCCGGTCGTGGTGATCCCCTCTTTGAGGATGAGAGAGCGCGCAAGGTTCCTCAAAAGGGCGACGCGCTGCCGCTTTTCGCGCCCAAGTTTTCTGTTGCGGTCGTGATGTCTCATGGTTATTGTCGAAGTGTCAGGCCGAGGTTTGAGAGGGCACGCTTGACCTCCTGAAGGCCCTTTTGTCCTAAGCCCTCGATTGCAAGGAGATCGTCTTCGCGCTTGCGAACGAGGCCTCCTACCGTACGGATCGATGCATTATCGAGCGCCGCTTCCACACGCTGCGGAAGGTTCAGCTCCGACACGCGCGTCTTCAGCATTTCAGAATCAGGAACGGCTTTCTCTGCGCGCTCGGGAGCCATTTCCGTCGCGCGAAGTCCGAGCTCGGCAACCTCTTCTTCCTTAAAGCCGACGATGGCTTTCAGCTGGTGGATCATCGTTTCGATCGCGCGCTCGAGCGCTTCGCGCGGTGAGAGGGCTCCGTCTGTTTCGATAAGGATGCGCAGACGGTTGAAATCCGTACGATCGCCCACACGCATGTTCTCGACTTCGTAGTTGACGCGGCGGATAGGCGAGAAGATCGCATCGAGCGCAATAGTGCCGACCTCGACGCGCTCCTTTTGGTGCGCTTCTTTCGGCACATAGCCCAAGCCGCGCTCGGCACGCAGCTCGAGTTCAAGTGTATTTTTGCCCGTGATCTCGGTGATGTAGCTTTCAGGGTTCAATACTTCGAGCTGTCCCGGCACCTTGAGATCCGCGGCAGTCACGACCTTCGGGCCTTTGACCGAGAGCGAAAGGTTCTGTGGCTCATCGGTTGCTATCTTAAGGCGGATCTTTCTGATATTGAGTAACATTGTCACGACATCCTCTTTCACGCCCTCAATCGTGGAGAATTCGTGGGAGACACCGGGAATTTTCACGTGCGTGATCGCGGCACCCGGCAGCGACGAGAGAATAATACGCCGGAGCGAATTGCCGAGCGTATAGCCGTAGCCGGGATAGAGGCCGTCGATCTCGTACGTTCCGCTTCGCTCCGACTCCGAGACGACGCGCGGCTTCGACGGAAGCGCTATATGGTAATCAGACATATGTTCATTTCAGACCTATTGGTATTAGAACACAGTGCTAATAAAAAAACGCCGAAAAGTATACACGAAATCTTATCGGCTGTAAAACTCGAACACTGTTTTGTAGTCGAGCGTTGTTTCGGCAGGACTATATTGCGGCTCACTCGTCACTTGAACGGTAAGGGCATCCCGATCGACCGAGAGCCACTGCGGGGTCTGCCTTCCTTCACTCTCTTCACTTTGCGAGGCAAAGAGCGGACTTCGCCGGCTTCCTTCCCGCACGGTGATGGAATCGCCTTTACCGACATGATGCGATGGCGTTGTCGTGCGCGAGCCGTTCACAAGAAGGTGGCCGTGGGAGACGAGCTGGCGCGCCGCGCGCCTCGTCGGCGCAAGCCCTGCGCGGTATACGATAGAATCAGCACGCATCTCGAGCATCTTGTGGAGGCTTTGAGAAGGGTCCGCGGTCGTGTAGGCCTTTTTCACGTAATTCGAGAGTTGCGTTTCGGTAATGCCGTAGGTGTAGCGAACGCGCTGCTTTTCCAGAAGTTGGCGACCGTAATCCGAAGCACCCCGCCTGCGGGGACGGGATTTTGTTGCGCGCGCCTCCGAGAGTGCGAATTTTTGCGTTTGCGTCTGCTCGAAAATAGCAGCGCCGAGGCGCTTTGCAATTTTGTATTTTGATTTTACGGGCAACATACAATATTTACACTCTGCGAGGTTTTGGTGGACGCGGACCGTTGTGTGGGACAGGCGTTTCGTCGGCAATACGGCTTATTTCGATCCCCTTTCCCGAAAAACCGCGCAGAGCCGATTCGCGGCCCGCGCCGACGCCGCGGATAACGACGTCGACTTCTTTGACGCCGATAATGTTCGCCTTGTCACCTACTAATTCACCAACTTTCGCGGCTGCAAACGGCGTACCTTTTTTGGCACCTGAAAAACCGAGTGCTCCTGAAGAAGACCATGCGACTGCGTTCCCCTCTTTGTCCGAGAGGAGTACTTTCGTGTTGTTGTAGGTCGCGTGGATGTGCAAAGTGCCCGCGACGATATTCTTCTTGGCAACGCGCGCGAGAGAGCGAGATTTGAGTCCCTGATCGACAGTGCCGCCTGATTTTCTGATGATGCGTTTCTTTCCCATAAAGTTCTAATCTGCGAATGAATTCGAATCTACAAATGACTGCGAATAATTCGTAGCCATTCGTTTTATTCGTATAAATATATTCGGATACATCATGTTTTCTCCAACTTCCTACGACCCGATGTCATCGTCTTTCTGACGTTCCCGCGCACCGTGCGGGAGTTTGTCCGTGTGCCCTGTCCGCGTACGGGAAGCTTCTTCGCGTGCCGCACACCACGGAACGCTTTGATGTCTTTCAGGCGCCGGATGGTGCCGCTTATCTCGCGGCGAAGCTCGCCCTCGATCTTGAATTTCTCGATCGCTTCACGAAGCGCACCTTCCTCTTTTGCGTTTAATTCTTTGGTGCGCTTTCCCGGATCGATGCCAAGAGAAGCAAGCGCCGAAAGAGCACGCGGCCTTCCGACCCCGTAAATGGCGGTCAGCGCTATCTCCAAGCGCTTCCCCTCTGGTATGGTGATTCCTGCAATACGCATGGTAGCTTTTAACGTTTAAAAATTTGAATATTTTCTAGCCCTGCCTTTGCTTGTGACGTGGATTCGTGCAAATAACCCACACGCGACCCCGCCGACGCACAATGCGGCAGTTCATACAGATCTTCTTTACAGAAGCTTTTACTTTCATGGTTCTTCACGCTAGATGCGACGGACGATACGCGCTCGGCCGCCGTACGGATCGAGTTGGAGAGTGACCTTGTCACCGACCAAGACCTTGATCCGATGAAGCCGCATCTTCCCCGCCAAATAGGCGAGCGTTGTCTCCCCTCCTCCTTCTGTCTTTACACGAAAAAGAGTGTTGGGGAGTGCCTCTTCGACTACTCCCTCAACGAGCTGCGGCTCTTGCATAACGTGCGGCGCAACAATAGCAGCTTTCGTGCGGCGGGTCAACCCAGTGTTAGCGCGGAAGATCCGGCTCCTTCACCTTTATTTTGATGTCAGTAGGGTTCTCGGGGAATGAACTCTTCCAAAACGGTTCGATACGTGCATGCGCCTCCCCGATGCCGGCAAAGCCTTCGACAATCGTCTGGAACGCACTCTCGTCGCGTCCGGCGAGCGCGGCAGCAAGCTCGACGGTATCAACCTTCCAGACAAGCTGCGCTTGTCCGATAAGACTGAAGATAAGCGGCGAATCCGTTGAAAGTGTCGAGGTGGTTGCAGCGTGTGCGGAAAATCCTTCGAGCGGTTTCAGGAGGATACCCCCACTCTCGGCCCCCGCGGAAACACTCTCTGCGACGAGATGTGCGAATGCATCCGCGGGAAAGACAGGAAGTTCCATGGTAAGGCGCTCGCCGATGCGAACACCCTTCTCTCCCTCCGAAACCGGCGGAAGGCTTTCGAAGGTGAGACGCGCAAGCTCGTAGAATGCAAATGCTTCCGTACTTGCCGCACTGACAGCCTCGCGCGCTTTTTCCTCGAGGCGTCCGCGTATCTCGGCCTTCGCGGCTTCGAGCGCGCCTGCTTCTGCAGCCGGACGCTCTCCCGAAAATCCTCCGCTCATCGCAGTAGTAGAGCGCGCATATACTTTTGCGTACATGTTCGAGCCTTTTAGTCCCGGAAGTGTGAATCGGGAAATCGGTCCCACGTTGTACTTCTCGCCCACTGCGTCTGCAAAGATAGTTACCGTTATCTGTCCCGCTGTCGTGCCACGCCTCCCCGGAACGAGTACTTCTGCCGGTGCGCGGAAGATAAGACCTTCCGGCGTTGCAAATCGGGTGTTCTTTAGGAGTCGCACGGGGGCACTGGAGTACTCGTTGTAAACCGTAACGTTGCCGCTCGCGCGCTCTTCGACGCGCTCAACGCCATTCGCCGGCACGACCTGCGAGTCTTCAAATGAGCTCGATTCAATGCTGAATGAGAGCTGGCCTGCAGTGGCTTTTGTAGCGGGATACGCAGTGAAGCTCGCCGTTTCGTCGAACAGCACGGTGTGCGAACGCGGTATCACTGTCACGGTTGTCGGGCGCAGCGCAACGAGCGCGATAGCCGCAAGCACAAGGAGCGCAAGCGCAGCGCCTCCCCACAACCACACGCGTACCTTGGGACCAGATGGTGGTGCACCGCTCTCCCTCACTTCTATAGTTCTTTCCCCGCCTCTTCGCGCACGAATGGGAATGTTCCGGATGCTTCGCTCGCTACCTTCACTCGACGATTGCGGTGGATCCGGTAATACTTCTGGAGGTGCCGGAGACGGAGACGGATTCACTTTCAGCGGTCGCGGCTGGTCGGAAGAAGGCGGCGTTATGTCCTGAAAATAGTCTTTCGCCATATGCGAGATGGATGAAGTATACCACTGCAGCTTAGCCCGCGTGCTCTTCCATGTTAACAAGTGCCGCTGCGATCCCAAGTGGAATGTCCGGTGCAACATCTTTCTCAAACGCGACGAGGTCCTTGAGCGTATTCATCGAAAGTGGCTCCGGTGAGAAGGGTCGCGTTGTCACCGTAAACTGCGCAAAGTCGATGCGACTGAAAAATTGCACGAGCCACGGCGAGAGGTCCTCGTGCGCCAAAAGCAAAAGCCGGTTTGGGAGGCGTCTCGCGGCACTCAAACGCCCGAACATTTCACCAAAGATCTTCACGATCTCGGGTTCAGCTTTTGCGATCGCGGTTTTCGTCGCCTCGCACGCTTCCGCCTCGCATTGGTCGAGTGCGAGGAGGCGGATGAGTGTCATGGTTTCCTCCGGCATTTTATCGCTGCCTATCCGTCGTACGATCGAACTGCTGCCTTCTGGGATGAGCGCGGTTTCCGTGATGATACCTTTACGCACGACGATGGTGTTCGTTGCTTCGTAGGTCATGTTTACAATGAGCGATTCTTTGGGAAGCGAGGCGCTCTCGCGGGTGACGGAGAGAAGCGCGCGCGTGTCGGAGCGAAGCGTCGGTGGAGGGCATGCAAACACTTTCGAAAGAGTTCCGGCAACTCCTTCGCGGACCTTTGGCTCACACTCCGAAAGGAGGGCGGAGGCAGCGATATGCTGTGCGTGCTTTCCGATGGGCTTCAGGGTCGGGTACCCGTTCAGTTCGACTCTGATGATACCCGCTTCGAGGATCTTGCCGTGGTCAAATTGGGTATCGGCTTCGAGCGCCTGCCGTGCAAGCGTGTCGAGCATTCCCTTCTCGATTTTTGTTTCTCGCTCCAATTTTGATTCTGCGCGGATGGTCTTTGAGCGCGTCCACGGCGAGTGGATCACCGCATATGCGGAATTGACATGGCTCCCGTATTTTTTCAGCACTTTCTGCGCAGTCTCCCCGAGGAGCGATACAATGCCGGTCGCAGCCGCACTCTCTCCACGCTCACCCGAAGGAAGCGATGCGCGCTCTGATACGAGAATGCGCGCATGCCCGTGCGAGGAAACCTCAACGATTCCCACCGCGACACTGCCGTTGCCGACATCGGCAACAGCAATAATCCTTCCGCGCTGTTTCCCTAGAGGGCGGAACATCTCGAGTAGTATATCAGTTCTCTAGGGCGCGGTTTAAAAAAATTCACGTGCATGGAGCTAGCTGTATGCTCCATGCACGTGTTGTGTGCCGATGCGCGGGGACATCTACGTCTCTTCTGCCGGCCAGAGACGATTGTAATCCCACTCGTTATTGACTCCTTCGGGAAGGAGCGTGAAGTCGCTGCGATTCATACCCGGGAACCAATTGGCGTAAACGTGGTATGGCGGGAGCCTCCCATATTTTGCCAGAAAGGTATGCTTGCTGTTTTCACGTGATTCCCGCACGTGGCGGTTATGCTTTCCAAGCGGCAGCCATGTGGTCCAGGCCGCACCTGCGACCAATGTAACGGTCGCCAGAAGATACAGGAGAGGCGGCCATCCGGGCGTGCGGTACTCAGCGGGAATAAAGTAAATGATCAATATGCTGACCGCGTAGGCCGCGGCACCCGCAAGAATCGGCCACACCGGACCATGCAATTTGCCTTTCTCCTCGATCTGAATCCAGTCAAAGAGTTCTTTTTTGGTTACCCGAACGACTCGGGGACCGGGAATGTGCGTTTCGCCGCACGCGCGGCAGTATGAGGAGACCCGCTCCTCGCCCTTCACCTTTTCAACGAACCATAGTGGACGATCGTCCTTCATTGCACGCTCCCATCAATGGGACATGGGTGTCCCGTAGCGGGAACTATCTACGGATCGTATAGCTACGTCAAGACAGCTTTTATTCTTCGTATTCCTGCGGCGACTGCCTCCTCCTTCTGGATTTTGAAGATACCTCCCTTTCCAATCTCGCTCGTGTTCGAAACATGCGGGCCGCCGCAGAATTCTATGGAAAAGGCATTGTCGAGCGGACCGACAGAATAGACGGAGACGCGCTCGGGATACTTTGCGCCAAACTCGTGCTCGGCACCGAGTTTCTCCGCCTCGTCCCTAGCCATTTCGGTGCGGATGACCGGGAGCCCCTCTTGTATCTTCTCGTTGACGATCTTCTCAACCTCAGTGAGCTGCTCCTTTGTCATTTTTTCTCCATGCGAGAAGTCGATGCGAAGCCTCTCCTGCGTGATGTTCGAGCCGCGTTGCTTCACGTGTTTGCCGAGCACGATCTGGAGCGCCTTCAGGAGAAGGTGGTGCGCGGTGTGAAGGCGTGTGGTTTTTTCTGAAGTATCCGCAAGCCCACCCTTAAACTTCTGCTCGACGCCCGCGCGAGAGATTTCCTGATGTTTTTTCATCTCGGCTTTGAACCCTACTTCGTCCACGTCGATGCCTCGCTCTTTGGCGAGCTCGAGCGTCATCTCGAAGGGAAAGCCGTGCGTGGTGAAAAGGACGTACGCCTCACTTGCCTCGATGTGCCCTGTTGCGGCGATTTTCTCAAACTCCTTCATGCCTTTATCAAGCGTTTGCGCGAACTGCTTCTCTTCATTCCAAATGGTCTCGGTGATTTCCTTGTACGCCGCTTCACCATCGAGCTCGGCATATGCTTCTTTGTATTTCTCGATAGTAATAATGGCGGCGCGAACGAGCATGCTGTCTTCCTTATCTTTATCCCCCACCGAGAGCTTCATCGCGTGCTGGGAAGCACGACGGATGAGCCGGCGAAGCACGTAGCCGCGCTCGGTATTAGAAGGCTTCACACCGTCCCCGATGATGAACGTCGCTGCGCGCATATGATCGGCAATGATGCGGAAGGAGCGCTGGTAGCGACTGTCGGTGTACTCTTTTTTTGAGAAGTGGATGAGAAGGCCGATGATATCGGAGAATGCATCGATGGCAAAGATGTCCGCGTTTTGTTGTGCAGCAGCGGCGATGCGCTCCAAGCCGCCGCCAAAGTCCACATTTTGTTTCGGCAAAAGCCCAAAGCTGCCGTCCTCTTTCTTGATGTACTGCATAAAAACCGAATTGCCTATCTCGAGAAAGCGGCCGCAGTCGCAGTTGGGATGACACTCTGCGCCGAACTTCGCGTCGTGCGGCAAACCGAAGTCGTAGAAGACCTCGCTATCCGGCCCCCCCGGCTCTCCCACCGGCATATTCTCGGGCACGCCCGCGCGGCTCCACCAGTTTTTCTTCGCATCATAGTAAAAAATCCTGCCTTCCTGCATTCCTTTCCGCGAGCCATCCTCTTGCGAGCCAAGCTCGACGATCTTCGCGTCGATGCCCTTTCCGCTGAAAAGTTTTTGCCAGATCTCTGCCGATTCGGTATCACGCGGGACGCTGTTCTTCTCGTCGCCGATGAAGGCGGTCACATACAGCTTTGAAGGATCGAGGCCGATCTCGTCGACAAGGAACTCAAAAAACCACGGCAGTTGCTCTTTCTTGAAATAGTCGCCGAGCGACCAGTTGCCAAGCATTTCAAAAAAGACAATGTGGCGGTTGTCCCCCACTTCCTCGATGTCCTCGGCGCGGAAGCATTTCTGCGAGTCGGTGAGCCGATTGCCCGCCGGATGATCTTTGCCGAGAAGATAGGTGATCAGCGGCTGCATGCCCGATCCGGTAAAAAGTGTCGTCGGGTCATTCTGCGGCACGAGCGAGGCGGAAGGAATGATAAAATGCCCGCGATCTTCAAAAAACTTGAGATACCTACTCCGGATCTCTGCGATGTTCATTAAGAGATAACGTACCGTGTTTTAGCCAAAAAGAAAAGAGGCGAGGCGACGCTTACGGCCGTGCTTCTACCTCAAGGAAATCACTGCGGTTGCTGATCAAGGTTCGGGCTACTCTCTGCTTTGTAGTCTTCGTGGTCTGCTGCGCTTCCGAAATCATCGCCAAGATCATAAGAGCCATAGTAATCAAATCCTGAGTCTTTAAGGGTTTTGTCTACATTTTCACGTAACTTCGGATCTTGCTGCACTCGCTTTAGCAGCTCTGCTGCGCCTCCTGTCGCAACCACCGCAGCTCCGAGTGCAGCAATGCGCATAAAATTACGCCTCCCCTGATCCACCCCTTCCTGCTGTTGCTCAGGCTTGGGAGTCTGTGGCATCTCTCGTCGTTCTATCATAGCTAGTCTTATAGATATTAGTTAACCTCATAATACGACATATACAGTATATACCGACCGATTGAGTCCTGGCGTCTGCTGGGGGGACATTGATTCAACCCCGCGCAGCCATTACGATGCGCGGATGCAATACAAGCTCCACACGCTGGAGAACGGTCTGCGGGTCGTGTTTGCGCCGATGGCGGGGAACGAGACGGCAACGGTGATCGTGATGACGGGGACCGGTTCGCGGTATGAAAATGAGCATGAGAACGGCCTCGCGCACTTTTTGGAACACATGTTTTTCAAGGGCACGAAAAAGCGGCCGAGCGCTAAGGCTGTGAGCGAGGAGCTCGACGGCGTGGGCGCCGTCTACAATGCCTTTACCGCCAAAGAGCGCACCGCCTACTTTGCCAAAGTCTCTGCACGCTACCTCGATACCGCGCTCGACGTAATAAGCGATATTTTTCTCAATTCCAAGTTGCCCGAAAAAGAGATTCAGAAGGAGCGCGGAGCCATTATCCAAGAGATAGACATGTACGAAGACATGCCGATGCGCACCGTGGACAACGTTTTCGATGCGCTTATCTTTGGCAAGGAGCATCCGCTTGGCCGCACTATCCTCGGGCCCAAGGAAAACATCAGGAGCTTCACACGCAAAGAGTTTGCCGCGTATCTGAAGCGCAACTACACGCCTTTGAACACGGTGGTCTGCATCGCCGGCTCGTTCGACGAGAAGAAAGTGCTTTCGAAGATCAGAGCAGACTTCGGCGGTTTGAAGCATGGGAATCCGCCCAACTATATTTCGTTTACCTCGGAGCAGAGCGCGCCGCGGATTGCGATAAAAGAAAAGAAGACAGACCAAACGCACTTCATACTCGGCGTCCCTGCGTATCCATATCTCCATAAAGATGAATATGCGCTCGCCGTGCTCTCCACCATCCTCGGCTCTGGTATGTCGAGTCGCCTTTTTCTCGAAGTGCGCGAGAAGCGCGGGCTCGCCTATTCCATCCACGCATGGGTGGAGCGCTACCCCGACACTGGCGCCTTTATGGTGCAGGCGGGCGTAGAGCACGGAAAGCTCGAGAAGACTGTTTCAACGATTCTTACGGAATTCAAGAAGATAAAAAAGACGAAAGTCTCGGCGGCAGAGCTCACCAAAGCGAAGCAGTACATCAAGGGCACGATGACCCTCGCTCTCGAAACGAGCGATGAGATAGCGAATCATGCCGTTACTTCAATGATAAATCTCGGTCGCGTCCGCCCGCTCGAAGAGATCCTCAAAGGCATCGACACCGTCTCGGCGAGTGACATCCAACGGGTCGCCCGCGATCTACTAGTCACTCCCAAACTCAACCTCGCCATCATCGGCCCGCATCTAGATCAAAAGCGCTTTACTTCTCTTTTGCGGGTATAGTGAGATGTGGTAAAACACCAATGATTTCAGTATGGCGAAACTAAGGAAAACGGTAGCAATTCCCTCGATTCGGGTGGACAGAGATTTTCTTCAGAAACTTGGGCGCATTCTCGAGAAAGAAGCTAGAAATAGAGTTGCGGCGAGTGAGAAAATAGTTTCGGAGACGATTAAAGAGAAAGAAAGGGAAATTAGATCGCGAGCATTTTTTAACGATGACGATGCTGTTAGACAAATGGCAGAATCGGAGCGCAGATTCGGTCGACCCCCGATCGCGATCTCGTATACCATTAATACAAGTGTTGAAAGACTTTCGTTTTCGACAATGAAAGAACTGCTTGATACAGATTTGCCACCGAAAAGAATTGAATCGATTGGCGCGCGCGTGTCTCATTATGGAACGGATGACTACGTTGATATCGACATCAGCATAAGTCAGCCGTTCGCCATACTTTTTTGGGGCAATCCGGAGACTTACGATTTATCGTCATCGAATCATGCCTCATTGTTAGAAATAGATAGAAATCTTCAATCTTTATTCGCTGGTAATCGATCCGGATATCATCAATTTTTGTATCCAATCACACGACTTCCTTACCTGGTGCCGTTTATTGTCTCGATAATATTGGCATTTGCTTCTGCTCGAACCCTTCTGCAAATCCTTCCTCTTCCTCAAAACGAAAGTGGTGCCACGCTTATAATCTATTTCTTTATGATTATGTATTTGCTTTCAAGTTGGGCGCTCAAATGGCTATATCCGTACTTCGAGTTTGTAATCGGACTGGATCAAGATATTCGTCTTGGATTGAGGAAACTCTTTGGCGTTATCGCAATCTCAATTGTAGCTAATGCCACTTATGATTTCTTGAAAAATTTTTAATGTGGAAAGCATTGTTCTCATCGTGAGCATTCTGGCGATCCATGTATTCGGATGGCTTTTTGCGCCGGGGCCGATGACCGTACTCATTCTTCGCAATTCTCTGCTGTATTCCCGCAGAGCAGGCATATGGACAGCGCTCGGCATTGCTCTTGGCAACTTCGTCCATATCAGCTATTCGCTTGCAGCTATATTTCTTGTCATATCGATATCTGATACAGCGCTCATGGTCGTGCGATATCTGGGAGTCGGATATCTCGCCTATCTCGGTATTAAAACCGTTATGTCGAGATCCACGGGGGCATATTCAGATGCCGACGTGCAGCAGAAAGACATTTCTCCCTTCGCCGCGGGGAAAACTGGTTTTCTGACGAACATCTTAAGTCCTACGGCATCGCTTTTCTTCGCGAGCATCTTTGCCTCCGTCGTATCGTCGGGCTTCCCTCTTTGGGTCGTTCTCTTCCTGTGGATCGCCATGCCACTCAATTCTTTGCTCATGGCTTCCCTACTTTCCGTCCTTTTTTCTCACAACAAGATCAAATCTGTGTATACAAAATACGAACGCATCACAAACGTTATTCTCGGCGGCCTGCTCCTCCTGCTCGCTCTGATGATCCTCCTCTATACCTAACCTATAAAACAGAGACCGCCACACCACATGAGCGCAGCGCTCCCTGTGATTGGCGGTTTTGCCGTTACTTGGCGTCGGCTGGCGTTGGCTTGAACGGGCGCAGTTCACAGATTGGATAACCGCGCCTCGTTATCCCGCAGTTGAGCGGCCCGGGGTTAAGTGCGTAACGCAACTTGATACCATCAGCCCTAACGCGGTATTTCTTTTCGTCGCAACTGACAACGAGATCGCCCATCAGCGTTGTGTCTGTGACGGGACATGATCCCGGACCCCAAACGATTTCTTGTCCAGCTTTGTCTGCCCTGATAGCTTCGCCGGCACCATATATTCCAATGCCTATCAACGCAGCGATACCAAGGGCTATAATCCCGCCGGCAGCTACCGGATGCAGCTTCAACCATGTTTGTTTTGCAGACATGAGATCACCTCCCTTCGTCTGCTCATTTGTTCACTCTATTCCACCTCAAGCCTATCGGTATAAGGCTCTGCCGTCAAAACCACATCAACACCTGAAAATCCTTGCGGAGGATTAAAGATATGCCTTAGGAATGTACGCCCAGGCTTTTGTACCGCTGGCGAGCTCTACGAGCCTACGGCTGTAGTGTCGTTCATATACATCGCTGCGCCTGATCTGCGTCACGGTGAGAGACAAGAGTGCACCGCGAGTCGTAGCATTTCTGCGCTTGCGAATAACGAAATACCGCTCGCCACCGCGGACGACTATCCCGCGCTCATACCCATTAAGCATCGCCCGCCGAGCCTTTGGAACCATACCGAAACATTCCTTACGAAAGTGTCTAAATCTGAGTGTTCCGTACACGAATAAGAGATGCCTCTTGGTGGAAATCACGTTGAGCCCATTATAATATTCCTTCAACACCTGAAAATCCCTGCCTACCGGTAGGCAGGCTTGCGGAGGGGTTTAGTTGCTTTACAAAGTGCCACATGGCATAAAGCCGTGGGCCGTTTCCATCTCTTTGAGCAGAGCCTTGAGGGAGTTCTCAGGAATTGCCTGCAAGCGATGGAGACGATGATGGCAGACAACGATAAGTTCAAGACCACCATGAAGCTCGCAGACGAGCGGAAATGGCGTGAGTTCATCGACAAGCAACGGATTGACGACCCTTACACGGTGACCATTCTGGGTTATGCCGCTGGTTGGGCGGAAAGAATAGAAGCTGCACTCGAGAACGGCACGAAATTGACGAAAGAGATTGCCCAAACAGCTGAGAAGGAGACAAGAAAGGAACTCGGCGGTCTCACCATGAGCATGTTCGGAACTGTGGTCAACATTCTGTTCCGGCACTGGGCACAGGGCAGCGAACTCGAGCCGCTGTATGCCGAATTCAGTTGACGGAAATTGCGTTACCCGTTGGTCGACTGCGACTCCCTGAGCGGGATACTCAGGGAGCGCATTTTTTAAATATCTTTCAACACCTGAAAATCCTTGCGGAGAGTGTTTTGCAACTATGTGCTTATTCGCGCGAATTAGAACATAGCAAGTACTGACGATGTGATCTTAGGCGCACTTTCGGAGAGGCGATAAAAGACGTTCAAACTACGTTGCTCCTTCTCAACGAATCCGGCTCGTTCAAGCATAGTGAGATGTTTCGATGTAGAGGTGAACGATAATCGTATCGCTTCGGATATGGCAGTGACGTCAGCCTCCTTGCGTTTGCGCAGGAGATTCAGAATGGCGAGCCGCCTTCGGTTTGCCAGAATCTTCAACTGTCGCTCAATCTCCCTCTCATTCATATCTGTCATTATATTCTAATTCGCGCGAATTAGAATATAGTGATTAGATGGTCTTCAGGATTTGGAAATCTTTTTTGAGGGTTTCGATGAGGGATTGGTTGTAGATGGCGGCGGCGGGGTGGTACTGGGGAGCGATTTTGAGGGTTCCGCCCCAAGGCGCCTCCGCTTCGTACAGTTTTCCGTGCGCCTTGCTTATCGGCTCCAGCTCAAATGAGAGACCAAATTTGCGCATGATGTACTCCATCGAGAAGCGGCCGAGTGTCGCGATGCACTTGGGCTGGATTATTTCTATCTGCCTGTCGAGGAAGGGCGCGTAGAGTTCTATCTCACTCGGAAGCGGGTCGCGGTTGCTGGGCGGGCGGTCTTTCACGATGTTGGTGATGTACACGTCGGCTCGCGGAATACCAACGCTCTCCAGAAGTTTGTCTAAGAGTTTCCCTGCCGCGCCGCAGAAGGGTCTTCCCTGCTCCGCCTCGTTTTTTCCCGGCGCTTCGCCCACAAACATAATTTTTGCATCGTGACTCCCCTCTCCGAGAACTGCGTGATACTTGTTCTCACGCCGAAAGTCTGCGAGCCCGCCCGTAAGCGCTATAACCTCATCCCGAATCGCTTTCATCTTCTCGTACTTCTCGCCCATTGCGGACAGTATACATATCAATTACTCACTTTTGACATCTCTGGTTCCTAACTGCATAGTAGGACCGGAATGCGATTTCGATCATCAAACAGACAGTTGCGAGGGCAGGCCAATGAACGATAAGAGCGACAAACCACCTTTTGATGAGTTCCACGAATCGGCGATGCGTGCGGTAGAGAATGTCATGGGCGGCGACGATGGCTACGACCCCCAGATCATTGATCTCATGAAGGATCAAGGCCGCGACTTCGACTTCCCGAGCAGTGGGATCGATTCACTCGACATGCTCGACATCGTGTTTGCGGTGGATAGGGAACTCGGCGTGCGCGTCGGAGTTGAGGAAGCCCTATTGAACAGCCCGCCGAAGGTAACAGTGGGCCTCCTGTACGACCACACGCGTTATCGTGAATGACGGTGCCGTCGCAGGACGGCCAAACAATCGCGGCCTCCGCATATCGGAGGCTGCCGTTTTATAAAGCCCGTTCAATTCGGAGAATTTCCTGTTTGCGCAAACTTCCCCCGCGATTGTACCCGCCCATGCTTCCATCGGAGCGGACGACGCGGTGACAGGGAATACTTTCGTCATAGTTCGTGCGCATGATGGCGCCCACGGCGCGGGCGGCTTTCGGGTTGCCCGCTCGTCGCGCTACCTCTTTGTATGTCATCGTCTTCCCTTTCGGGATTTTTTTCACGATTGCGCGTACTTTGTCTGCAAACGTCATAAACCGAGGGTGGCTTGCCCCTTCGCGCTCTTCGTGCGCGTTTGCAACTCCTTCCCCGCGGCTTCGCGGTAGCCGCAGTATTCGCAGAGCTCCGCGCGTGCGGGAATCGTCTCGCTGTGCAGACATTCGGCTAGTTTTAGTATCGTCGGCTCGATCCACGAATCGTTGCCTTTGTAAGAGATCAACTTCACATCAAACTCGAGCTTGCCGTCGAAAGCTGGTGCATCACTTTTGCCGTTCACGTAGACAAAGTATGCTGTGTCGGAAACCTTGAGACCGTTCTTGCGCAAAAGCCACTGGTAGACTTCGACCTGCCGCTTGTAGGCCTGCTGCCAATAGCCGTCGAGCGAGACTTCTTCTTTTTTGCTCGTTGCTTTGTAGTCGACGACGATGACCTCGTTTTTGGGCGTTACCCACACGTCGTCTATCCCCCCGCGCACGGTCAGGTTGGTTTTTTCGTGGTGGAACTGCACGCCGCGGCGCATCGCATCGCGCCATTCTTCCATACGCGGATCGTTGAGGGGGATTGCATCCACCTTGTACGCCTTCATCAGAGGATGCGGCTCACCTTTTGCGCGGTGCACATCAAATTCCCGCTTCATAAGCTCATCGACAGCATTGTTGAGCGAGAAGGCCGGCCATTCGGGGCGCTTTACCCCGAGGCGCTGGTCGAGCCAGAAACAACGCGGGCATTCGAGAAAAAGGTCTATCTTCGAGCGGCTTACACGGAAGGGCTCGGCGCTCTTCGGATCGAAGAGTCCCTTCGTGCGACGCACATATCCTCGCGGCATTTCGAGAGTATAACACTACGCACTTGGCGGAGCGTTGTTCGACTCGACTTTTATCTCCTCAAACCAGTGCTTGAAGCGATTTTCCACATACCACATACCGGTGAACATAATGAGCGAGAGAAGTGTGGCAAAAATAGCGACACTGTACATCCCAAAGCCTGTCGCCATGCCGATACCGGCCGCGATCCATAATCCTGCGGCAGTCGTCACGCCGTGGAGCGAATCGCCGCGGAAGATGATGAGCCCGCCTCCTAAAAAGCCGATGCCCATGATGATAGCCGCCGCGACGCGCAGAGGATCGAAGGAGAGAATTCCGAGGTAGGCGGTGTCGACAAAGCTTCCGGTGACGACGAAGAGGCACGCGCCCAGAGAGACGAGCCCGAAGGTGCGCGTGCCGGCGGCTTGCTTGGCGAGGACGGCGCGTTCGGTGCCAATGATGCCGCCGAGAACCATCGCGAGAAAGAGTTTGCCGAACATCACGATATTCGGATCAAAAAAACTTTCCGGTGTGGGCATGGAATCACTATAAGGTAAAAGTCAAAAGGTAGAAGGCAAAAGTGTAAGGCAAAAGTGCATAAGTTTGGCGCCGACAGTATGATTTTTGCCTTTTGCCCTTTACCTTTGGACTTACGTTCCGCAGAGTCTCTGCGCTTCGTTCAAGACCTGTGGAATGCGCGCGGGCTTCACGCCGTACTCCGTGAGGAGGTGCGGAGAGGACACGCTTTTGCAGAGGACGATCTTGTTGTCCAAAAGCCGGTGCTTTTCCCCTTCGGTGAGTGTAGTGAGACACGTCAAGGGATGCACGCGTGCCTCTTCTATCATGCTCATGAGATTGTTCTCGCGCGGATAGTCCCACGCGAGGAGGGTGAGATTCGAACACTGCGCGTAGCGGATGGCGTTGCGTGTAAATGTAGTGTTCGTCACGAGCCAACCTTCGTCCACTCGCGAAGAAGCGTCGGGCGTATTGCGTAAATCCTCATAGCGCGCTTTTACATAGAGTGCATCTTTGATGTCGGTCTTCCCGCCCGCTTCGTTGTGGAATTTCGCTTCGATGCCGATGCGCTTCCCCTGCTTTTCTGCAAGAATGTCCACCTCATGCGGTGCGCAACGGCCCGTGAGCGTGACTCCCGTGCGTGCATTCCATCCGTGGGCACGCAGTACTTCCGCAAGAAATTGCTCAAAGGGAAAGCCGGAAGGGCCGAGGGCAAAAAGCGCGCGTTTGACAGAATAGCGCGCGGCGACGGGGTGTTCTTCTTCTCTCTGGAGCATTTCGAAGGCGTGGCGATAAATTTCCTCGGTCGTCATGCCGGTACGAAGTTCCTGCAAAACCTTTGCGACCACCCGATCGCGCATCGCGGGCGAGGCACCCGAGTGGTCGAGCGAGGTAATGAGCTTCTCCGGATCAAAAGGCTCCTGCTCGCCGTCGGCTTTTGTAATCAAGACATTCACCGGCGCGCGCAAGGCGCGGCTCACCGTTTCCCCCGCCGTACTCATGGATAGATTCTAACAGATGATTCCGCCGCCGAGACAGAGCTCGCCTTGATAGAGAACAAGTGATTGGCCGGCGGAAACGAGATGCGGCTCCGAGAACGCGACTCGGATTCTACCCTTTGCATCCTCGACACGAACAGGCACAGGCGTTTCGCGATAGCGCGCCTGTGCTTCTGCTTCGAGGGGGAGCGTCTGCGGATGTATCCAGTGCATCCGCTCGACCGTGAGCTCTTTGCGCGCTGCGTCGAGCCGGTTATGCGAGACGGTGATGGTATTGGCACGCGTATCAACCGATACGACGTAGTGTTCACCTCCGCTTCGCTGTACGCTCCGAACTGTGAATCCGTGCCGCTGGCCTGCGGTATAAAGAGCTGCCCCGCGATGCTCTCCCATCTTCTTACCGGCCATATCGAGAACCGCGCCGCGCTCAAGCGTGATGAATCGTCCGAGGAATTCCTCCATCGAGACGTCGCCGAGAAAACAAATGCCCTGACTGTCGGGCTTTTCGGCATTCGAAAGTCCAAATTTTTTCGCCAGCGAGCGGACTTGCTGTTTTGTCATGTCGCCTATTGGAAACAGCGTGTGTGTAAGATCGTCTTCCGTGAGCTGATACAAAAAGTATGACTGGTCTTTGTTCTTGTCCGCACCTCGCAGCAGATCGATGCGGGCTTGCCCGCCGTAGCCTTGCTTGCCCGTCGTAGCTTTAGCGGAGTCGGGGCGAAGGCGGGCGTAATGTCCTGTCGCGATGAAGTCTGCGCCATTTTCACGGGCCCATTTCATAAAATGCCCGAACTTTATGGCACGATTGCACGCAACGTCGGGATTCGGCGTAATGCCGCGGGCATACTCAGCGACCATCGTGTCGACCACTTCTTTTTTGTATTCGGCGGAGAAATCTACTTCTCGAAACGGAATACCGAGTGTTGCGGCCGCACGCATCGCATCAAGCCTGTCCTCGCGCCACGTGCACTCGATAAACTCCGGTTGCCATATCTTTATGAAAACTCCCGTGACGTCGAGCCCCTGCTCCTTGAAAAGCGCCGCCGACACCGCGGAGTCGACTCCGCCAGAGAGGCCCATAAAAACTTTCGTCATGTGGGCACTATAACAAAAAAGACATCCGCGCTTGCTTCGAGCAGAGCGCGGATAGGTTGAGTGAGCAAATGTCCTGAAGGATCGCGCTCATATTGATGCCTCAGCAACGATCTTGTGGGATTCCTCGGAAGTCGGGGGGCGGCCGTTGATATGGCCGTTGTCAATTTTTTCGAGGATGATTTTTTTGAAGCCCGCCTTACGCAATGCGCCCGCAAGTTCTCCGTGTTTCCCGCGCCCGATCGTGCGTATTTCATTCGTGAGCCGGTCAATATAGCATCGAACAAGAGCTCGACCCTCTTTATCAGCCGGCGTGTTGGCTTTTGAGTATGGCACCCTGATGCGAACACAACACAGGGAAACCAGTGGCATATCTTGGAACATCGGCCCGCCGGAATCCAACGGGACTCGCAGATTAATGATCTCGACGTGCGGAACTACAGTCTTCTGCGCGGCGATGAGTGCGGCAAGCGATTGCATCCACTTATCGACCTCTGTTTCATGTCTGGCGTTTCGTTCCAACGTGACCTCCCATGATTCGTTATTGATCCGCCTCGGAATATACGTGATACGGACTCGCGGTCAAGGTAGGCTAGCAAGCCGGTATCAAGACCCGAGGTATAAACGTTTCTTCCGGAGATGTTCTTGGTAGGTTTTTGAATAGTGAGTCACATGGTTTTTGTCGGCGAGGTAGTAAAAGTACCCATGTTCGACGGGCGTCACGGCAGCGAGGAGTGAATCGAGTGAGGGCGAGCCGATCGCGCCTGGCGGGAGGCCTTTGTTCACATACGTATTGTACGGATTATCACTCTTTAAGTCGGCAACCGTAAGGTCGAAACTCCCCTTCCCGAGCGTGTAGATGAACGCCGCATCAACCTGCAGAAGCATATCCTTCTCGAGTCGGTTCCACAAAACGCCAGCGATCTTACGGCGATCGTCTGTGTTTTGCGCCTCCCGCTCGAGGAGTGATGCCATGATGACAATGTCCGAGAGCGGTTTTCCAAAGGCGTCTATCTTGTCTTGTATCGCAGTGATCTGCGCATCAAAATTCTGACGCATCGTCGAAAAGACGAGTTCCTCGGTCGCGTTCGGGAGAAAAAAGTAGGTATCCGGAAACAGATACCCTTCCTCGGGCTGGGCGATTTTGAGAAAATGCTCCTCGTCAAATCGCTGAAGCTGTGAGTCGAATATTTTCGCCATCTTTGCGGTCGTTGCACCTTCCGGTACACGGATACGCGTGGGCTCGAGGCCGTATTGCCCGATTGCGATCGCCCGCGCTACCACAAAGAGGTTTTTCGGCTCCTTAAAAAGGTAATCGCCGGCGTGTACCTCGTCTTGCCGACCGGCGAGCGTGAGCAAGATCTTCAGCGCGAGACCGGAGCGGACCACTTCACCCGTATCAAATGAGGCCGCTGTCTCTGAAAGTGTTGCGCCCTGCGGGATGGTGACGAGCGTATCGATGGGGAATTTATCCGGCGGCTGCACCACGCCGATGTAGAGCGTGACGAGCGTCGTGCCGCCGAAGACGAGCGCGAGCATGGTGCGCCTGTTGGTGTGTAGCCGCCAACGCTCTGAAAGTTCGGCGAGCCGCTCGCTTCCGCGGTCAAAAAAATGCTCGAGATCTTGTCGAAAATTTTGCATACGTTAGCTGCGAGCTTCAAGCTGCGAGCTTCGAGACGGAAACGCAAAGAATATCATGGTGATGCCGATCTCGCAGCTCGAAGCTATGCGCTCGAAGCTCACTTGGGTAAATTCGGCGGCGGCTGGGCTTTCTTCGCAGGAATGCGCTGTAATCCGGGAGAGGCGATCGCCGTCGGCACGGGGTGCCAGAATGTCGCGATGACCTCCGTCGACATGATGTTGTCGGGAAGCGTGTACGGCGCATAGAAATGCGCGCGTCTGCGGTAGCAGTCGAAGAAACGTTCCGCGTGCAGGTTCCAACGCAAATCCCACACATCCTGATACGGATAATCAAATGGCGTGTGCCAACGGCGAGGGCGCATCTGGTTCATGTACTGCGGATTGCCCATCGGTGCCCATATCCAGCGCATGTTGTTCCACCCCCGCTGGATGAAATTGGGCGGATCGGAGATAAAGACACCACGCATGCCGACGTGAAATGGATGCTTACTCATGTTGCGCTCGATAGCACGTATCTGTTCGTTGATGCGGTAAAGTTGTACGCGCGAGAAAGACTTCCACCTATCGGTGTGGCTATCCGGATCCCCGACAAGATCTTTGCGGATCTTGTCCACCTCCGCTTTCGCGAGACCGGCAAAGCGGGGTTCTGTTTCCCAATATCTTCCGTCCGGCTTTCGTCTATGCTCCATGTCCATCGTGATGACGATTTGCAGCCAGATCTGCTCGGTCGGACCAAGCGCGCTCAAACGCTCGATCACCTGCGCGAGCGGATCAACCTTGTACTCCTCCTTCGGATCCTTGTCGAGCTCGAACTCGACGTAGGTCTTGATCGGGTACGCGTCGTTGCGCGGCTCATATCGGTAGTCTGTCGCGTAAACCATGTGTTTCGAAGGCTCGTACACATACTTCGCAGCATAATCTTCTGCTTCGACTATCTCGACTTCCGGATACTGTGCGTAGATAGCAGATTCGATGACTGGCCGCCACTCTTTCCATATCCAGATGTAGAAGTGCACGTCACCGCCAAAAGAGGCTATCTCGAACGAAAAGATGGGCCGTACCTGCCCCAGCCATTTGCGATGAAAATAGGTCGTCTCTCCGGCGTAGATCCACAGCTGCGCGAGTGCAAGCTCCATGCCACGAGGAGACTTGACGAGATCGCGGGGCATCTTCACTTCCAAGAGAAGCGGCGTGCGCCGCGTAATGAAGTACGCCTGCACGTACCACACCCACGCCTTCCATGCGCCTCCTACGGCTGCGGGCAAAATCCATATTGGCATGGTGCCGATGACCCACGCAAAGATGAAGAGCGGAAGATTCGGGATAAGCGTCCAGAGCGAAAGCAGGAGACCTAAAAAGATTGAGGTGAGCAAGGTCCCACGCGAAATGCCGAGGAGGTTTCCTATCGTTCCCTCGATAAATACCCTCAAATCGAGACTGACAACTTCAGAAAGGACCCAACGGAAAACGAACGACCCGACTCCCCATTGCTGTTGTCGTAGCCGCTCTTCGCCGACACCCGGAATCTCTAACGCCATGCGTTAATTCTAGCATTTCGCGACACGAAAATGTCAAAAATACAAGAGACTCTGTGAACTATGTCTCGCAGGATGCAAAAAAAAGCAAAGTGCCCCCAAAGTGCAAGAATAGCACGGAGAGACAATGCGGTGTCTATTCATGATCGGTTGCTCCGAGCTTCTCTCGAAAGGTCGATTAAGACGTCCTCGAAAATCTGTTTTAATATTTCTACCTGACGAGAGTTCTCAACACCGGGTGCAATCCGAACAATTAATTCGCCAGGAATCGATAAGCTTGTCTGCCTATACCCGAAGGCGGATTTCTCCATCACAGGTAATTTGTGTTCTCTGGCCTTTTCCAACACCCCCTCAACAAAGCGAGGTGCGACGTCTTGCATAAAATGAATGTAAAAGACAAGACCCCGCGAGGCTCCAGATTCATTTTCAGCCGCTGCAGAGATCTTTTTTACAATCGGACTGTTGATTCTTTGTAGGTCTCGCGCGAGTGTTGTGACATTTTTCCCTATCGCATATGAATATTCTTCAACTGCATCCGGAGAAATTCTTTGTAATAGGAGCAAGCTCGGGGCGGTTATGTTTGTGCCGAGCATCGCGCGCAAAGCCCGTAATTTCTCTGTGATGGGTTTGAGCCCTTCGGCAGTTTTACCGACCACGTGTATTACACCCGCTGGCGCAACATCATCCCCCTGCTCGTACATTTTATGGAGACTCGAGATGAGCAGGAGTATATTGCGAGGATTCGATTTTTCGATAATGTCGTGAAGAGCGATATTTTGCCCAGAAATTGTATAGTCTACGATAACGAACCGTTTATCATGCTTTGTTGGTACAGAAACAAGATCGATCACGTCGATCTCGCGCATCTCCGGATCATTTTGGATCGGCTCAATGAATATCATGTCGGGGTCATCGTTCTTCGTGTGATCCAGGAGTGTCTCGGGAGGCTGGAATGTGAAATCCTTCACTCCCGGCTCACGCAACATATGTCGAAAGACCTTATTGAGCTCGTAATAAGAATTGGCGGGGATAAGATATTTACCGTCGTTTTTCTCCGATTTCACAAGCGCCAGAACAGTTGTGAGCGACGCCATTCCGTTTGCCGTCAAAATTGTCTCGGATTTAGTGTTCTCGACCGACGGCAGGAGGCCAGCAAAATATGCCTCCATTTCCCGTGGTTCCAGGCCAGACCGTGCATATGGCGACGCAAGTTCCTTCCGAGCATACTGGCCAGGTCCCATATGCTTGGTAAAACTGGCGCCCTTAGTAACCGAATGATAGGTGCCGACGGAATATAAATTTGCCATCGCATACTTCATATCCCGCACCTGTAGCGAGAGTGTCTCCACCTGAGATTCAACCAGAAACCATTTCTTGTCGACTGGAAACAAGTCTCTTTGAAACAGCATATTGTCTATACCTCGAGAGAGATCGGAAAGCAGATCTCGAACAATGTGAACATGCTCCCGATATATCTCACCACCTTTCTCGTAATGCGGTTTCAGGGCGTCAAAATCTGAAAGCAATTGCGCTTCTTGTTCCTGCAACAACGATACTCTGTCCTCAAAAGATTTTACATAGTCTCGATACTTCGATTCATCAAAAATAGTTTCGCTCAGATGCGAATTTTCAATTATTTCCTTACGTGTGGGAAGATTAGCCGGCAACTCCTTATTGATACCCGAATCCTGTTTAACTGCCTGCCATTTCTCCATGGTCCAATTTTACTAAACTTCGGCCAGTTTGCTGAGGTGCTGATGTGCACGAGCTTCCAGGGCGTTCTGGAAGACGATCTCCTCGCGCATCAACACTCGGTCGCCCTGCCGGATGGGGTTAGCTTACGGCATCGCCTTCAAACATACACCCCGGCTAAAGTCGGAGAGTTTATAAAAAAGAGGAGGCAATGGCCTCCTCGAGTTACGGCAGTGGCGACGAAGCATCAGGCGTTGAATTCGTCTTTCTTGATGCCAGCGACCAACGTGCGCCACTCGTCGCGGGTGAACGAAACCTGGCGCTCGGGTGACGTGCTGTTGCGGATAGTAACTGCATCCGAGTCAATCTTCACCTCGGCGCAAGGGCTGTAGTTGGGATTCCCGCACAGAGAACTTCTACGGAACTCGGTCATCTTTTTTGACTCCTTTTGCATGATGACGCATGCCATAATGCGCCCATAAGAGAATAGCGCGGATCATCTTAAAAGCAAAGGTATGTATGTGGCCCTATGCAAGGTACTCTACCCGCTATACCCGGCCTTAAGAAGGATTACCCTGGAATGTCTCGCACTAAGTGGTTAACTGGTTCCTCGAAAATCTTCGTTAATATCTCTATACAGAAGCTATTTTGCGACCGAGTACTTACCGTCCGGCATACGCGTGAACATCGGGTTTTGCAAGTTGACGGTGATGGTCGCATCCTTCACGTAGCGTTCGCGCTTCACCCGCTCGACGATCTCCTCGCGTGTGAGTGCGCCGTCGCGGGCAAGGATCCCCTTAATGACATCACGGACGACACCGGGCTCGTACCCCCATTCCTTCAGCGCGTAGAGACCGCGACCCACCAAGACGAATCGATTGTCTTTGATGAGCTCGTTGTGGGTTGTCGCAGGATGTGCCTGCCGGCTGAAAAGTTTTTCTACCCCCTTGGCAACTTCGGTGAAATGCATCGGGCTTCCGTGCCGCTTCAGGGTGAGATAGGCAAAGTCGCGCGTGTTTTTGATACGTACATGCGGCGACTCCATCCTCCCCCACTCACCGAGTGGATTTTTTCCGACACGTTTTGAAATGATGAGCCAGCGCAGCATCACCTCCGGCGGACGATTCTTCACTCCCTGCTCCCGCAGATGCTTTGCAAAAAGCTCGATGAATTCCTCTTCAGGCGTGAGACGACTCGGCTCGATAGATTCATAAAGTGCGGCAAGTGCGTGTTCCACCGCCTCCGCAAGCTGCTCGTCGACATGCCAGCGCGCCTTAAAATTCGCGTCTTCGCGGCGGTCGGCAAAATGGTGCCCGACCGTGAGAAGAAAAAGCACATGATTGTGATCGGCTTCGCTTTTCGGCACATGTTCGAGGATGGTGTGCTCCGCGACGATCCCGCCGAGCGTGTGGAGCGCGCGCTTCAGGTCTTCGAGAGCCGCCGCCTGTGCGGCGTAGCTTTCAGATTCGCGCACCACCGAGATACCGTGGTTCTCTATCTGGCGGATGCGCTCGCGCGTGATGCCGTACTCCTTGCCAATGGCATCGAGCGTCCGCCTCTCCCCCTTTGGTGAAAGACCATAGCGATCGATAAGAACCTTCCGGGAGCGTTCGGGCAGGCCTGCAAGCAGTTCTTTAGTAATCGTTTTTGGGGCAAAAGACAGCATAAATACGCGACATTTGACTATCCGTGACAGTGTGGCATACGTTGTAGCAAAAGCAATGTCTCCGGTCAAGCTCGACGACCTTTTCCACAGAAAAGAAACATATCTCTCCGACGGTGCGAATCCGGAGCAAAGAGCACACATGGTAGGATGCGTTCATGGGGAACCCTCTTCGAACACCGCCTCAAGACACCGAAACCGAGCGCGCGCTCCTCGGTGCCCTCATGTTGAACCAAAATGCGATGTATGAAGTCGCCGATGTCGTCGGTGTCGACTCTTTCTATACGGGGAGACACCGCACCATCTACGACGCGATGCTTTCCCTGCACAGTAAGGGCGAGCCCATCGACGTTGTCACTGTCTCAGGCAAGCTGAAACAGCGCAAACTTCTCGCCGAGGTAGGGGGTGCAGCGTACCTTTCCGAGCTGGTCTCCGCCGCCGCCTCACCGGGGAGCGCCCGCCACTATGCAGAGATCGTACAGACAAAATTCCTACTCCGTTCGCTCATCGATGCGGCGGCGAAAATTCACGAGCTCGGTTTTGAGGAAGACAAAGACATCGCGACGACACTTGATCAGGCACAGTCAGCGGTATTCAGCGTCTCGCAAACGCCAATGCTCCGTTCCTTCCACACTATTAAGGAGGAGCTTACCGAGGCATGGGAGCGTCTCGAGCATTTGCAGAAGCACGAAGCAACACTGCGCGGAATTCCCACCGGCTTCACGCAGCTCGACAACCTATTGGCGGGTCTGCAAAAATCCGACCTCATCCTCCTCGCCGCGCGTCCCTCGATGGGTAAGACCGCGCTCGCTCTCGACATCGCACGAAAGACCGCAACGAAGCATGGCACCTCGGTCGGAATCTTTTCGCTCGAAATGAGCTCGCAGCAGCTCGTGGATCGCATGCTCGCCGCGCAAGCGGGAGTAGATTCGTGGAAGCTGCGCACCGGACGGATTAAGAGTGACGATGAATTTGGGCGTCTCCAGACGGGACTCGGTGTTTTGTCGGAAGCGCCGATTTACATCGATGACAAACCCTCCTCGACAGTGCTGCAGATGCGCTCCGTCGCGCGCCGCCTCAAGGTAGAGCGCGATTTGAGCCTCGTCATTATCGATTACCTCCAACTCATCACGCCGAGCTATGCGCGCGCGACGGATTCGATGGTCCAGCAGGTGACTGAAATTTCACGCTCGCTTAAAGCAATGGCGCGTGAGCTTGACGTTCCTGTGCTCGCACTCTCCCAGCTTTCGCGTGCCGTCGAAACTCGCCGCGGCCGGCCACGCCTCTCCGACCTTCGCGACTCGGGTTCGCTCGAACAGGACTCCGACGTCGTCATGTTCATTCATCGGGAGGATAAGATGAACGAAAACTCCGACCGGCCAGGCATCGCCGAGATTTTGATAGAAAAACATCGCAATGGCCCCACGGGAAAGATAGAACTTCGCTTCGACGAACAACGCACCACCTTCCTCTCTATCGACAAGAGCGACTTTGGTGACTTCACACCGGAAGCAGCTGTCGAAGCCGACAGCTCGCCGTTCTAAATCCTTGATTCGTGATTCATGAATCATGATTCAAGAGTAACGAGGTCGTACACGATATAGTTGTTTGATCATGGACGCGATAGAAAAACTGATCGCCATATTCGAACGTTTCCCCGGCATCGGCCCGCGGCAGGCACAACGCTTCGTGCAGTATCTCCTGCGCATATCTCCCTCCGCGCGACGCGAGCTTATCGAATCGGTGCAAAAACTTTCGAGCTCGGTGCACCAGTGCCCACAGTGCATGCGCTACCATAGTGAAAAAAATAAAACGTGCAGCTTGTGCTCGAACGAAGCTCGAGATGGCGAGCTTCTTGCTGTCGTCGCTGCTGATGCCGATCTCGCGGCGTTGGAGAAAAGCGGTACGTACAAGGGCCGCTACTTCGTACTCGGCGGGACGATTTCACTCGGCTCGGAGAAAACAAACGGCCTTCGTACAAGGCAGCTTCTCGACCACATAAAAAAAGGAGTAACGGGTGAAAGGGGTCTAAAGGAAATTATCCTCGCCTTCCCCGCTAACCCCGAAGGCGATGCTACTGCGAATCACCTGCGGGAGGCATGTCGGGAGATCGTATCTCCCGACATCAAGATCACGACGCTTGGCCGCGGTCTATCGACCGGCAGCGAGCTCGAGTACGCCGATCCCGAGACAATTAAAAGCGCTCTTGAGGGCAGGCACTAGGTGAGCTATAGTCGTTCGGGCAAAGAAAGAGAGGCTCGCATGAAATCGATTGCACCCCTGTTTGGCTTTCTGCTCGTGGCTTTCTGTCTCTACAGAGCCACGGCGACAATGAAAGAAAACCGCGTGATATGAACCCTCGTGTGGTTCTTCACAATGTTGGGCGCCGTGTTCGTATACGGACGTATCTTATGAAGCCCCGCTGCAGTATCGTAGCCGGGCTTCCGTCTTACGGCAGCGCAGTGATGCGAACTTTTGTGTATGGCTGGCGATGACCACGCTTCACGAAGTGGCGGCTTTTTTGGCGGTAGCGGATGATGGTCACCTTATCTGCTCTGCCTGCCTCGATGAGTTCGGCAGACACTTTTGCGCCGCTGATGTAGGGTGAGCCGACTTTCGTCTCGTTTCCGTCGTCGGTGAGCAACACTTTATCAAAAGTGACCTTGTCTCCTTTCTCGGAAACACCGTCCAATTTTTCAACATTCAAAACGCTGTCCTTCGTGACAACGTACTGCTTCCCACCCGTCTCAATAATCGCAATCTTAGCCATATTTGTCGGCGCACTATATCGCGACTAGTCGCCTAGAGCAAGTTTTGAGTTTACGAGAGCTTCTTGATTCTGGCTTTCATTCGCGCCAATAGAAATGACGTTTTCAACACGACCGGTCAGCAATCGCAGTCTATCTCCCGAATCAGTATAGGCACTCTGGACGTTCGAGATATGTTTGCCTAACACTCGGTAGCTATCGGCGAGTTTCTTTCCGTCTTGTAAAATTGCAGATAACCGTTTTAAGATTTCCTTTGTCTCCTTATTGACCGTAATGTCGCGAACCCAATGTTCTATGACACTCAAAGTCATTCTTAATGTGTTTGGAGAAACGAATCTTACTCTTTTTTTATGGGCATATTCCATTAATCCATCATCTTTCATTGAAAACATGATTTCATAAAATACGGCCTCAGCCGGCACGTAAATGAGAGCAAAATCAACAGTAGATTCGCCGGGATTTATGTATTTCGATGCAACCGAATCAACTTCTTTTTTTACCGCCTGGACGAATATTTGTTGTTTTTTTACTTTCTCAATTGGGATTAACTCGTCCCAATATGGTTTGAAGACCTCCATGGGAAATTTTGAATCAATGGGAAGGAGAAGGTCGTTCGGTAGTTTAAGAACAAAATCAACGGCTTCCCCACTTTTAAAATAGTGCTGTGCTAAAACTCGGTCATTTGAATATGTTTGTTCTAGTTCATACTTTAGATTCGATTGCCCCCACTCACCCCGCAACTTAGGAGTTTTGAACATGTCTTGGAAGGATGACATTTTGTCATTCGAAGTTTTTATCGAGTCGAAGACGTTCCTGAGATTGCCCTCCATCTTTGTTATAGATTGGGTGAAATGGCTGATTTGCTGATGCATGGTCCGGGAAGATGAATCAATCGTTTCTCTATTCGTCTTTAGATCCTTAGCGACGTCAGACTTAATCTCTCCAATGTGTTTTAAGGTCATTTCGTTGACGTTTTTGAACGTATTTTCAAGTAGTTCAACTTTGCGAACAATTTCGGACGTTGTATCCGTATTCGATGACTTCTTGAAAATAAGCCACGCGGCGGCAAACCCCACCAAGAGAGCACCGAGTCCAATAAGCCACTCCATACCGACAGTTTATCATGGTACACTCCCGACATGCTCGCCCAAAAAATCCGTGCAGACATGATAACTGCAATGAAAGCAAGAGACGATTTGCGCCTGCAAACGCTTCGCGGCGCGCTTGCCGCTTTTACCAACGAGCTCGTAGCGAAGAGCCGCAAGCCGACCGAGGAACTTGCAGACAACGACGTAGTGACTGTCCTCAAACGCCTCGCAAAACAGCGTAAAGAAGCGGCAGAAGTATATGAAAAAGGCGGCCGAGCCGAGCTCGCCGAGAAAGAATCAAAGGAGTTGAAAATCATAGAGGAGTATCTTCCGCAAATGGTGAGCCGTGAGGAGATAGAAAAAGTTGCACGAGCCAAAAAGGATGAGCTCGGCGTTGCAGACGCTTCCGGCGCAGGCAAACTCACAGGCGCTGTAATGAAAGAATTCGCCGGCCGAGCAGACGGCAACGATGTGAAAGAGATCGTGCAAAAGTTGTTCGAATAGTGTAGATTGCCGCAAGTTTGTTGTTTTTGGGGTCTGCATCTCACCACTCATCTGGAGGCACTACCATGAATGCACACCACGCTCATGTTCTGTCGCGCGTTATGCGCAACGAGTGCGCTGTTGCGTTGCCGAACGAACTTCTTGTGCTCCACTTTCGTCGTGGCGGCAATGGTCGCGCCGAATGCGTTTTCGTGGAGCGAGACTGGTCCGATTCTCCCCTTCAGCCTCACGCTGGCTCAAAGGCTGCCGCAACGGCCCTTGCGCAAGAGGCGATGGATAAGGCAGGAGAGTCCGATGACCACTGACGCGGAACTGCTCCATCTCTTTCTCAAGAGCGAAATCTGGACGGGCCCGAGGGACAAAACTCCGCTCAAAGAGGTCTCGTGGCGCGACCAGATAACGAAAGAGGGTCGATGGTGGGAGCTCGCGGTGCCGGTGCGAACATTCGTTTATCTGCACTTTGGAGTTCCCTATAGGGCACGTGCTCCCCTCGAGATTGAGAACACGGTCCAGCGTGTCGCTCATCTCTATCGGTCTCAGAAAGCTCAAAAGGCTGCGGAGACGAGAGCGCGCAAAACGCTCAAAAAAAGAAAGTCTCGCCTGAAAAAAGTCTCGAGGCGGCTCGAGAAAGTACAAAAGAAACTCAGCCGCGCGATCGAGCGGGAGAAGAGAAGAGGGCCAAGGCTCTTATAACCGCGGGTTTGTTGCGTCAGTACCCGCGGTTTTTGTTTTTAATACATACCGCCACGGTTTTTTGGCCCACTCGCCCGCATAGGCAACGCCGATACGTGGTGTTCGCTCGATACGATGAGGTCTGACCTCATCGCCTCTATCTTCTACCCATAGGCCATTTGCCTTATTTAAAGCTTTACCGTTGAGTGTTCCGTCAATTTTCAGTCCTTTTGTAAGCCGCGCTGGCCCAATGAATTCGCCTGCCGAACGAATAAGCACCGCCGAAGGATAGCCTTTCTTCCCCGTCACGAGATTCAGCATCCAGTGCATCCCGTAGGTGAAGTACACATAGGCGTGCGCGGGCTTGCCCCACATCGGCGCATTGCGCGCCGTTTTTCCGCTTCGCGCATGACACGCGAGATCGCGCGAGCCATCGTAGGCTTCCGTTTCGGTAATCACGCACGCGTATGTTTTGCCGCCTACGCGTCGGATGAGAAATTTGCCCAAAAGTTCGCGGGCAACGATCTGCGGCCGCCGCTCAAAAAAATCCTCGCCCAAGATTTTCGTCACCGCTCTAGTATGTCGCAGGTGAGAGCCTTTGCGCAACCAGAGTAGAAACTCCTGCGGCGGCGGCCGCGATCAAGAGCGCGGTAGCAAAGACGACGGGAAGCGCGAGCACAGAGGCGAGGAAGAACACGATGATGCAGAGCATGATTCTGCCGAACCCGAGTGCTATCTCTTTCAGTGCAGTATACTCGTCGAGAAACGCTCCCCTGTCACTCGCGTGTTCGAACGAGAAGGGGTCGGCGCGTGTCCCGCGCTCCGGCTGTGTTGTGTACGAATACGCGTCTGCAATCACGATGCCGACGGGTGTCCCCGCGGCGAGACGCGCGACCCAGCCGGAAACGGCAAAGACGGTGTGGACGGCCGAAGAAGGCTTGATGCCAAACGACTCCGCAAGGTGACGGTAGAAGCGCCGCAGAAGCAAAATTGCGAGGAGGGTAATGGTGAACACGAGTCCGAGCAGAGAGTACGACCACTCGACGATGAGAAAAACGGCAAGCGGCCAGATGAGAAATAGTGCTGCTCCCTGCATTCCCTCGAGCAGTGATTGCAAAACGAGTCCCTGATTCTTGCGCCGGAAAAGCTGCCGGTAGGTGTATACATAGGGCCACGAGAAGCGCTCGCGTGTGTCACGCATGAATAGCGCGGGAAGCGCCGAGAGCACGATGAGCGCAGCAGCGCCGAAGAGAAGACGCGCCGGCGCGGCCGCGATCGAGACGAGTGTGAAGCCGGCAAAGAGCGGCATGAGCGCTATCAAGACTTCGAAATACGTGCGCATGTGCGCGAGCGGCGCACTCTCCGTGCTCGCGAGTGTGTACGGTATCCAGTAGAGCGCGCGGTAGAGACCGAGCAGAGTTGCGAATGCAACCAACCCCCACAGCGCTGGCGTCTGAAAGTATCCGCTGAACGAAGCGCCGAGGACTGTGAAGGCAGAGGCCGCGATGAGTGCTCCCCAGACGAGCGAGTGTTTTACGCCGCGTGCGAGGTGCGCGGCAGAGACGGGCGTGACGACGAGCGTTACGAATTGCGCGAACGCGTAGAGAAGCACCGCGCCCGCAAGCGCACGTCCCATATTTCCCGAGAGCAGATAGAAATATTCAAAGATAAAGATCCACGCGAATGCGTGCACGAGAGAAAGCCCGAGACGAAGGAGCAACCGGTGCGCGTGAAGCGATGATTCGTTCACACGCTGGTGGTACTGTTAAATCTGTTGAATTTCGGATAGAGCGCGAGCAAGGGCGCGAGAGCGACAAGTGTGTATCCAAACCACACGCTCCAGTTTGCGTAGATCTGCCAGCCTCCAAAGGGAAAAAGCATGATGCCGTCGATAACTGCGACCGTGACCCCCCAAGAGAGTGAGTACGGCAGAATGTCACTCCACGTATGTGCTTTGAGCGAGCGGCCGGCGATGACGGCGGTGCCGACGAGCGTGACAAGACTTATGAGGCGCGGCGCTGTTCCCTCGAAAAATCCGTATGTTGCAAGTGCCGTCGCGAGAAGATACATGACCGCGTAGATGACGATCCCCCAGCCCAAAAGCGCTCCGATGCGAAGACCCATTCCAGTCATTATGAACGATTTGCCCGCATGAGCGCTGTTGGCGTGTGGATAGTCCCGACCGCGACGCGAGTCAGGACAAAAAACAACGGCCGCGTCTTACGACGCGGCCGTTGCCAATTCGGCTTGCAACGAATTTACCATCTGCCGCCGCCCCCTCGACCGCCTCCGTAGCCGCCTCCGCCGTTACCGCCTCCGCGAAAATCGCGGCGGGGTTCCATCGGACGTGCTTCGTTCACGGTGAGCGTTCGCCCGCCGAAATCTTTGCCGTTCCACATGTCGATCGCCTTTGTAGCGTCGTCATCGTTCTGGAATTCGACAAAGCCGAAACCCTTCGAGCGGCCGCTCATCTTGTCCATGATGACGACAGCGCTCGAAACGTCTCCGGCCTGCGCAAACGCATCGCGCAGCTGGTCTTCGGTAGTGCTGTAAGGCAAACCACCGACATAAAGCTTCTTAGCCATTGTATTGTTGGGTTGTATTTCCTCTAATGATGTATATCGCCTCTTCCCTGCCACTTGCGGTCTATACAACCCTCAGCGCACTGGAAACCATACATTCGCGGCAATCTTACGCGTAGCCTAATTTCTGTCAAGCTATTTGGTGCGTGTATAGTCGCTTCGCTAGGCTATAATGGCCGCACCCTATGGCCAAAAGTGACGTCTCGTTGTTTGCAAACGTCGCGCTTGAATTCGTGCGGGTGACCGAAGAGGGCGCGATAGCGGCCGCGCGATGGATCGGCAGAGGCGATGCGAAGGCCGCAGATCAGGCGGCAGTTGATGCGATGCGCGAGTATTTCAATACGATAGACTTCCGGGGCGAAATCGTCATCGGCGAAGGTGCAAAAGACGAAGCCGCCGAACTCTACATTGGCGAGAAGCTCGGCAAGGGCACTGGAGCACGCTTTGATATCGCAGTTGATCCGCTTGAATGCACCGATTCGGTCGCCTACGGCCGCTCAAACGCGCTCTCGGTCATCGCGACAGGGCCTGAAGGATCGCTCTACCGTGCCGCTGATTCATATATGGAGAAAATAGCGGTGGGGCCGGAGGCGGCGTCCGTCATCGATATCGATTCAACGCCTGCGGAAAACGTACGAAAAGTTGCCTCCGCGCTCGGCAAAGAAATTTCCGAGGTTACCGTTGCAGTACTCGAGCGGCCGCGTCACGAAGCGCTCATCGCAGAAGTACGCGGCACGGGCGCGCGCGTCCAGCTTTTCACCGACGGCGACATCGCGATGGCAATCGCGACCTGCAAGGGAAGTTCATCCGTCGACATGCTGATGGGCATCGGCGGAAGCGCCGAGGCTGTCATCAGCGCGGCGGCGCTCCGATGCCTCGGCGGAGAAATTCTCTGCCGCTGGAAACCGAAAGACGAGAAACATATAGCGCGTCTCAACAAGGCAGGCGTTACCGATTTCTCGACCGTCTTCCGCTCACAGGATCTCGCGCGAGGCAAAGACTTGAGCTTTACGGCCACGGGTATTCTAAACGGGCCGCTCGTGAAAGGCGTTACCGTGGGAGCCGTGTATACCAACACGCACTCTGTTGTGATGACTTCGAATCCGCGGACGATACGGTATATTAATACACGGCACATTACAGGATAGTTTTCAGTTGATAGTTATCAGACAAATACATCCTATGAATATCGAAATTTTGAAGCAAACGGCGAAGCAGATGGTTGCGCCCGGTAAAGGCATCATCGCCGCCGACGAAAGTGCGGGCACGTGCAAGAAACGCTTCGATGCCGTCGGCGTCGAATGCACCGAAGAAACGCGGCGTGCGTATCGCACGGGCATGTTTGAGACGGCCGGCCTCGAGCAATATATAAGCGGCATCATCCTCTACGACGAGACGCTCCGTCAGAAAGGAAGCGACGGCACTCCTGTTCCCGAACTTCTCGCAAAAAAAGGAATCCTCCCCGGTATTAAAGTGGATGCGGGGGCAAAGGATCTCGCGCTGCATGCAGGAGAGAAAGTGACGGAGGGGCTCGATGGCCTTCGCGAACGGCTCACGGAGTACAAAACGCTTGGCGCGAAGTTCGCGAAATGGCGAGCGGTTATCACGATCGGCGATGGTATTCCCTCCGACGCATGCATCCATGCGAATGCGCACGCGCTCGCCCGCTACGCCGCCGCTTGTCAGGAAGCAGATATCGTACCGATTGTTGAACCTGAAGTTCTCATCGATGGCGATCACACCATAGAGCAATGTTACGAAGCCACCGAGACGACGCTTGAGGAGGTGTTCGAGGAGCTGGACCACCAAGGCGTCGCGCCCGAGGGTACGATTCTCAAAGCAAGCATGGTGATAGCCGGTAAAAAGGCTTCGAAGCAATCAACCGTCGAGGAAGTCGCAGATCAGACGTTGCGCGCCTTGAACGCGACTGTGCCGAAAAATCTCGCAGGCGTCGTCTTTCTCTCCGGCGGCCAAGGCGACGAGCAAGCAACGGCGCATTTGAACAAAATGAATCAGAGCGGTAAGCAGTCGTGGCCGCTCTCCTTCTCGTATTCACGCGCCATCCAGAATCCCGTCCTCAAGAAATGGGCAGAAAATCCTTCGGCGAATCTCAAAGCCGCGCAGGACATCCTCCTCTTCCGCTCGAAGATGAACTCGCTCGCCGCGCAAGGCAAATACTCCGATGAGATGGAGAAGGAGCGGCCTTACTAAACTCAATACGATTGAGGCGAGGGAGTAGGTGTCGGCGAAGGTGCCGGAGGATTGCCGGGGAGATTCACGTCGATGGTTGCGCCGGGTTCCGGACTCGGAGTGGGCGTCGGAACAGGTTGCCTGCTAAACCAGATCACGGCAGCTAGCGCGAGAAGGACGATTGCAACGAGTGCTACTGTTGCTACTACATTGCTTCCACTAACGTTGCCGTTGGGCATAGACAAATCGAACTGTTACAAATAATTATTGAGCGTACGCCAAAAGGATGAAACTAAGATGAATCCGTTGAAAATTAGACAAAAGAAAACCCCGGTAAATTCGAGCCGGGGCCTCGTATCGACTTGTCATGCTGTTCGGCTCAGCGGGCAGACGGCTGCGTCTTCTCTTCCTTCTTACGAGCCTGCACGTGGGCCAGCGTCATAGACTCGACAGAGACGCCATAGAATGCGTTGTGAAGTTTCAGGATATCGACGCCGCACAACGCCTTCAGGCCTTGCTGCGCTTCCTGGTCGTAGACGCCGGTTGGCGTGATGCCCAGTTTGAGCTGCAGCTTTCTCACGGCCGTCATGGTCGCCTTATCGTATTCGCCCGTGATTATTTTGGGCGGACCGAAATTTGCAGCGACAAGCACGCATTGAAGCACGGTGACGAGCGAGTACCTCGTATCACCGGGCTGGAGTTTGAAGAACATGAGCGGTCTCCTCATTGTTGGGCGCAAGCAGTCGCGCCACAAGGGTCAAATTCGGAGCAATGCTCCGCGGGAACGCTATCACAAGAAACCCCTCCTATACAACACCGAATTTCTTGCCCACGGAAGTGAATTTCTCGACTGCTTTTTCGATATCTTCTTTCGTGTGCGCGGCGGAAATCTGCACACGGACGCGGGCCTTGCCTTTCGGCACTACAGGATATGCGAAGCCGATAACGTAGATGCCTTCGTCGAAGAGCGCCTTCCCCATCTCTACTGCCTTCTTCTCGTCGCCGAGCATGATGGGCGTGATGGGATGCTGCGCATCGGAGACCGTGAACCCATTCTTTTTCATCAGATCGCGAAAAAGCTTGGTGTTCTCCCATAACCGCTTGCGATATTCGGGATGTGATTTCAAATAGCCGATAAGAAAAAGCGAGGCGCCTGTCACTGCCGTATCAAGTGAATTTGAGAAGAGGTAGGTGCGAGAACGGTTGCGCAGATAGTCTGCCGCCTCTTTGCGCGTTGCAGTAAATGCGCCTCCGGCGCCTCCGAGCGCTTTGCCAAATGTTCCGGTGATGAAATCGACGCGGCCGACAACACCGCAGTGCTCCGGTGTACCGCCGCCAGATTTCCCCATCACGCCGTTGGCATGTGCGTCGTCTATCATAACGAGCGCATTGTATTTCTCGGCGAGATCACAAATATCTTTCAGTGGTGCGATGTCACCGTCCATGCTGAAGACGCCGTCTGTTGCGACCACACGAAGTCTTTTGTCTTTGGTCGCTTTCAACTTTTCTTCAAGATCCGCCATATCCATATGCTTGAAGACGTGTCGTTCTGCTTTCGAGAGCCGCACGGCATCAATGATAGAGGCGTGGTTCAGCTCGTCACTGATGATGGCGTCTTCTGGACCGAAGAACGTCTGGAAGAGGCCGAGGTTGGCCATGAAGCACGAGGAGTAGAGCACGGCGTCTTCGGTGCCTTCAAGTTCGGCGACGGCACGCTCCAGCTCCTTGTGCACGGTTTGCGTCCCGCAGATGAAACGCACGGAGGCTAAACCATAGCCCCACTTTTTCACCGCCTCCTCTGAGGCTTTTTCCATCAGCTCTGTGCCGGAGAGCCCAAGATAACTATTCGCGCAGAAATTCAGGTACTTCTTCCCGCCCACGGTAATTTCCCTCCCCTGTGGCGACTCAAGCACGCGCTCAACCTTATATGTCCCGTTTTCCTTCGCCGCCTTGAGTTCTGCTTCAAGTATTGGTTTTAACGAACCGTACATATCAATTATTTCTTACTTATTAAAATGCTCCGGTATTCCGTTCCTCAGATCTTTGACTATATGCCTATCGCCTTCAGGATGTGCATCACTCTTATCAATCAAGTGTGTTTCAGGGCACGAAAAAACAAAGTCGACAGGGTCATCGCCGACATTGCGGAATGAGTGCACCTCACCTTCGTGAATAACGAATTCATCTCCCCTGTTGACCACTACCGGTGCATTCCAGATTACCTCATCGCCGGATTCTGCAACTTTACCAAAGTTCATTTCACCTGTTCCAAGCTGAAAAAGGTACGGTTCCATTCCTTTCCGGTGCAAGTGGGGCGTAACGAACGGTTGGCTCCCCGATGCCGTTTTACCAAGCACGCGCGCACCGTAAAAAAAGTATGTCTGCCCTCCAATATCCATGGGCGGAACCGAGTTCAGTTTTGCAACAAAAATACCGGCAGCAGGATCTTTCTCTTTTTCTCTTTGCACTGTATCGAGAGCGCCCTTTAGCATTGCCGGTGCCACTGTGCGCATAGTTCCAAGGAGAGCTTGGATTTGCTCAGCGCTCTTGATCAGGTCTCGCTTTTCTGTTTCCTGTCCTTGTTGTGATGGAGATTCTTGGGAGCACATACAGATATTATTAATCGTTAATCTTGAATACGATCTTCGGGTGCTCGTTCATCGATTTTTCGAACGACTCCGGAGTAAATTTCTTGAAATCGAGTATCGTGCCCTTGCCACCTTTGAGTATGACGTTCCAGACCGCATCCTGAATACCGTTCGACTTGTTGGAGAGAACGCGCTGGGCGATCTGCCACGTGCCGAATATCCGCCGGCCAATAATCCCGTGGAGTGTGAGGCCGCGGACGATGACGGTGCGCGAAAAATTCGGGATCGTCATGTCGCCGTCTTTGATACCAAACGCGATGACGTGCCCGCCGCGCCGCGTGCTGACGATGCAGTTGTTGAGCGAGGAAGGCGGCCCCGCCATCTCCATCGCAATGTCGACGCCCTTCCCGTAGGTGAGCTCCATTACGCGGCTCACGGCCTCTTCGTCCTGTTGCCACTCGTACTGTTTCTTCTTTTTTGCAATGAGAATCGTCTCGTGCGCTCCCAACTCTTTCGCCATCGCAAGGTTATTGGGATTCACGTCGATGGCAATGACTTTCGCCGCGCCAAAATTTCGTGCGAGAAGTATCGCGAACATGCCTATCGGTCCGGCTCCAAAGATCGCCACACGCTGCCCGCGAAAATCCACCGTGGTGCATGCGTGGACAGCATTTCCAATGGGATCGTAAATGGCCGCAATCTCCGGTCGCACACGCCGCACGTCTACCGCCCAGAGATTTTTTGCGGGGATCTTCACATGCTCGGCAAAAATGCCGTCGATGGAAATACCGAGGATGGCTTCGTTGAGACACACATGCGCTTCTCCGATACGACACTGGTAGCAGCGCCCGCAAGTCACGTGCGAGTCGCCCGAAACGAGTGCCCCCTTTTCGATCTTCACGGGATTCTTTTCGTCGGGATCGTGATACAGACGCGGAACCATCGAGCCGACCTCGACTATCTCTCCCACGAATTCGTGGCCGGTGATGCGAAGCGTCTTTTTTTCACGCTTCAACGACTCATGCACCATGTCGCGGAACGCCGTGCGGTACCACATGCCTTTGTCGGAGCCGCACACGCCCGCGTATTTTATCTTCAGGATAACCGCAAGTGCATCGTCGGGATTCTTTTTCTCGTCGAGAACAGGCATCGGCACCTCGCGCATTACAAAGCCCCTGCTCTTCTCCCACCCATCCTTCTTCTCGTCGTAGGTAAGTGCTTTAGCCATCTTTTGCGCCATATTTGTAGCTTAGCATTTATCGTTTTATGCACCAAGAAGTAGAATGAACTGATGTGTGGCATGGATAAAGAGTTCTCTCCGGAGCGAACTCCCGCGGATGTGCTGGTACAGGACTCAAAGATCGAAGGCAAGGGTGTCTTCGCGGGCCGCGACTTTCTTAAAGACGAGACAGTGATCCGATGGCAAACCCAAGTTCGGCTATCGCGAGAAGAAGCAAGAGACTTACCTGGCAGTGTCCAAAAATATCTTTCACGAATCAAAGACAATTTATATGCCCTGCTCGGTAGTCCAGAACGGTACGTCAATCATTCGTGCGACCCAAACACAAAAGTGACAGGCAATGCAGACGTAGCAATTCGCGACATCAAGAAAGGAGAAGAGATAACGGCAGATTATCGAGAGGAACTCGTCCCCGTGAGTTTTGCCTGCAATTGCGGAAGCGCCAACTGTATCAAAATGTACGCTGAATCGCTCTAAAACTGCGCGTAGTAGGAGCCGTTGAGCGATAGCCTCTTATATCCACGGCCGGCGGGAGGTGTGTCGAACATGCAAAATCTCAACGGTATTCTTCCCAATACCATAGAAAATGCTGTACGGGAACCGCACGAGATGCTTGACGCGCACATAAGGGTCACTGGTTTCTGGAGCCCCAAACGGATGTTCCGCGATCAAGCGACATGCCGCATAGATATCGCGAGACACGTTCGCTGCTCCTTCCGGACTCCATTGCAAAAGATGCGTATGAATATCGCGTATATCCGCGCGTGCGCGCTCGCGGAACTGCAGCTTCATGCAACGCCCAAGCCCTTCCAAAATGCCCGCATTTTCTTCTCGGGAACAAGCTTGCTTTTCTTAGCCTTGGCGATCGCCAGACGTTCCTCTTCAGAAAGCACGTATATCCGTGAACGCCGACTCTCGATCTCGCGTGCATATTCTGCGAGCTCTTCCTGCTCTTCTTTAGACCACTCCTGCGCACGCTTTATCACGTTCTTCAGTACTTTTGTCATACGCAAAATATAGCACAAATTGATAGCCGCACAAAAAATGAAGAAGGAGATTTCTCACATGAAAATTGACAATCAATCAACGCGGTGCTTTTATCCTGGTGGGACTGGTTCTGAAACTCACTCGCATTGGAGGTGAACATGCGAACCCGCAGGAGAAAAGAGCGCTTTCAGAGGCGTTCCGTTGTCATGACGCAACGAGCGTTGGACAGACTCAATAACCTCGTCGAGAAGACCGACGCTTACAGTGTTTCCGAGGTCTGTACACGTGCCGTAGCGCTCTACCACAAGATCGTCGAACACGTTCACTCCGGTGATCGAGTCCAAATCGTCAAGCCAGACGGTTCGATCGCTGAAGTCGAACTCATCAACATCCCACGCGCTATGTGAACGAACAACGTAGGCGTCAATTGGTCTCCCCATGTCAGGGAGATCTTTTTTAAAGGACAATACTAAAACTGCGCGTAGTAGGAGGTTGCTGTTGAGCGGCAGGTCGTCATGAGATCAGAATCATCCAGTGAGGCGCAAAATTGCTCTGCCTGCTTGTCGGAATGGAAGTACGAAATGAAATCTTTGACCGCGCCAACAACGCAATTCGACTGCTCGAAAAAATTCATGCCGAGAAGACAGTAGTGTTTGGTTTGTGCCACGTTGCTTGAGGTGCGGCCGGAGGCGTCGCGCCCCAAGCTTTGAAAGCACGTCGCACGGTATGGCTCTTCCGCCTTCCGGCACCACGCGAAGGTATCCCGAAAATCGCCGTTGTTCACTTTGAGGATGTACGAGGTCTGCATGAGGTAGCAGGTATCTTTGTATTTCCCGGGAGCCGCCGTGCATGGATACAAAGGTTCTTCGGGTTTCAAATATTTCGTGAAGTGATTGAGATTGTCGACGATAACGTTCTCCATGAAAGCGCCGCTCGCGCACGATTTTTGCTCCCAATCGCCCGTGAGATTGTCGCAGTACGCAAGAGAGTCGAAAAGCTCATCTTCCGTGATAGCCATCACTCCGTGTCCGAGGCCATGCACGCAGTTGTAGTAGTCGAAGCTGTAGCGTTCCTTGCCTTCTATGCCGTCACAAACTGTGTTGATCTGGACCGACAGATTCTCTCTCCCGATCTTCCCGAGAAACGTTTCCAAAACGCCGTGATAGTAGCCCGACCAGCAGAAACTATCTCCCTGCACGTACGCTTCGCCGGGGGTTTTGAATTTCAACGCCGCCTCGCGGCCGATAACGTGCGTTATCGGATGGCACTGGGCAACGACATAGCTGTTTTTCAGATACCGTGCTTTCAAATCACCGAACGCTGCGGCGATTCCCTTTTCTTTTACGAGCGAGACATAGTGCTTCTCGTAGCATTCAAAGTTTTGACTGTCCGTGCCGGTGCAAACATCTCCCACAGCAGAGACAACGGCACGCTCGCTCTTGGCCTCGACATGCGACTCCGAGGCCGACACAAAGCCGGAATCGGGCTTGGGTGGTATGGTAATGATTGAGCTTGAGGTAGCTACATTCAATTCCGGCCCTTCCGCCTCGCTTGCCTCATAGTTCCCTCCCGAATCGGGGAACGGTTGCACAATGTAAACGAGACCCGCGAAGAAAAACAGCGCGGCAATACCCAGAATCCATTTTCCAATCATAATAAATAGATACGCCTCCAATGAGAGGTGTTTGATGTACGAGAAACAATTACTCTGCGAGAAAGACTCCTGAGCCTTCCTTCGCCCGTTGTGAGAGCTTCATCGCGGCATCGTCGCCTTTTTTCGCAGCGTCGACATCTTTGTGGTCGATCTGAAGCGAGGAAACCGTGTCTTCAAATTCCTCTGTTCCCTTCTTCACCTTGATGCGCGCGCCCTTGGCGAGCTTCCCCGAGAGCTTCACAACGGCCACGCCAAGCTTGTCGTACCAATGCGTAACCGTTCCAACCTGTTTTTCCG
>JACPLC010000001.1 GCA_016186695.1 Candidatus Kaiserbacteria bacterium | reverse complement strand
CGGTCCGTTCGATGCGAATGGACCGCACCGTGAACTTCATCAACTGTCAAGAACAACAAAAAAAGCGACGTACCCCGAAGGTACTTCGCTCCCATTTCTCCCCTTTCTCCCTTTTATTCCCTTTCTGTCTTGAATTAAGGCGGGCATTTTGCCGCCGGTTTCCCTGCCGCGCACGCATCACCTGCACGACGCGACGTATTATCGGCTCTAATCAAAGACTGTCAACAAGAAACGGCCCAAAAACCACATCACAAATAAATCTTGACGACCTGTCAAAAGGACGTCTGATTGCGACATACGGCCCTGATCATAACGATGTCCTAGAGCAAATATCATAAAGTGCCAATATATTTAAATGTCCTTTGCACGTCCGTTGTACGTCTGTTGCAGAGATGTTCAGACACGAATAACTCTCTTCTGCAAGAGACCGGATGATTTGATCAACAACATATCCACCGCAGCGTCTCCTCCCGCGACTGCTCTTTGCTACAATAAAAAAGGTCTGGAGTGGGCCCAAAACCTGGGGAAACCAGCGAAAAGCTGCCGGTTTCGGGCCCGCTCCAGACCGCTTGATGAGTGTCAAAAAAATTTCTACCTGCCCGCGGCATACTACAGACATGCTGTCCCTTATGTCAACCCCGTGAGATAGGCGAAGCCGCCATCTCATGGGGTCAACCCCGACCCTTAACGATCAAGTAATCCGCGCAGGAAACGTAGGGCGCGCTCGAGACGACCTTGTCCTTGAGGAATTGGCGGCGTCGGCGCGCTCGGTGTGGGCGCTGAGGCTTGCGGCGTCGGCGGCTTTGAAGACGATACAGGAGGCGGCATTGAGGAGCTTGATACAGACGCACCGGCCCCCGCAGACTCTATCTTTTCTTGCTCCTCGACGGTGAGAAAGAACGTCTTGGTATAGCCACAGAAGATCTCGTTTACCTTCTTGCGCGTCGTGAGGTACACGTATCCCGTCGATGTGCGTATGCCCCACGGGGTGAGGATGTCCGAGGCATACTTCGATTGGAATGCGTGGACTGCCGCGAGCGTTGCTTTGTCGTACGTACCTGTCTCGGTTACCTGTACTCCCTCAAAGTCCTTTAGAAACCGCTGGAGGCGCTTTACCTGATCCGTGTCGTTGTTCTTCCCCTCGCGAATAAAGGCCGTAAGGTAACGGTCACATGAATCAGTGGTCGTCGAAAACGTGGTCGAAGCGCCGAGAACAAGCCCTGTGGTTAGGCCACTCCCTGTAGTAGTACTTGTGTAGAGGGGTGTTCCCGCTGGAAGCCCGCCTCCCCCACCGGAGCTTCCGCCTCCGCCGCCCGAAGACCCTGCGCTTGTCGAGGGGCTAGAGCCCTCCGAGTTCGAATCGGTAGAGCTTCCATTGCCGCTAGAAGGGTCAGTTTCGTCGTTGTCCGAAGCCCCGCCAGAGCAGCCAGGATCCTCGCTATCCACCTTTCCATCGCCATCATTATCGATACCATCGGAACATTGCGGAGCGGGGGGCGCGACAGCAGCTTCGTCGGTGCGGCTGCCATCGTATGAGCTTGAGTTATCGGCATTGAAATCCGTGTGGCAGCCGGGATCTGCGGCATCTAGGAGCTGATCCCCGTCATCGTCCGTCGAGTTCGAGCACTGCGGAGGCGTCTCTCCCCCTTCCTCATCCACCTCGTCCGCGTCAGCGGCGTCAGAGCATCCGGGATCTGCCATATCAATAAGGCCGTCGCCATCATTGTCTAAGCCATCAGCGCATGCAGCTGGAGGCGGAGGGGGCGGTGGAGGAGGGGGTGGAGGAGGGGGCTGATCCGGACAATCACCACCATTTAATACGGGAATAGGATCTCCGAGGTTTGTCAAAATCGTAAATACGTGACAAACGATGTCACTGCCGAGCGGCTCGGCATAGCTTGTGCGGGGATTTCCCCCAAGAAAGACGGCGAGCACGAGGAAGAGAAGCAAAGCAATGCTTCCCATCCGCGCCGCCTGCATTACGGACATAGCGTTCGCAGATATCTTCTAAACGCTGGTTTCGCCATCACGGTATGCTTCCCGCTCCACGCCGTCAATGGACAGGAATCAAGTATTGTTGCGCGGCGTGTTCAGGGAGAGTCGTCCCTTAGACTCAAGGTATATCGGACATACGCACTTCGCATACACAGTGTCCGATAGAAAGCCCTTAAAATAAGGGCTCTATCCGAACGTGAAGGTATACACTCTCACTCCTTCGCCCTCGACCGTTATCTCCAAAAGGTGTGTCCCGTAGTCTTTGCCTTCAACGAGTTTGTACAGACGCTCCTCCTGCACGGTGACAAAGCCAGCCTCGTCAACGTCTTCTCCCCGCTCGCCTCCGAGCGGCTTTCCGTCCCTCGTGACCTTTATCCGAACCGGTGTTTCGGCCGAGGCAACTATGTACACATTCTTCGCGCTGTATATGAACTGTATTCCCACTCCACGACCTGCCGCTCGTGCATATTCCGGCTGTATGTCCCAGTCGCCCCCAAGATAGAGAGTATTAGCAAACAACTTCGCCGGAAGATCAAGTCTCTGCAGACCTGTTACGCCTATCTCACCATTCCCCAAGAGCTCGTTCCTTTCCGAGCCGAAATATACCTCCGGACTCCGGACCTGCGAGAAATCTGCGACGATGGCGCCCGCAGGCGAAGATACAGATTGTGAAGGCAGGGCAGTGCCGAGACGTTCCGCCCGCTCGGCGAGCAATTTTTGGATAGCTCGTTCTGTTTCCTCGTAGGCGCCTTCGCCCGCATGGTCGTACACAATGTAGCCGTCGATATCGACGAGATACTTGCGGGGCCAGAAACGGTTGCCGAATGCATTCCACGTCTTATATTCGTTGTCGAGTACAACCGGATACTTTAAACCGAATTCCTTTACGGAGTTCTCAACATTCTTCTGCACTTTCTCAAAAGCAAACTCGGGGGTGTGAACACCGATAATGACGAGGCCTTGATCCCGATATTTCTCGTACCACATTTTCAAATATGGAAGCGTCCGCTGACAGTTGATGCATGAGTAAGTCCAGATATCGATGAGCACTGGATTTTTTCCTTTGAATTCCCCTATCGTGATCGGTCCTGCTTGCCCCGAGGGAAGTCGAGGGGTATTGATATAACCATCGGGCGAAACCAGCTCCGGCGCTTTCGCATAACGCGCTTCTTTCTGCGCCATGTTCAAACCGATCGCATCCGTGCTTAGAGGAGTAGAGCGGGATGTGCCGAGAAGCAGGTATGCGCCTGCGCCGAGCGCGATGACAAGAATTCCGCCGATCACGTACTCGGTCTTCATTGCATTTCAAGAAGTTTCTGCTCGATACGCGTGACGTCCAAAAAGCCCGTGTCGAGAACCCATATCTGAAATTGTTTGTCGGCCCCCGTTATCACTGCGATGCCGACAATGATAAAGAGGGCGCCGAGCGCGCGCTTAAAGAAACCGCGCGGATCTGCCGCCCATCCGAGTCGGTCGGCGAGCCGCTGCCCGAGAAGTGCGACGAGCAGGAGCGCGAGGCAAAGGCCGAACACGAACACGCCGAGATACGCGACGCCGAGTGCGAACGAAACCGGCAAAACGCTCGCAAGAAGCACGAAATAGGTCGGCGAGCACGCGGAGAATACGGGGCCGAGCGCCGCACCCATCACGACGTCGCCCCAGAATCCCCCGCGTCGAAACCCCACTGCGAGCAGGCGGTTGCCGCCGCGATTAACGCGCCCGACAAAAGAGAAGTGTTCCCAGAGCGACGGAACGAGAAGCGTCGCGCCGAATACGATGATGATGAGACCCGAAGTCCACTTCCAGAATGTTTCGGGAACCCCGATAAGCACAGTTGAGGCTTTGAGAAGCAACGTGAAGAGAATGAGCGAAACACCGAGGGATGCAATGATGATGAATGCGCGCTTCCTGCTCGCGCTTCCGCCTTCCATCGAGCCGCCCACGATAACGGGAAGAAGCGGGAGAACACAAGGCGCAAGCACGGTAAGCACTCCCGCAACGAACGATATGACTAGGAGCACCATGTCAGCGGATTTTTGAGACTACCTGCACGAGCGTCGTCGCATCTCCCCACTTCGCGAGCTCCTTTCCCTCGGCATCCACCTGCACGAACGTGTGTTGGTACGTGACGCCGTACTTTTGCTTGAGCTCGGTCGCCGTATCGTAATCTATCTTCAGGATATGCACGCCTGAAGGAATTCCTTCTGGAGCCGCTGCTATCTCGCGCTCGATGCCGCGACAGATGGGACACCAATCAGCGTGAAAGTAGAGAACAACTTTGCCTTTGCTCGCGAGCGCGAGCTTCTCCGGTGAATATGCCTCATACGACCCTTTCTCCACCTGCCCCGTAGGCGACATGGTGTCGTCCTTCGGGGTCGCGACATCGTCCTTTTGCATCGTTTCGTCTGCGGTCTTCTCTTCTATCATAGCCGATTCGTCATCCTCCATCATTGAGTCCTCAGAATTGGACTGACTGGAAAGAAGCAGATATGCGCCGCTTGCAACGACGAGCAATGCCACTATCCCGATAACGATGTTTTGTGCACTCATATATAGGTGTGAATCACTAATGCATCGAGTATAGAAAGGTATCCGCGAATGTCAAATTAACTTTACATCCCTCCTGTGGACAAGTCGCGCCGGCGGCGGGTGCGTTCGAAGCCGAGGACTGTTTGAGCGTAGCGAGTTTCGCAGGCGAGAACGCATCCGCCGACGAAAGCGACTCAACCAAGCTAGAGATACCGGTCCCCGTAGAGCCGTGCGGCCATTTTCGAGATGACCATAACCACGAGTACCGCAACGAGCCACGGATCGACTGTGTGACTGAAGCTCTGAACGACAATGGCAAGTACCAGGAGAGCGGAGCCTGCGAGAAATGCCCATCGTCCCGCAAAGCTGCGGTGTGTCTCTTCCCTCTCATCGAGCGCGCGTTCGCGGAGAATGAAAACGGCAACAGCACCGAAGGCGGAGAGGATCCCCGCCACAATGATCATCTGCATATTTGTCGGCATCCAGAAGTTGAAAGGATTCAAAATCAAGACAAGAAGCACAATGAGAATAATTGAGGCGATAACTTCTTTCATACTTACTACTCGATGGTGAATAATTTTTCGACGGGCAGCTTGAAAACCTTTGCAACCTTGAGAGCGAGCAGCACCGATGGGGTGTAGTTCCCTTTCTCGATCGCGATAATCGTCTGCCGGCTGACGCCGATTCGCTCTGCCAAGTTTTCCTGCGTGATACCCACGGAGAGACGCGCAGACTGAACCTTGTTCGCGACATGCTCGCCCATGGAGACATCATGGACAGTCGCGAAGCGTATGTCAACCAGACTTTACAACTCTTCCACCAACCCATCACTCGACTGCCATGGTCGCGCTATAATTCTCGCATGAACATGAAAGATGATATCGCCGCGCTCATCAAGGGCGATGTCGCAGACGATGCCGCAACGCTGGAAACATACAGCCACGACACGAGCATTTTTGAGCGTAAACCCTCCCTTGTCGTCTTCCCGAAAGATACGGAGGATGTTTCTGCGATCGTGCGCTATGTTCACGGTGCGCGGGCGCGCGGAGAGAATATCTCGATTGCGCCGCGCTCTGCGGGAAGTGATATGACCGGCGGGCCACTCACCGATTCGATTTCGCTCGTCTTTACGAAGTACATGAACCACATGCTCGACATCGGCGATAGCTACGCGACCGCCGAGCCGGGCATCTACTATCGCGATTTCGAGAAACTGACGCTCGCACGAAACGGAAAGCTCCTTCCTTCCTACCCCGCCTCGCGCGAGATATGCGCCTTGGGCGGTATGGTCGCGAACAATTCGGGCGGCGAGCTGACACTCCGCTACGGGCAAACGAACTGCTACGTGCACGAGCTCGAAGTCGTCCTTGCGAACGGCTCACCGGCGACACTTCACCCGCTGAATGAGAAGCAGCTTGCGGCGAAAGAAGCAGAGCAGGATTTTGAAGGCGAGATATACCGGAAAACGCATGCGCTCATCCGTGACAACATCCGCGAGATAGAAGCCGCGCGGCCCGATGTCTCGAAAAATTCCGCCGGCTATGCACTCTGGAACATATGGAATGAGACGGAAGGCATATTTGATCTCACGCAACTCATCACGGGCTCGCAAGGAACACTCGCGATCGTGACAAAAGCGACCGTCGGCCTTGTCCACCCGAAAGAACACAAAGCCATGCTTGTTGTATTCCTCTCGGAGCTGAACACACTTCCGGAAGTGGTGCGCCGCGTGCTCGAATTCAAACCGGAATCATTCGAAAGCTACGACGACCAAACCTTTCGCCTTGCCGTGCGCTTCATTCCGCAGATCATACGGCACTTCGGGCTCTGGGACATGATAAAACTCGGTGTTGCCTTCATTCCCGAGATGTTCGTCGTCGCAACGGGCGGCGTCCCGAAGCTAGTCTTGATGGCAGAGTTTGCGGAAGATTCCGACAAAGAGGCGCGAAGAAAAACATACGACGCACAAAAGGCGCTCGCGGACCTATCCGTCTCAACAAGGGTAGAAAAAAGTGAGACGGCACGTGCAAAGTTCTGGACGATCCGGCGCGAGAGCTTCAGCCTGCTTCGTAAGAATCTGCGTGGCCTTCACGCTGCCTCCTTCATCGACGACCTTGTCGTGCATCCTGCCGACTACCCCCTCTTCCTGCCGGAGCTTACTCAAATCCTCGAGGAGCATGACCTCCTCTATACGATCGCGGGACACATCGGCGATGCCGACTTTCACATCATTCCTCTCATGGATCTTTCGAAACGCGAATCGAGGGCGATGATCATGGAGCTCGAGGAAAAAGTTTACCGGCTCATCGCAAAATACAAAGGCTCCATCACCGGCGAGCACAACGACGGTATTGTGCGAACACCCTACCTGCCTTTGATGTTTTCCCCGCGCACTATCGAACTCTTCGCGGAGATCAAACATATTTTTGATCCGCTCGGAATCCTTAATCCCGGCAAAAAAGTCGGCGGCACCGTCGAGGACATCAAACGGAGTATGATGACACACGCGATGGGTGCGAGCGGCAGCGAGAGCTTTTCTCGTAACGCTGAAGGCGGTGCGAGGAATTCTCGCGCCGAGGACCTTGTTCGAGCGTAGCGAGTCCCGCAGGCGTGAGAAATCCGAGCGCTGCCTTTAGGTCCGTGATTGTCTCACCCCGAATCAGTCGCTCCGCGACTTAACGGGGCGGGCAAACAGCATCAGTACGATAAGAGCCGCAAAAAGCGTGAATCCCATGAGAGGTAGCGTCACATAGCCGAATTCGAACACAAAGCGCTGCGCGCAGCTGACGGCAGCGGCCGGACACGGCAGCGTCCCCGAGGGCATGACCTGAAGCACGTGGTGATACAGAGCAAAACCTGCTCCGACGAGAGAAAGCGCGATGGAGTAGCCGGAAATTCCGTAATCCCGCCAATAGAGTGCGAGCCCGAGAAGAACCACCTGCGGATAGACAAAAATGCGCTGCCACCAACACAAAGGACAAGGTTCGACGCCGAGTACTTCCGAATAGTAGAGGCTTAGCGCTGTCGCGGCGAGCGAAAGAGCGAACGCCGCCGGCAGTGCCCACGCGCGCACGAGCTCTGCGAGTCGTCTAAGCTCGAGAACACGCTCACGGAAAAGATAGAGCGCGAAAAGCCCTGCCGTAGCTACCTGTAAGGCAACAGTCCCAAGTCCGAGCAAGAAGTTGGTCGTTTCGAGTGACATTATTGAGCTTCGGGCAGCGCACAACCTGTTTTGTCTGCAAGCTCCTGCAGTGTGCGCTCGCCCGTGAGGCGGCTGCCGTCTGCAAATTCCCACGTGGGATAACTTTTGATCTCCTTATCGATGCACGCCTGAAGCTGTGCCTTGCCATCCGGCGTGGAGCATTCGACATACGGGAGCAGTTTCTCCGAACTTCCGAACATCCTTTTGGTGTTCTGGCAGTGCGGGCACCAAAAGGCACCGTAGAATATTGCGCCTTTGTCTTTCAGGCACTGTGCGAACGAATCGAGATTACTTGGACCGGTTTTGAGAAAAAGCGCCGCACCGAGCGCCGCAACAATGAGAATCACAACAACGATCCAGAACATCAACATCCCTTTTTTCATCCTGTGAGTATACCCCGTGAGATAGCTTTCGTCATCTCATGGGGTATATCGCGAGCGCGTATTTGGTACAACCCGGTAGTGAATGTTGGCGACGCGCTACGCGCCGTTCGTAGGCCTTCGTGTAGACCATAATATGTCACGACGGGGGTGCTTGGGCTACGTCCCCAGATTTATCTTTCGCCAACATCTACTAACCGGGTACAATGCTGGTGTGAACGAGATCGAAGAGATAGAAAAAGCGCTCCATATTGAAGACATCAACAGGTCATTCCTACTCCGAGTCGTACAGCCTGCGCTCGTTGGACTCATCGACGGCTCTATCTCGACGCTCGCGCCGCTATTCGCGGCCGCCTTTGCAAGCGGGAGCTCGCACATCGCATTCTTGGTGGGAACTGCTGCCGCGATAGGCGCGGCGATCAGCATGGCATTTGCCGAAGGGCTTTCGGATACCGGCGAACACACCGGCCGCGGACACCCGTTTATTCGGGGCCTGATCGTCGGCGGGATGACGTTCGTGGGCGGAATTCTGCACACACTTCCCTTCCTCCTTGCAGACCTCACCCTCGCGCTCTACCTCGCGTATGTCGTCGTCGGTGTAGAACTTATCACGATCGGCTACATCAGATACCATTTCTTCCGCTTGAGCTTCTGGCTCTCGGTCGTACAGGTCGTCTTCGGCGGCGCCTTGGTCTTCCTCGCGGGCATCCTCATCGGGAGTGCGTGAGACAACGGACACATTTGCATCCATGCGGGCGGATGAATTCGTCGAAGTATTCATCGCCGTAGTCGATAGTGAGCTCCTCGCCGAGAGCGATATCGCGCGTCGAAAGAATGTAGATGCGCCCGTCGTGAATTTCTGCCTCGCAGTTCGGCATGCATGAGTGGTTGATGTAGCGCGCGAGGTTGTCGCGCGCGGAGCCGTCTATCGTCCATTCGTCGTCAAGCGCGAAGAGGTAGCGGGTTTTCAGCGTATCGGCATAGCGCGTGGGAATATGAACGCCGGTGTACTCGGCAACACATTCTCCCGCAGGAATATTTTGCTCCGCAAAAAGCCCGCGCCCCAGACCAGAGCGCGAGCGGTGGACACTCACCTGTTCACATGAAGTGCGATTCATAGAGGCAGAAAGAGCATAGCACGGAGTATAATTCACTTTAATGGAAAGCGGTCTCGCGAGCGTGGTCCTCTGGGTAATGTCTCTCGCTGCAGCTATCGTTTCGGCGGTACTTGGCACGATACTAGCCTACCACTGGTTCAATTTCGGCTCGAACAGAACCGTTTCGCTTTTTGCGTTAATTCTTTACGCCGGAGGGTGTGGTGCCCTTCTCGTCGGCCTCGTCGCCCTCGCCGCTGCCGTATGACCCCGTTGTAGAATTTCGGCTAATTCTTTGAATATGAACGTAACATTAGCTATACATCCGGTAACGAGTGAGTCTTGGATCGATATCGATGGCGCGTGTCAGCGCAAGCCGAAATTTCACAACAGGGTATGAAGGGATTCGAACTGCAGCCCGACGAGCAAATTCTTGTCAAAACCCGCAAACACTGGGTAATTTTGCTGCGCGATCTCGGCGGTACGGTTGCAATCGGCATCGCACCCTTCGTGCTCCTCGGCATCCTCACGCTTCCGGGGATCCTCCCCCTCGACAACAGGGTGTTCCTTCATTCCCTCGCGTTCATTGAGATCGTCTGGGTGCTTCTCATCTGGCTCGCACTCTTCGCTCTGTGGACCAACTACTACCTCGACATCTGGATTGTGACGAATCGGCGGATCGTGAACGTCGATCAGGTCAACCTCTTCCGGCGCGCCGTCACCACATGGCAATTCGAAAACATTCAGGAAATAACTACGGAGACGCAAAATCCCATTCAGAGTTTTCTGGATTACGGGCTCATATACATCAGGACAGCCGGCCCCACCGAAAAACACGCGCGCATGGAGGGAATTCCGCGGCCGGATGAGATTTCGGCGCTCATGCTGAAGCAGATGGAAAAGTACCGCAAACTCGAGACCGCAAACAAGCAGCAGGAATCCCTCCTCCACACCATCAGCCACGAAGTGAAAGCGCACCTCACCAAGAACGAGGCGGCGCTCGCATCAATCGTCGAGGGAGATTACGGCAGTGTTCCGGAAAATCTGAAAACGATGGCAGGCACGGCGCTTTCCGAAACGCGAAAGGGTGTTGCCATGGTGATGGACATGCTCTCTTCATCCAATTTCAAAACGGGAACAATGAGCATCGCAGCCGCGCAGTTCGATTTCTCCGCGCTTGTGCAAAAGGTCTACGGCGACTTAAGGGCAACCGCCGAGCAGAAAGGACTCTCGATTACCTGCTCGATTGCGCCAGCCTCCTATCCGGTGCGCGGCGACGAGGGAAAGCTTCGCGATAACGTTGTCCGGAATATCGTGGACAATGCGATCCGCTACACCACGCACGGCTCCGTCAATATCAAAGTCGCACGCAGTGAGCGCGCGATCATTCTTGCCGTCACCGATTCCGGCGTCGGCATCTCTCCCGAAGATCTCCCGAAGCTCTTTACCGAAGGCGGGAAAGGCTCGCACGCAAGCGAGGTAAATCCTTCGAGCACCGGTTATGGCCTTTTTATCGCGAAGCAGATTATTGAAGCACACGGGGGTGTGATATGGGCCGAATCCGCGGGGGCAAATCAGGGCTCAACGTTCTACGTCTCACTTCCGGCGGCCGAAAGTTCCTCGGCACGTCTAAACGCGATATAGTAGTACACTATGAAAGCAACCAATAAGAAGCTCTCGACGGAAAGCTACAAGGGCGTGCGCGATTTCTATCCAGAAGATCAGTTCATACAAAAATACATCTTCGAGCACATGGCCCGCATCTGCGAGCTTTTCGGATACGAAGAGTACAATGCGTCGGTGCTCGAGCCGGCAGAATTGTTTCGCGGCAAAACCTCCGAGGAGATCGTGAACGAGCAGACATACACGTTTACCGATCGCGGCGAGCGTGAAGTGACCCTGCGCCCTGAGATGACACCTACCTTGGCGCGCATGGTTGCTGCGCGTGCGCGCGAAATTCCCCTTCCCGCCCGCTGGTATACGATCGCAAACGTGTTTCGCTACGAGCGCCCCCAGCGCGGGAGACTGCGCGAACACTGGCAATTGAATGCCGACATCGTAGGCGTCGAGGGTACAGAAGCCGACGCGGAGGTTATCGCCGTTGCCCACGGCGTCATGCGTAGCTTAGGCGCAGATGAGCGTAATTTCGAAATCCGTGTTTCCGATCGCAGGATCCTCGACTCGGTTTATGCGGAGCTCGATATGGAGCCAGAAAAACATGCGGAGGTGACACGCCTGCTCGACCGTCGCGCCAAGCACGAAGATTTCGAAGGAACACTGACGAAACTGGTGGGCGAAAAGAAGGCACGCGAACTCATGGATCGTATCGACCGGACGACCTCTACGGCATATCTCGAAGAACTACGGGTGGCTCTCGAGCACCTGGGTGTGCGCAACATGATCGTGGACACGAAGATCACGCGCGGCTTTGATTACTACACCGGCATGGTGTTCGAAGTCTTTGACACCGACACGGCGAACCGCCGCTCGCTCTTCGGCGGCGGCCGCTATGACAACCTCCTCTCGCTCTTCGGCACGGCAAAGATCCCGGCGGTCGGATTTGCAATGGGAGACGTGACGGCGCGCGACTTTTTGGAAACCCACAACCTCATGCCAAGCTATGCACCGGCAACAGAGCTCATGATCGCCATTATCGAAGAAGATGCGAAGGGTCACGCGATGAAGCTTGCACAAGATTTGCGGCGCGAAGACGTGACCGTTTCGGTTAATTTCTCGGGGAAGCGCGTGGGCGACCAGATCCGATATGCGGACAAAATGAAAATCCCGTTTGTGATTGCCGTGGGGGCGAAAGAGCGTGAGAGCGGCCGCTACACGGTAAAAAATCTTTCCTCGGGAGCAGAAATATCTCTCCCTGCTGACAGAATCGCCGAACACCTTTTCTCCTCGCTTGGATAATCACGCGCTCGGTGCGAAAATCCGCTCATGCGCGTCGTTACCTTCGACATCGAGACTGCGAATTGGATGGACGAGACCGGCTCGGGTGATCCGGCGGACCTTTCGATCGCGGTCGTCGGCATTCACGATTCGGAGAATGATACCTACACATGTTTTCTGGAACACGAGCTTCCACAGCTCTGGAAAATCCTTGAGCGCACCGATCTTCTCGTCGGCTACAACTCCGACCATTTCGATATTCCCCTCCTGAACAAGTACTACCCCGGCGAGCTCTCTCACATTCGAAGTCTCGATCTCCTGCAGGAAGTGTACGGCTCGCTCGGGAGACGCTTGAAACTCGATACGATAGCCGAAGCGACGCTCGGCGAGCGCAAGAGTGCCGACGGCCTCCAATCCCTCAAATGGTGGAGGCAGGGCGAGGTGGAGAAGGTTAAGGAGTATTGCCAGAAGGACGTTGAACTCACCAAGCGGATCTTCGATTATGCGCTCCAAAACAGCGCGCTCAAGTATCGCGATCTCGGTGCACTGAAAGAGATAAAGCTCAATACCTCGAAATGGCTCACGGGCGAGGCAAAGCCGATGACCTTCACGCTCGGATTTTAGAGCTTGACTGTTTTCCGACAAACCGTACGCTTCCGCGCAGGCAGGATCCCGCAGTGGGATTGCTGCGTCCATATCGATTTGGGAGGACGTCATGCAGCTCTGGGCAATCGAACTCTGGTTGTGGCGTAGGTGTAAACTGCCTGCGTTTCAAGAATCGCTTGCGAATGACATTACGATTGGAAGAGGCCGGCTTTCCTATCTTGGCATTGGCCTGTGCGACATCGCGTATGCAATCGTGGATTGGTCGTCTGCTGAGAGTGGCCTGCTAGCCGTCGTTGCGACACTTGCACTGATGCTTTTTTCAGCGAGTGCATGTCTCGACATTGTTGACGGCCACGTCGCACGGCGTACGGTCGAAACTGAGACTGGTAAATATCTTGATCTCGCCTCGGACGGCGCAAATGTCTTATTCTCGGGCATATTGCTGCTCGAGATGGCCCGCTGGCCACTACTGGAGCTGGTTGTGCCCGTATTTGGCATCACCGTCTGCGGAATCATCACATTCGGGTACCGCTCATCTCGCGCAAGGAACTCTACAACAACCTCTGCACGAGTAAGTCAAGCCGTTGTCTGCATCAGCATGGGGCTGTTTGCCGCTCTGCTGGTCGGGAAATACGAGTCCGCGATACTTGTCGGTTCATACATGCTGTGGACTGGATTTGTCCTTAAAGTCTTGTCCACAATGCTGTATTCAACCGCAATCGGGAACGCCGTTGAAGCTGCATTCGAAGAGTGGCTCGCGATAGAGGTCGCGCCAATCTGCCGTCGTATCGCGCGGCTACTCTAGAAAAGCGACGCTCCCGAATCACCTCGCGCGCCCGCTTCCGAATGGAAGCGGGCCGCACTTTTTTGTGGCTCTATACAACCACGCTCGAACCCATTTTCAAAATCAGTGAGCGCTGCGCGCTCCTGCGCCTCGCTTCGCTCGGCGCAGCCCCGTCTCCGCCGCCTCCCCGCCTGCGCCAAGGCTTCGGCGGGCAGGCATGCATTTCTATTTTTCGCGGGGGTGGTTTCCAAAAAGCATGCCCCGTAGCGAGCTTCGCTCTGCTACTGGGGGAATGGGTGGCGGAGCGAGTGCAAACGGCTCACATACCCATTATGTGAGCCGTTTGGAATGCAGGAATCAAATGCAAGCGGTGCCTCTGTCATTGCTATTGGTTTGCGTTCAGGGCTACGGAGTGTCACCCTCGGCATCCGCCTCGGGCATTTTCGCTAGGGCTACTCGCGCCTAGATGCCAGTGTGGATGCGCTATCACGAGCGAAAAGAAAACGAAGAAAAGTGGACTAACGTACACGTACTACCACTGCACACTAAAGCGTGGGCCGTGTTCCCAGCGTAAATATGTCCGCGAGGATGCGCTTGATGAGCAGCTTTCAGGTCTGCTGGCAAAGTTCGTCATGCCGAAGGAATGGGCAGACGAACTTTACAAAATGACAGAGCGCGATGAGAAGGAAGCTGCTCACTCGACGGCGGCGTCCGTTCAAGCGATGCGGGCAAAGATTGCCGACTTGGACGGCAAAATTGCCCGCCTCACCGACCTCTTTGTGGAGCAAGATATTGAGCGCACCGACTATCTTGAGCGGAAGCGTGCGCTCATGTCCGAAAAGAGGTCGCTGCAGGAAAATATCCTGCGCTTGGAGCGGGACGCCGAACATTGGCTCGAACCCATGCAGAAGTGGATACAGGAGGCTCAAATGCTTGAAGAAACAGCAAAATCCCAAGACCTCCTCTCCAAAAAATCCCCCCTCCAAAAAATCTTCGGCTCGAACCTCACCCTCCGCGCGCGCGAAGCGCGCGGCGTGCCTCAAAATCAGTGGTTTTCTTTGTTGGCCGCCAAAGAAAACCACTCCGAATCGAATCTTGTCGGAACTCTTGTGCCCAGAGTCAGACTTGCACTGACCACCCTTCCCTCTTCAGGGGAATGCTCTAACTACCTGAGCTATCTGGGCCCTACTTTGCTCCGGCTTATGCCGGAGCTACGAAGGGCAATGGTAGCGCGAAATGTCTACCTGCTTGCCCGTCCGTAGCTCGAGCGCAAGCGCGAGCGGAGGCGGGAGCTATCTGGGCGTTTCGGAACTATACCAAATATTTATTGCGGGGAGAATTGGTCCTGAAATTGTTTGAGGAGATTCTGGAAATCGCTGAACTGTGCCTGCGCCTTAGCGCCCGTTCCCTGGATCTGCTGGTATGTCTCCGAAAGTTGCTCTACCATCGGGGCAAGGTAAGTGGCATAGAGCCAGAGCGGCGCTATGACAAGTACAAGCGCGTACAGGACGAATTTAATGACGCCGCCCCAGAAGGCGTTGCGACGCATCGCATGGAGCATCCGATTGTTCTCCTGCGTGAGTCGAACCAGTTCCGTCAGCGTATGATCATTGACGTCCACAGGTTTATTTTACCACCTAGAAATCGTCAAGTGAGAGCGCTCCGAGATTCTCAGTCGTCTGATCCGCACCCCATGCGCGCAACTGCGCATGTTTATTCTTTAGCCCTACGGCAATGACTTTGCCAACGTGCGCGTTCCGAGCTGCCTCTATACCTGATTTTGCGTCCTCAATAACGACGCACTCCTCCGGTGGTAAACACAATTTCTCTGCTGCCCTAACATAGAGGTCAGGTGCCGGTTTGCCGAGAAGAGTGCCGTCGTCAAAGATAATCGTATCGACGTCAAACCATCTGGCCAAATTGAGATTGCTAATGAAAAAATCAAGATTATTGCGTTCCGACGAGGTCGCTATCGTGTGAGAAACTTCACGCTCTACGATAAGATCGAGTAGTTTTTCGGCGCCTGGCGAGAGACCGAAATTCCCACGTTTTCCCAATGTGATGTCTCTGTAGATTCTTTCCTTAACCTCCGTATATTTTTCAACTTCTCCTTCAGTGAGATCTCTTGTAAAAAAATGAGTCAACAGGTCTTTGTTTGTCCGGCCAGGCATGTAATCGAGCTCTTCTTGAGTCAACGATCTTCCAAGTAATTCTTGTGCGGCCTCTCGCCATGCCTGTTCGTGCCACTCCGTATCCCACAGGAGCACTCCGTTGAAATCAAAAATGATTCCTTTGAATTTCATATTTGTGCCCCCGCCAGGAGTCGGACCTGGATTCTCGCGTTAGGAGTGCGAAGTTCTATCCGTTGAACTACGGGAGCCTACTGTGGGCGAAAGTATTTTATCAGTAAGTTCACGGATTAGACAGCGCATAAGCTTAAGATTGTCCCCTCCCGCCCGAAATGTGATACGACACATTCCGTAGGTTGTTGTGCTTTTGTTATGTTTGTCATGATAATTGGTACGGATAGCTCTAAGGTGGATGCCGGTAACCTTGCTCCAGTATCGACGACAGTGCATAGATCTCATCGGGTGACAGATTCTAATGAGAATATCCATTTCTTTATCTTGTATTTTTAAATACGTGCGAACGAGCTTAAGAAAAATTCTGATCATCGCTTCGTCAGTATTGGTAAAGACAAAACTAGATTTTGTGCCTTCTGCCCAATAGAGCGCTGCAAGTAAAACTGCCCACGCTTCACGCTCATTGAATCCTGTGAGCAGATCCTCTGCCCTTGCATTTGCTGCCGCCCATTTACCTTGCGCGCGAACAGCACTACCACCCCGAGAGGAATTTATGATTTTTCTTGCCTTCTTGGAGAGCTGGAGATTCCGAATGTGGTGCCAAACTGTCGTCTTGGGGATCGAATACTTTGCCATCAACATTGGGACAGTACATCCCGTCAGACGATCCCGCTTGAGCGCCGTCAGCAATTCACTACTGTACTTGCGCATACGTAGATTATAAACCTACGTATTAGCTCACAGATAAAAATGCTGGTTCAATGTGGATATTCTACACCGCAAGAAGCTCCCGCAGCCGGCCTTCGTCGAAGCCGACGATAAGGTCTTCCCCGATCGTAATTACCGGTACGCCCATCTGGCCGCTCTTCTCTATCATCTCCTTGCGCTTGCCGAGATCGCGCGCGACATCGTGCTCGGTGAACGGAACCTTCTGCTCGGCGAAAAACTCCTTTGCCATGTGGCAGAAGTGGCACGTCGGGGTCGTGTAAATTGTTACACTTTGTTTTGTCGCCATACTTTTAGTTATTTGATAACGAAGTATATCACGCGCTCCGCGCGGCCTTCAACGCCCTCCCCCACCACAGTAGTTGATCTACCATCGCTTCGGCGCTCCTTACATACGGCTCCAGTGCACCGGCACGAAGCGATCCATCTGCCTCGCGCAGGTTCCAATGTTCAGGAATGTTCACGGAAAGCCGTATGGGTGACATTTGAAGCTCTATGGCAGAAATCCGAAGCGCCTCCACGGCTCGCGCTCCGCCAACCGTTCCATACGAAACAAAAGCAACGGCCTTTCTTCCCCACTCCGGAGAAACCCAATCGAGTGCGTTTTTTATAACTCCAGACGGCCCGCGATTGTACTCGGGCGATACGATAATGTATGCGTCTCCTTCGGCAACCTTTGCCGTCCAGCGTGCAACAGCCTCGTTTTTGTACGGCTCCTTTTTTGAAGACGGTGTTTGCGCTTCATTGAAAAGCGGCATCTCGTAGTCGCGCAGGTCAAGAAGTTCTGCGTCCACGTCTCCCCTCTTTTTGAGAATGTCGAAGATCCAACGACCCGGATACTCACTAAAGCGATTCGGGCGCGTGCTGCCGAGAATAATCTTGATCTTGAGTTGACTGTCCTGCATATGAGTACGGTATATAAAATAGAACGCGTGATAAAGTTTCATTCCAGATGACTTTACTAAGTAAAGTCATCTGACGATCTAGTAAGTATACGTAATGACTTTACTTTGTAAAGTCATACATGTGGTGTAGTATGTGGATATGTTGAGAACAAGCCGCCAGCGGAAGGTGCTTTGCCGCTCATGCCCGGTCGCGCAGACCGCCGATATCGTTGGCGACAGTGTCAGCTTGCTCATCCTTCGCGATCTCCTCGAAAAACCGCACGGCTTTACCGAGCTCGAACTTATACTCAAAGGTGTGAGCTCTCGCACAATATGCGCCAAGCTCAAGCGTCTTATGAGAGACGGTCTTATTACCCGTGTCCCCAACACAGCGTTTTATCCCCGTGTCGACTACCGTCTCACTCTTAAAGGCAGGGCACTCCGCCCTGTCGTCGACGCAATGCGCGCCTACGGGAAAAAGTATTTATAGACGGCCTATTTCTGGAGTTTGTACCCCGAGTACGCAAGGTAACCCGCGGCGAGAAGTGCAACCCAGCTCGCCCAGAATGGTATCTCCCACGTATAGATTGCCATTCCCCAGCCAAAGAGAACTCGCGCGAGATGGAGAAGAGCGACGAGCGCAAAAATGGCGGTCGAAACCGTCATGTACGTTTTATGCGGCATCATACCAATTGGTTAAAGATAATAATATTCATTCTATGCCCCTCATCACCCTTGTCGAGCGAGTTGTCCCCTCTGCTGTGCGGGATACGGGAATCCCGCAGCAAAGCTCGCTCACGCTCGCTTGCAACGGGACAGGTCGAACCCTCTTATTGTGCGAGTGGGGGGAATCGGACCCCCGCCCTATGCTTGGGAAGCACATGTTCTGCCACTAAACTACACTCGCCTGTTTTGGGAAGTTTACCCCGTTGGAATTGCGAAGCAATTTCCTGCGGGGCAGTCGTTCTGCCACTAAACTAATCCCGCGAGCGAGAACTACTATATCACCACGGCCAGTGAAATATTCTTCCCAGCCAGCCGCGGGAGGTTGAGGTTGCTTCGATAGAGGTGGCCGCCGTATCAACAATCACAATGAGCTGCTCCCCGCGCTCGGCGAGAGAGTACTGCTCGCGTAATGCTTCCTCAAGACCGCGGTCGCTCTCGAGCCTTTCTATATCCGCCGAGAGCTGGCCTTGCCGCTCTTCGAGATCGGTGCGCGCGGCCTCGGCCTCAGCCCTTCGCTCCGCAGATTCTTGCTCTTTTTGATACACTCCCCACACACCCGCAGCTGCGAATACGACAAGTACAAACAGCGCCACAAGGCCAAGGCGCCTCAGAAACAATCGTGCGGCAGCCTGCCGCTGATTGCGCGACCACATAGAACTAGCATTTTACCACCTGCGGGAATTGCATAATTTCCCTATTCGTATACTCTATTCCCTATCAGCGACCTATGAGTTTTCTCTTCGACAAACGCACTAAGAAAGTCATCAACGCCGCGTGGGGCGTCATTGCTGTCCTCGTCATTATTGGGATGGTGATTTTCTTCGCGCCGGGCTTGATTTCGGGAGCGTACTAACCCTCGCGAACCACTTTCAGGAAGACATCATGGGGAATGTCGACCTTTCCCCTCGCGAGCATTTTTTTCTTTCCGCGTTTCTGCTTCTCGAGAAGTTTCATTTTGCGCGTCACGTCGCCGCCATAGAGGTAGCCCGTTACGTCTTTCCTCATCGCCGATTTACGCCGCGCCGCTATGATGCGGCCCATAGCCTTTGCCTGAATCTTGAGCACGAAAAGCTGCTTCGGCAAAAGTTTCTCCAGTTTTTCAACCATCGCCTCCGCTTCGGCCTGTACCCTTCTGCGCGAAACGATGCGCGCAAACGCAGGCACCGGTTCGTCTGCAACAAGAATTTCGAGCCGCACAACGTCTGCATCGCGAAGGCCGGCAATTTCGTACGAAAGGGAACCAAAACCGCTCGAGATACTCTTGAGTCGATCAAAAAATCCCCGCATTAGTTCACGCAGTGGAATTTCGGCCGAAAGCTCCATTTTGCCGTCGGGAAGCGTCTTTGTCTCCCCTGCCACTCCCTCGTGTTCATAGAGAAGTTGGGTAACCCCGCCGAGGTATTTCGGAGGCGTAATGACCGAGATCGTGGTCCACATTTCGCGTACCTGCTTCGTCGTACCCTCATCCGGAAACCGCGACGGCGAGTAAATTTCCTCAACCGAGCCGTTCATATGCGTCACTTCGTACACCGTGGTCGGCTGCGTAACAACGAGCGTAAGGTTGAATTCACGTCGTAGCCGCTCGATAACAATTTCGAGATGGAGCATTCCCAAGAAACCGCAGCGGAAACCCTTCCCCATGATGCCGGAACTCTCCTCTTCGTACGAAAGCGAAGAATCGGAAAGACGCAAACGCTCGAGCGATTGCCGCAGAACGGGCAAATCATCCTGCGACTCCGGATAGACCGATGCCCAGATGACCGGAGTCGGTGCACGGTAGCCGGGAAGCGCCGGCGCGCTATCGCGCGCGGATGTCACGGTGTCGCCCACAGAAGCGACTCCGGGTTTTTTGATACCCGTCACGATGTAGCCGATCTCTCCTTCTGCAAGTTCCGGACACGGCACGTCATCCGGTGTAAGTATGCCGACCTCAAGCGCAGTAAATGATGCGTCGGCCGCAACAAGACGGAGCGTATCGCCCTTTTTCAGAGCCCCGCCGAAAACGCGTGCATACACAATGACGCCCCGATGGTCCGAATAGCCGAAGTCGAATACGAGTGCTTGGGGTTTTTGTCCGGACGATCGCGGCTCCGGGATCCGCACGACTATCGCTTCGAGGATATCGCGCACGCCTTCTCCCGTCTTTCCGGAAGCTTTTAATACATGCTCCTCCGGACACCCGAGAAGAAGCGAGAGTTCGCTCACGATCTCACCTACCCGTGCGTTCGGCGCATCGATTTTCGAAACAACCGGTACGATTACACGATTGAGTGAACGCGCTACCGAAAGCACTGAGAGCGTCTGGGCCTCCACACCCTGTGTTGCATCCACAAGAAGCACGACGCCTTCTACGGCGGAGAGCGCCCGCGAAACTTCATATGAAAAATCGACATGTCCCGGCGTATCAATCAGATTCAGAATATATTCTGAATCCGACGAATCACGAATATCGAATGCCGAATCACGATTCTTGATTCTTGATTCTTGATTCTTGTATTTCCATACCATGCGTACGGGCGCCATTTTGATGGTGATGCCCCGCTCGCGCTCCAACTCCATCCTATCAAGTACCTGTTCCTGCATGCGCCGTGGCTCGATCGTGCCTGTCATCTCAAGCATCCGGTCGGCAAGCGTCGACTTTCCATGATCAATATGTGCAATGATGGAAAAATTCCGGATGTTCATATCGATTCACTATCCTAGCAAATAAAGAGGTGTTCCGCTTTTTTCCAGCGAGGGGGTATTGCGTTGTGAGGGTCTTCGCGCAGGCCGATGAGGCCGAGCGGGAGCGCGGCGCGAGCACGCGACGACGCGACCCGAACAATGCAATACCCCCGAGCGCCTCCTCTATTGGGGACTTGAAGCACTAATCTCCTCAGCTGATGCGATGGGCTGGGCTTTTGGAAGTGGCAACTTCCAGAGTTTCCCATGAATTGCGGAAACTGTTTCCTCATACTCACGATTCCTCAAGATGGCATACACGAGCACGGCCGCACAAACCCCTGCAATCCCCCCAGCAAGTCCCCGGATAAAAACTGACGCGAGCGTTGAGGAAAGTGTCAGAGGTCCCACAACGACAAGCGTGGCATAGGCGGCAAGTGCCGCGCCAATGCCGGCAAGCACAGCCTGCATGAGAGAAACTTTTATCAGGGAGAAGAATCCGCCGAAACGCTGTTCGAAATGAACGATAAGCGCGACGACTCCGCCGATGGAGACTAGCGAAAACGCGATCGGCAGAGCCACGATCGCGCTTCCTGAAACATCTTCGAGACGCATCACGCGCTCGACAAAGCGAAGCACACTTGTTTCTGCAAGCTGACCCGTGAAAAGGATTGCGAGGTACATCGTGAGAGCCGTCGACGCTACCGCGATAAAAAAAGGTACGAATGTTCGGCCCGCGGCGTAATAGGCGCGTGCGAGGAGGAGCATAAGCGCTTGCGCTGCAAGCGATATGGAGAGAAGTGCGAAGACCGCAGCAGTGAGACGTGTATCGGTCCAGTCGAAGGAGCCGCTCCCGAGGATCACACGCACAATATGTGCGCGAAGCACAATGATGAGCCCTATGACGGGAAGCGACCAGAAGAGTATGTAGCGGGCAGCGGTCGATACATACTCGATGAATTCCCGCGCGCGGCCTTCCGCGAGCGCAGAGGCGAGCGTCGGAAAGGCAGCAACAGAGTAAGAAGCGCCGATGACAGAAAGAGGAACACTCATGAGATTGAATCCGAAGATATATACTGCGATCGACCCTGTGGAAAGTCCGGAAGCAAGAGCAGTCAATCCGGTAAACGTGATCTGGTTCATCGAGAGTGTGAGCGCACGCGGAATCGATATTGCTGCTGTCTGCAATAGCGCAGAGCGCTCGCTAAAGCTAGGAAGTGAGCGGAAAAACCCCTCGCCTACAATCGAGGGAAGCTGTACTCCGAGGTGAAGTGCGGCACCGAGCACCACTCCCCACGCGAGACCAGCTATCCCGAAGTATGGGTAGAGCGCGAGAAGTCCGAAGATAATGCCGAGGTTGTAAAGGAGCGGCGATGCCGCGTACAAGATGTAGCGCCCACGCGCCTGCGTGATACTCGCGAGAATGTTGGAGAGTCCCAAAAGGATCGGTTGTAAGAGCATGATGCGGGTGAGCACGGTCAAGGTCGGTAGATAGCCGCGTGCGGCAAAATCCGGAAAGAGCATCACTAAGAGCGAGGGCGCAAGGAGCGCCGCGATTGAAGAGAGAACAACCGCAAGAGCGCTGAACCCCAAGAGCACCGTGTCGATGTAATCCTTTTGCTTTTCAGATGAGCGCCGCAAAAGTTCGGGAATCAGTATATAGACGGAAACGAGTGCGCCGGTCATCACAAAAAGAAAATCCGGTATACGGAATGCAGCGTAATAGATGTCGAGCTCCGCTCCGGCACCAAAGCTCCCTGCAAACAAGCGGTCGCGAACAAGCGCAAGAAGAGAGGAGAGAAGTGCCGAGGCAGCTAATACGTACACCGCTGCCTGCAGACCCCGCACCGGTGAGGCGAGAAATCTCAAGGTTTCCCGCATCATGCGCTACCTCGCCGAGGGGGCGAATGGATCCCGGCCAGCCTCGATGTCCTCTATTGTGTCGCGCAGTGCAGCATCGTCTGGGTTCGTGGCTGCGACAGCCCGTAGGACCCTCAGTGCATCATCGCTTCGGTCAAGCCGGTAATACGAGAGTCCCAGAAGAAAGAGGGCATTCGCGTAGTTACTCTCAATGCTGACCGCGTGTTCAAAAGAGAGCACGGCATTTTCATAGTCCTGCAACGCATACATGACAGTGCCGTGGTTATACCAGCCGAGTGCATCCTGCGGTGCGATCTGTACAACTGTCTCCGCGTGTTGTTTCGCATCGGGAAGTGCATTTGCGCGCGCAAAAATCTGCGAGAGCAAGAAGTGCGCAGCTGCAAGATCCGGCTTGATCCCGATTGCCGTCTCGAGATTTTTGCGCGCGCTTGCATCGTCTCCCTTCACAATATCGAGCTGTGCGAGACCAAGGTACGAAAGTGGATTAGTGGGACTCGCAGACGCTGCCTCTTTGTACGCTTCGCGCGCTGCTTCTTCCGCGCCCGTTACCCCTGCACCCGCGAGTTCTCCGTAGAGCCGCGCGAGTGTGAGCCAATTTTGATAGTTACGACTATCTATAGCGACCGCTGCGAGTCCGTGCTGAATAGTCGCATTCAACGTACCCTGCAGCTCCGCCTGTGCACCGGAGCTGCCGTCCGAGCTCGACGCAAGAGCGGCAAGCTGCAAAATGCCGAGCTCGACGCCGGCGCGGTTCGCCCGATCACTTCCGGGCAATACGATAATTGAAAGTGCGATTGATCGAGATGCTTTACCGATGTCTTGTGAGGATTGATATTGCACGATCGCGCGATTCACGAGCACGTCTGAGACAAGTGCGCGCGTCGACTGCACACCGCCAAAAAATAGAACGAGTCCGGCGAGAGAAAGCGCGAGCGCGGCCGCTCTCCCCTTCCAGAGATCCCACGAGACTGATATGACGGAGCGTGAGATCGAGCCGGTGAGGACCTCTTCGGCTACGACGGCACCAAAGAGGAGGAATGTGAGAAGAGAAAGCGCCGGACCGGGAACGTAGAGAATATGGTAGACGGTCAGGAATACCGCCGAGAAGACGAGTGCGGCGCGCAGGAGTGATGCGCTGGAGCTTTCGCGGAACAGCCGAACGACACGTATGAGAAGAGCTCCGCACATAGCGATCCATGCGATAAGGCCCAATATACCGGTCGTCACGAGCGACGTCGGAATAAATCCGACCCCGTAATAAAAATCGGTATTCCAGAATTGCGTGGTGTTGACCGAAAGCGGCTTATAGCGGCCCCACTCCCGCGGAAAGGTGTTGGGACCCGAGCCAAATAGGATCTGCGTCGGTTCTGCAAACACTTCCCGACCGATGGCGAAGGTGCCTTTCCAAGAGGGCCGCACTTCGACTTGCGTGATCTGGAGGGATGCTGGAAGCGCGCGCTGAAGCGCGGGTCCTACGAAATACATCGCACCCGCAAGAAGCGCGATGAGAAGCCACAAGAGCGAAAGTTTGTATCCTCCGAAACGCGCACCGGCTGGTGGCATACGAAAGCGAAAAAGAGCGTACAAGAGACTAACTCCCGCGAGCGCAAGCCATACATCCGAATAGTTGACGACGACAAGGAGTACCGCGGCGCCAACGAGAGCAGCAAGTGCGACGTAGCGCCATGCGCCCTCGAATACTGAGGTGGAAAGGAGGGCAAGCGAAAGGAAAAGCGCGAGAGAAAGATAAATGCCGAGATCGTGCCAACTCCCCACGACAGAGGTCGCGGGGAGAGATAGCACCCCACCAAACGTAAACGCGGGAAGAAGAAGGCGCATTGCTTGAACCACGATGATGACAGCGGTGCTCAACATGAGGAGTCGAACCGCAAGAGCCGGTCTATTCGCCTGTGCGCCGAGAATGACTGCCGAAAGAAAGAGCGCCACGTACCAAATGACAAACCCGACGACCGTATCCTGCCCTCCACCCTCACCAATGAGCGAACTCCACGAAGGCCCTGACACAAGTGCGGAGATGAGATACGCAAGCGGAATAGAAAGCGCTGCGATGAGGAGCCAGCTTCGCGGGATCCGGATCTCAGAATCTTTGAGAGACATCGCGATCCATGCAAGAAAACAGACGGTGATAACAACGACCGACAAAAGCATTTTTGCCTGCACGACGCTCACCCACGGAACGGGGATGAAGAAAAATGGAGCGAGCAGGAAGAGAAGAAAGACTGACCACCGAACCACTGATTCTGCGCGGGCAAAATACTGCATCGAGAAAGAGTATAGCATATACAAAATCCCCCTTGCGGGGGATTTTGTCTGCGTAATTAAGCCGGATTCTGTCGAGGACAATCATCTATCTAGCCCTTCGATTACTCTCAGGGTCAAGCGGCTCTTCCAGCAGCAATTTCAATTGAAAATTGCGGCTGGACACGGCCTTGCACAGAAGTAAGAGTTTTGCCGTTGCACCCACACCTTTCGATGTGATTACTCCCGGAGGAGCCCTTGGCCTTTCAGCCTTGGCGTCACTGTTCGCATCTCTCGCCTCGCGGCGGACGGGCGTTACCCGCTACCCTGCTGCTCCTTTGAGGAGCCTGTGTCCGGACTTTCCTCTATGCGCCTTGCGGCACACAGCGACTGCCTAACGCAGACGTGTAATATACACTCCAATTGACAAGTGGTCTATAGAACGTATAGTTCCGACGGCGTTCATCGAAGAAGAAAGGGAAGCGCAATGTGGTGGCCCAAAAAAGCAAACCCGTTCGGCATTGATGTCGGCGGATTAATCCCAGAGCCCCAGAAGAAGATCACGATTGAGATCGAGGAAGGCGGAACTCTGACATTCGATCCCGCCGATGAACCGCTTTTTGGACTGATTGCCCAAGCTGCGGTGGCATCGACCGGCGTGTTTATGATTATCAACAGCCCTGAGGAAGCTCGGCGTAAATTCACGATTACGGATTGGAACACCGAGACCAGACACTTGAAGGTGAGGGTCAACAAACGGTAGGAACAACCCGACGAATCAAGAAAGCTCCCGGCGAGCTTCGGTTCGTCGGGCGCTTTCTTTTTCTACTGACTACTAACTACTTTCTACTTACTGTTCTAGACTATTTCGCACGTCCCGCCCGCGCAGGCCAACTCTTTCGCCTGCTCCGTCTCGTCGGTGCGCTCGTAGATGATGAGTTTCGAGAAATCGATCTGGGGGAAACGCGCGACCCGTTGCTCATACGTTTTTTTTGTCTATCGCTTCATAAGGCGAGAGACGATACACGTGGTTTGTTCTCGGGAGGAACGAAAGCCCTCCGATGATCTCCCAGTTTTCATACAGCCACGCGACAACCTGCACCCACTCCTCATCACCTACAGAAATCGTTGCCGAAGGGTTGTGCTCCGTGAAATTCAGCTTCACTGTTTTCCAATATTCAAGCTGTTCGATCGCGGAGAGATCATCTTTAAACACAGAGCCTGTCGGTGCTTTCACCGGAAATTCCAAGACGTACGTGTTCGCTTCGCCCGCTACCTGCCCCACTTCCGGGTGATGCGGCACGCCCTGATCACGCATCATCTTGTAGAGTGAGTCGGTCGCGGAAATTCTGATGCGGCGGATATAGTATTGCGAGTGACGCGGATGAATGCCCGAAGCGCAATCAAATGTCTGCGAGACGGTTCCCGAAGGCTTCACGCAGGTGATCGAGTGCGAAGGATTAATGCCGAAGCGCTTCGCATACGTCTGGTTCGTTTTGATCGAGGTCTGCCGCATCTTCCGCAAGGTGGCAGGATTTCTCACAGCCCCCGAGTCCCACTGGCCGGTGATGGAAACACCGAGAAGCCGTTCTGCTTCGCAATTCTTCTTCCAGTCTTCCGAAATATAGCGGAAGTTGGTAAGTGTTGATTGATAGGTACCGAGAAGTGTCGCGAGCTTCGTCTTTCTCAAAAGCGTCGCTTCAGTGTCGTGCGGCCGCGCGATAACTTCCGATAGGTTGCAAAACTCGTGTGACTGCAGAATGATCTCCGCGCAGGGATTCGTGCCAAGCTGGCCGATGAATCCGTTCTTCTTACCGTACTTTTTGCGAAGATATTCGAGACGACGCTTCGGTAGCGTAGAGGGAAGGCTTCCGCGGTTGAAAATACCACGCTCTCCGGTACCGCTCTTCATAAGTGCGACCCACTCGTCCATCAATTCGGCATTCGTGGGCTTTGTCTCATAGACTGCGGAGTTATTGGCAACGCTTCGGTACGGATCGGTGAGGAAAAACTGGCCTTTTTTGGCATCGCGGATCTCGACATCGTCCAAGTCCGAGAGACTAATCATTGCGGTGCGGCGCACGCCACCCGCAACCACGCACTCACCTACCTTGCAGATGATATCGTGCGCATCGATGTTGCGGAGGCGTCTTCCCTGTCGCTTCAATATCCGCTCGCGTGCAAACGAAAGCAGCGAGCGGAGCGGCTCCGGCCCCGATGCTTTCCCTCCCATTGTCTTCAAGCGCGCGCCTGCGGGACGAATGAGCGAAAAATCAAATTCGATGTCCTTACCGCTGTACCAGTTCTTGAGACCGAGAGTCAAGGCATCGCACCAACCTTCTTTCGTGTCTGCGACGACATGCATCGGCAATTTTTCTCCGGTCTGTTTTTCTATCTGCGGGAGCTGCTGGATGTTGTAACTTTCGACAGCGTAGCCGACACCGCACCCTTGCATCGAGAGGTACATGATCTCCGCAAAATCTTCGAGCTTGCGCGGTGCGATGAACGAGCAGTTGTAGAAACACGTGTTGCACTTGCGCGCGGGATCTCCCGAAAACTGCATCGCGCGCATCGAGGGCATCACCTCCTGCTTGAGGATCGCTTCGCGCACCTGCCCGTACTCCCGTACGTTAAGTTTGTCGCCGAGATTTTCACGCATGAAATTTACATAGCGATCGACGGTCTCGATCCACGTCTCGCGACGCTGCTCGCTCTCGATCCAGCGCGCGTAGGTGCGGAGATATACAAATTCGCCGAGCGGATTGTTTTTGAAATACTTTTTGCTCTCCTCAGAAAGCTTTCGTACATGCTCGGGTACCTCGCCCTGCTCTTTGCGGATCTTGCTTCGCTCCGCACGATACAAAATGTACGATTTCGAGGTTGCAACGTAGTCGCTCAGCATCAACTGACGCTCGACTTCGTCCTGACAACCTTCGACAGTGGGCAAAAAGTTCTTGTAGGTCTTCGCAATGCGCATCATTTCGCTCGCAACTTTGTGTGCAAACACCATCGCCTCATCTCCCGAGCCTTCGTTCGAGGCTTTCATCGCTTTTTCGATGGCACTCACGATCTTTGAAAGCTCGAATGGTACGATCCTGCCATCGCGCTTCTGGATTTGAGGCAGGTATTTTTTGTATACGCGCATGGCGGCACTATCTCCAACGATACTCACGCGTGCTGTTTGAGCTCCCGGTCTCGCTACTCGCTCTCTGATCGTTTTTGTCATGCGCATTGACATTAGTTTTTAACGGACGTCCATTGTACCCCCGCCTTTTCAAAGATTTCTATTCAGCGAGCTGTGGAAAACCCTGCCTGCCGGATCCTAGAGTCGCACAATGTCGCCGGGTCGCACAGTATACTTTGCTACGTACCCTGCGGGAAGCTCTACTACGTATCTCGCCTCGTTTCTCGGAGCAAACGCAGTCGGATATGTTTCCGGCGCGACATTTTCTTCGATATGGACTATTGCACCATCGGAGGAAATCCATAGGATGTCAATAGCAAAGAGCATGTCCTTCATCCAAAACGCGGGGCGACCGTCTTCTTCAAAAACAAAAAGCATCCCTTCATCTTCCGCGAGTCCCTCTTTCCCACTTAGTCCCCTCTCCCGCTCGCCGGAAGTATCTGCGATCTCGACCCTGATGGTACGATCCTTTATCTGGATGGTCGATGAAGCTGACAGCAGCTGTTCGTTCGCGACGGAGTCGCCGCTCGGAGAAGAGAATGGGAGCTCAACGTATATGAGCGAAATGAGGAACGCGCACGCGGCGAGGATGAGCGCGATCGTTATGGTTCGTTTCATCCCGCTATTAAATCAAAATACGAGGATGATCGCCATTATGACGAATGAGACCAGCCAATAGAGCGAATTGATGAGGTAGAGCTTGAATGCTTTCTGCTCCCAGAGAACTATTCCGAGCATCGTTGGCGCGACAAATCCGATCCAACACCAAAAGCCGAGCTCGATCGCACCTATCACATCATAAACACCCCATGCGATGCCGAAGTAATTCATCACGTACGCCACAAACATGCTCGCGAACAATCCGATGAATGCCATCAGTGGCATCCGCTTCTTTCCTTTCTCAACCGCCTCCGGTGAAAGATTCGTGAGTCGTACCCACGCGGAACCGAATACTTTCGGATGATACCAAATGAATCCGATGACAACTGAAACAACGCCCGCGAAAAAAATGGGCAGGAATTCGACTTCGATCATGTATACATGGTATCTGAGTGATTAGACCCGTCCAGCGGGCCTTGTGCACATGCAAATTTCTCTCTGCTATAATTTATGCATGGCAGATCCGCTTCGGAAACAAAAAATTCACATTGCATCGGAGCCGCAGTTCAAAATCGCGAACGACAACAAGAAATTCGAGCGTGATGCCGTAAATGACAACTTAGATAAAGATACACAGGAATTCGAAAAACAGTTTGGAACTATTCCCGATACAGTTCGCAAACTCGGCAGCGGTCCGCATCTCAATATATTCAAGAGCAATGTAAAACTGCTCGACGATTTTCGTGTCCAATACAAGCGCGAGCTCGCGCAATTCGGGGAGCAACCAAGGATGGCTGTGGTGAATCCGGGGCGACACGTGGAGGCGCAGTTCGTCTTCAAGAACGCGGATATCTTCGGACTCGTCGAGACACAAGCGGAAGCCGACGCAATGGAGAAACTCGGCGTGCCGACCAAGAAGTGTGATCCGGAGACGCACCTCATGGACGATCGTGTAGACGTCATGTTCGCTTTCTACGACGAGAGTGCGGAAGCAACATGGAAATTCTGCAGAAACATCGCAGCGGGGGGCCTTCTGCTTTGCCGGGGCCCGATGGCCAAAGAGATCCTTGAAAATTCGGGCGATTTCAGAGCGATAGGCACGCTCCAGAAAGGCGCGCCCGCAGCGCAGGTCGAAAAAAGCCGGCGTGAGGATTACTGGGAACACGCAGTAAAGACGGATGCGGAGTTCAAAGCCGCCTCGGAGAAGCTACCTCCTGGCGGCACGATGGTTACCTATCGGGAGGCAATCGATGCGCTCAATGCGGCAAACAAACCGACGGGCGAAAAAACGCAGCAGGTGCTCGACAATTATAAAGCGCTTCTCAAAGAAGCAACGGAAAACGGCGGAACGATGAACGACGAGACTGGAACGATTACCTATACGCCAGCCGGCGCGAAAGAACCCCTCAAATGGAAGACTGATCTTCCGCTCGGAACCGTCGATGACAGCATTGTCTTTGTCCTCAAAAAGAGAAAAATGGGCGTCAACTGATGACGGAAACTACTGCAAAAAAGTTTTTATCCACCAGCGCTTGATCGCCGGCAGCGAACGCGTTGAGAGAAAATAACCGACCGGTGGCACGAGTGCGGCAAGGAGAAAGTTTTGCACACCAATGACATACAGGAAAATTGCAACAACGATGTAGACAATGATAGCTACCACGCTCACCCTGAAGTAGCTCGTCTCCCACGCCTTGTCTCCCTCCACGCGCCGATTGCGCTCCTTGAGCGCAGCAATTTCTTTTTCTAGATTTTGAATCTGTTCTTCCATATCGGGGCGGAGGGTGAGAGATTCGAACTCTCGGTGCCTTGCGGCACACCGCTTCTCCAAAGCGGCGCACTAGACCACTATGCGAACCCTCCGTACATAAAGAGTATATAGAGATTCACCCCTTTGCTCAATGAATGTATGGTACTATGGCGATATATCGTCATATGACCCATGTTTCCAAATATAAGATTCCGCAGAGTGTTGAGCGAAAAATAGTCGAAGCTTTCATGCGATCACTCTTCTCCACAAGCGCCACTCGTGGAAAGGCTCGAATATATTCAATCCTGACGTCAACCGAGCGCATCATGCTCGCAAAGCGGCTAGCAGTTATCTTGATGCTGGACAAGGACGAGTCGTACTACCGCATCGAGCAAACACTAAACGTGAGTCGGTCAACAGTACGAAGACTTCATAGAAGACTCCTCGCGGGTCACTTTGATCCTCTTTGCCGTATCTTTAATAGGAATCTTTCTCTTCTGGACTATCTTGAACTCTTCCTCTCCGCAGGACTTCCATCGAGAGCTGGCCCGAGACATCAGAAACGACTCGATATGTTGCGCACAGGGCGGAAGCCTAGCTAACTCGACATGGCGATATATCGCCATATTGAACATATCGCATAGACATCGGTTCCAAAAAAACTAGACTCGCATCTGCGTGAGCGCGGCGATGCGTTCCTCTACCGGCGGGTGAGTCGAGAAAATTCTTGCGATGAATTTTCCTGCTTCGTGTGCACCAAAGGGGTTTGAGATGAAGAGGTGCGCGGTCGCATGGTTCGCACGGCGCATCGGCGCTTGGTACGAACTTATCTTCTGAAGCGCAGAAGCGAGTGCGTCGGGATAGCGTGTGAGGAGCGCGCCGGAAGCATCCGCCAAAAACTCACGTTTGCGTGAGACTGCAAGCTGGATGAGCTGTGCAGCAAACGGCGCAAGAATGATGGCAACAATTCCCGCTATTGCAAGAATCGGATTTCTCCCCTCGCGATTATTGCCCCCGAAGAAGCTCACCCGCAGAAAGATGTCAGCGATGATCGCGATGAATCCCGCAAGCACAACCGCGACCGTCATTACCAAGATGTCGCGATTCCCGACGTGTGAGAGTTCATGCGCGATGACCCCTTCCAATTCCGAACGTTCGAGCTGCGAAAGAAGGCCGGTGGTCACCGCAACAACCGCGTGCTTCGGATTTCTTCCGGCAGCAAATGCATTTGGTGCAGGATCGTCTATCACGTAGAGTCGCGGCTTCGGGAGGCCCGCGGTAATCGCAAGGTTTTCGAGAACGCGATGCAGCTCGCGATATTGCCGCTCGTCGGCTTCCTTCGCGCCCGTCGCGGCAAGCGCTACCTTGTCGGAGAACCAGTAGGCGGTGACATTCATAAAGAGCGAGAAGACGATAGCGATGTAGAGAATCGAGGGGTCATTCAGATACCAGCCGATGAAGTAGCCGATCGCAATGATCATGACGAGAAAAACTGTCATCAAAAGCCACGTGCGGCGGATGTTTTTTCCTTGTTCCGTGTAGAGAGAAGCCATAGGCAAGCAATGATACTGGAAAGGAGTATCGGAATCCAGCATGAAGCAACGCGGTATACTGGACGAGTGGAAATGAGAATGGAGCCGGAGCGTCCGAAGAATCTCAAAGACCTTGCCAAGGCATTCGTCACTGACGAGACCTCATCCGGAAAACCGCCGACAGCAGAAGACATGAAAAAAGGAGCGCGCATCGCGCTTACAGCGGCAGCGCTGAGCGCCGCCCCAAGTGAGGGAGCGGCACAATCTATCAGCATCAGATCGCTATCGGCCCCGCAGGCGCAATCTGAAAACCTCTCCTTTCTCGATACCGACGTACTCGCTGAGAATGTTTTTTATGAGGCTCGCAGCGAATCGCCCAAAGGGCAGCTCGCGGTTGCCCAAGTAACGCTCGCGCGCCTTCTCTCGAAGCGATTCGGTTCAACAATTCCGGCAGTGGTGTTTGCAAAGAATCAGTTCTCTTGGACTAAGGAGCCACCTCCGCTCACACAAAAAGAGTTGCACGATCTCGCGGAACTCAAGGCAATATTTGCCCGCCGCATTAAGGGAAAAGATCCTGCGTACGTAGTGCAAGAATTTTCGAAGCTGACTGGCATCCCGATACGTACGTACTACTATAAGCGCACCGATTGGGATGAGTTTGCGATGACTCCTCATCCGCACATGAGTGAAAAGACGAAAGCAATGTTCCGCTCATTGGTCCGCGTGGGCGAGGTTGGCAAACACACGTTCTACGCTGATCCACCCCCGCTCCCGAAGAGACTTACTAGAAACTAACCTTGACCGGCTGGCGCGCAGCCTCCTCCCCTGCCTCGAGCTGGAAGAATTCGCGCGTCTTGAAGCCAAACGTATTGCCGATGAGATTCGTGGGAAATTGTTCGAGTGCGTTTTGCAGATCAATCACGACGCTGTTGTAGAAGCGACGTGCCGCCTGAATTTTGTTCTCGGTATCCGAAAGCTCTCGCTGGAGCTCTACGAAGTTCTCGTTCGCCTTCAGGTTGGGATAATTTTCTGCGACCGCAAACAGGGTCTTCAGCGCACCCGTGAGCATGTTCTCGGCGGCTGCGTGCTCGCCGACACTCTGCGCACCCATTGCCTTTGTGCGGGCATCAGTCACCTTCTGGAGCGTTCCCGCCTCGTGCTGCATGTAGCCTTTCACCGTCTCGACGATATTTGGAATGAGGTCGTAGCGGCGCTTCAGCTGCACGTCGATGTCAGACCATGCCTCCTCCGAGCGATTGGTAAGCTGTACGAAACGATTGTATGCCCAGATGACCCAGAGCACACCCACCGCCACGATCCCAAAAATAATCCACCCTGTCGTCGTCATAGACAGCCAGTATAACCCATGAGATAGCCCGCGTCACCTCACGGGGTATAGCACCCCTCGGCCCACTCGCAGCGATTTTACTGATCTCCTCTCTTGCGTAAGAGTTCAAGAAGCGCTTGGTTTTGTGACGCCGTGCCGGTATACGTACCGTAGCCAACCACGCTGTCGAACAACGATCTTCGGCTCCCAAAATCACTCTTCATGTTGCCTGCGCTCAAGAAGTCAACGATCGAATCTCCTTCCGAATAGACTTTCTGAGCGCGCGCATAGGGATTCGGAACGGCAGTCGCTTGCTGTCTTTCTTTCAGGCCGTCTATTAAAGCGCGGTTCTGGTCGCCCGTTCCTGTGTAGCGCTCGACGTTGACAAATCCCTCCTCCGCAAGCTGGTTGTACAACTTGCTTCTAATTTCCTTGGAGGGCAGATCTTTCCCCCACAAGTCATATGGAGTCTTCGCATCGCCAACGGTAGGGACCTCGATCGGCAGCGGAGCGCGCGCCTCCACAGGCTTCGCGTCGGCAGATCTGGTTGGTGCTGTCGAGGGTTGCGCTGCAGCCAACGACAGAGGGGATTTTGGCGTTCCATCGGCTTGCGTCGATTCTATGTTTTCTGGAACTTGCCGCGATACTAATTCAGGCACAACTTTGGTAGGAGTAATGCCAGGCTCGAGACCTCCCCTTTGGAATCCTTCAGATGGGTTGAGGCCGAGTGCAATTTGTTCCTGTTGCCTAAGAAATTCTGGGCTCGGCGCATCCCGCCCAGGTTCGGAAGAGGGTCGATATGGTTCATCCGACTCATGATCTGACGAAGGTCGATTGAGGGCTACTCGATCCCAAATCTCCTCCGGAAGCGAGACTGCTCCCGCCGGCACTTCGTATGGACTCGGATCATATTTGCCATCCAAGACAAGGTTCTCGTACCACCTATCGAACGCGGATTTCTCTTCTGCGTCCGCCAGAGCTATCGCACGTTCTTCCCCAGCTTTCTGCGCGGCTACGTTATATTCAGCGTCTGGATCGGTGTACACGAGAACCGGCCATTTTCTTTCTTCCGAACTCTCAGCCGGAGGGTAAAGCAGGCCAGAGCTTGAGTCTCTCAAGTCTTCCTGTGCCAGCCCTGCGTCGCGCGCGATCTGCGCCAAGTCCGGCGCGCCACCCTCTGCATACTGGTCGAGCAAGGACAACGCTGGTGTGGGGCGGCCACTTTCCGCAAAGTAGTCGGGCATCTCGCTTATCGGATACGGCCAAGTCTTGGGAAACTCTACTTTGCTGAATGCTACGTAGGCCTCCTGATTTTCTCTGATTTGTTCGGCGTAGTACTGTCGAATTGCCTCGTCGCCATAGGAATCGTACTGGGATGCCGCTTGCTCGGCCTGGTATTGTCGGATTTCGGCCAATCCGTAATCGTCATAATCAAGACTTAGCGGCGGAATAGGCGTCTCTTGGGCAACCGCTCCGGAAGAAAAGTCGAGTGGTGGACTGTCGGAAGTCGATTCGTACGGATCCGTAAACACGAATGTCGGGCCACCGGGGTTTGCAGCCAATTGAAGTTCCGACGAGGGCGGAGGGACGTAGGACTTAGGTTCGTACGAAGGAATCGCCGCCAATCGACCTACGGGTCCCATGATTCTTTCAGTTGCAGAATTGATCTGCGCCTGATTTTCGGGTTTCCTGAGGTTTTGTCTGACAGTCTCCACCGCCTGCTCGTAGGCTTGGCGACCCAACTCGGGATTTCCAAATGTCGAGCCGAATCTGTCCCCCGCAATTGATACTTTACTCGCTACGTTGACAGCCGTTTCAAGACGCCCTTTCCACGTAGAGATTTCATTGAGGTCGTTCTGAACTAACGCTCGATCAGCATCAATTTTTTTTAGTTCGCTGCTTGAGAGTACTCCCGAGGATTTCAGTTCCTTGTACGCCTTCTCATATTCTGCCACTTTCGCTTTAAGCTCATTTCCAGCATCAATTAAACCTTGGGGGCTTCCTCCGGCAAGAAAATCTTTGCCTGCAGCTTTTACTTTCTCCGCCGCCGCCTTAACGTCGTCCCCTGCCTTTTGTGCCTTCTCGACGATCTGCGCGAGTCGCGCTTGCTCTTCATTAAAAATTCGTTCCTCCTCTGCCGCGACCTTCGCGGCTAACTGCTCATCTGTCAGAGGAACACTTCTTTCGTCTCCTATTATCTCTCCCCCGACACACGACTCGCTTGCGCACTTAGTTAAATCGGCAACCTTTGATTCTTGGGGAGCAGTTCGTTGAGATTCATCCTCCGTAATCCCTCGCAGGTCTGGTTCCTGCCGCGCTGTTCGCTGAGACTCGTCTTCTGTGATAGCCGCGAGATCCTGCGACGTTCGTTGAAACTCATCGGCATTCACTCCGGCGACATCATATGGTGTTGACGGAGCTGTTCGTTGTGACTCATCAATAGTGAAATTTGCGAGATCGCGGGTCGTACGCTGGGATTCATCTGCCGTTATGCCTGCAAAATCCTGCGGCTTGTCGAATCCACTGTCGGTGAACGCGAGTTTGTCCCAATCTATCGGATAGCTTATCCCGCTTCCAGTATCGAGTGCTAGGTCTTGAGCCTTGTAGCCTTCGAGAGCAAGTCGCGCCTGTTCTTTGCCATACCGTTCGTAAGCATCCGAAATCTCCTGCGGAGTAAGGGGAGTAAGACCTGGAAACCCTGAAGCGAGCGCGTCGCTCTCGGCAAGCCGCGTGGCTTCAGCTGTGTCCAGTGCCGTCTGAACTTCCTCCTGGGTAAGAGAAACTCCGGAATCAAAGGCGGACGAATCGAAATTCGCAGGAAGTCCTGAAGCATCTGACCTCAAAAGGCCGATGCCCCGCGTGGTTCCACCCGACAATTGAGCAACAATCTGTGGCTCGGGCAACTTTCCTAAAGCTCCTTCCTCGATCAGACGCATCGCTTCAGCAGTGTCGCCGTGCATCAAACTGTCAGGAAATTGATCAGGCAACACTACGCTAATGTTTTCTGCTCCACTCGGACCGAAATATTCGGGCGATAGTTCGTACTCGGCGATGTCTGCACTAGGCGAAAAAGGAGTGACGTAAGAAGGGACGCCGCTATCAAACCCCGGTATCGACGCTATCCACGATGGCAGATAACTTTCGCTGGCAGGCGGTGCGGCTGGACCGTACGATGTGATGTCATACGTTGCAGAGAACGGAGATACATCTGGTGAGCCGGCCGTGTTCGCAGCAATAAAGCCAGGCGTCGAAGCGATCCACGATGGCGCATAGCTGTCGCTTGGCGCCGGTGCTGCAGACGCGAGCGTAAATGGCGAAGGGACTTCACTGCCAAAAACATACGCCGACTTGTAGGTGACCTGTCCACTGGTCAATTGCGATATGGCTTCAGCGGGAGAATAGCCCGCATTCCGCGCATTCGCGTACTGCTCTGCAACTTGAACGGCTGCACGATCCGCATACCACCCATCACCGGGAATTCGTCCTTGAAAAACGGCCTCGGGTGTGAACCGCACTCCTCCGCTGTGTGTAGTTCCTGTGACACCTTCCTGCAAAAAAGGAATGCCCGTTTTCGCTTGAGCATCGCGGACAGTTTGTGTATTAATATCAATTCCGACTCCTGGCTGAAGGTCACCCCACTCTTTCACAACCATTTGTTTGCTGTAGACGACATTTCCACTTTTATCAAGAAAATCAAGTTGGCCCGACGTTCCCATGGGACACGCATTGCAAGCTATTGTAATATCATCAAATTTCGCTCCCGAACCAGTGAGACCCGAGGGGTTCTTATAATGTGTAGACTTGTAAACGGCGGGGCCGTCCAATCCTTGGATTTGATTCGCACTAGAGCGGGGAGGATTTTTATCCGCTTCTGAAAAGTTAGTTCCGGGGGCTAGACGGTAACCCCCTTTCCCGTCTGGCACCAATCTAGGTACTGCAGCCTCAGCCCCGATTCCCAATTGCTGAGCAATCCATCTGCGGGCAGAATCAAACCATGCCGGCTCGGCAGGAGGCTTGGTGTCAATCTCCGATGCAGTGAAGCCTGTACTCTGCGTAGGAACCGGCTGCTGCTTGGCCATCTGCTCCAGCTGACTCTTATCGCTCACCGCTTCGAGCTGTGCAGCTTGCTCATCCAAGCCCGGAAACGAGACACCCAGTCGCCTGAGAGCTTCCTGAATATAATTTGTCGGCTCCGCGGGTTGATTGAGTGAAGGATTCGGCGTGTTCGCCTGCGCCCGATCCACTTGATCTTGTAGATCTTGCAAATACTTCGATGTCGCGTCTGGTTGACTGAATGGGTCTGCTCCTTGGAAATCCGACCCAGAATATTGAGCGGAATCGAAGAAAGACTTGTCCGGTATGGGACTCTGATCAGAGGAAATCGGCGACACCGACACGCCTCCCCACGAAAGGTCGTTGTGGAGCTTCGAGAGGTCCGAGGTGTTCTGCGGAATCCAGCTTCCTTCCGTCGGCTTTGTCGTCAGATTTGCGTCGAAACATTTTGTGCCGACGCAATATTTCGTCTTGCATGTACCGGGAGGAGGATTTGTGGGGCTGGTGCCGGGCACACAATTCGCGGCAGTTTTATCACCGCCGCCTGTTACTTTGCATATCGCACCGACTTCTTTCTTTACTTGTTGGCCGTTCTCGACGACCGTAATGCATGCGATGCAGTCGTTAGTCACCTTCCCCTTTGCCGCTTCGCTTGCCGTATCACACACATCGCCTGCAGCATCTGCAAGGAGCGGCACGAGCACCGCTGCCAAAAAAAGAGGAGCTAACAGGAAAACTCCTGCCGCAACACGAGAGGAGGGCATACCCGGTTAGTAGAATGTGCCTTTGCGGCAGGCCTGCATGCATGGCTGCCGCGGCGTGAGCGACCAAGTCTCACTTATTGCACTTTGGATACGTTCGTGGTTTGTTTTCGTGGTTTGTATAAGCCTAAGGCACATTACACTACCGGGCATACGTCAATATAGTAGCGTGACTTCGACACATTTTGGCTAAACTCCGAGGGGATAACCCCATGAGATAGCGCATCGCGCATCTTTAACGCCTGCCTGCCAGTAGGCAGGGGGGCCCCATGTCGCCATGACTCGGCCGAGATGCCATGGCGAGATACAGATTATGTATGTTTTCCAAAGAGAACGAGTATTTCAGTTTAGAGAAATTCAGATGACACAACAATCTAAATACGCTATACTGCAACTATTATGACTACTACGACACTGAAAAACGAAATACGACGGCTGGCACATAAAAGCGTGCACGAAGCGCTCGAGGCAGAGATGGCTCGGATTCGAGGCATGCTCCTGCCGCTCGTGTCAAAAAAGGAGCAACGGGAAATCGAAAAACTCTATAAGAAGCCCTCACACCGCGCCGAGCGATCGATCCGCACTCGATTCTAGACCGTGGATTGGCAGATATCACTTTCAAGAAGGGCGAGCAAATTTCTCGCCAATCATCATTTACAAGACGATTATGTGCTCGGGTCTGTGAGAAAAGCCGTTCGAAAACTATCGGGTGAAAACGTTGCGGTAAACATCAAGCGGCTGACAGGTGCCTGGGAAGGATTCTACCGTATTCGAATCCGCAAGGTGCGTATAATTTTTTCCATAGACACACAGGCTCGCACGATCTTCGTTGATGTCATCGATTTTCGCGGCAGTGCATACAGGTGAAATCGCCTAGTCGCACTACGTAAGGCCGCGTCGCGCGCCTTACTCCATGTCACCCATTCCTCCCGGCATTCCGCCTCCTGCGGGCATACTCTTTTTCTCGGGGATTTCGGCGACGGCTGCTTCTGTGGTGAGAAGTACGGCAGCGGCGGAGGCGGCGTTTTCGACACCACTTCTCGCCACTTTCACCGGATCGATAATGCCCGCTTCGTACATATCGACGATTGACTCCTCATCGGATTCGGCGAGCGCATTGAAGCCGAAGCTGCCTCCTTTCTTCACGACTTCCTGCAAAACGACCGCGGAATCCTGCCGACCGGCGTTTTCCGCGATCTGCAAGAGCGGAGCGGAAAGCGCGGTGAGAAGGATCCGGTAGCCAATCGTGTATTCGTCGTGCTCCTTGGGATTTATCTTTTTTGAAAGTTTCTCGGCGACTTTCGCAAGCGCTGCTCCTCCGCCGGGAACGATGCCCTCGGCAATCGCTGCCTTCGTCGCGTTCACCGCGTCTTCTATCTTGTCTTTGAGATATTTCATTTCTGTTTCCGTCGGAGCACCGACGCGGATGACCGCCACACCGCCGGAAAGTTTTGCGATTCGCTCTTCCAATTTCTCGCGATCGAATTTCGAGTCGGTGTTTTCAAGCTGCTTTCGCAAAGACATGACGCGTGCTTCGATGTCGGCTTTCTTCCCCTTCCCACCAACGATGACCGTCGAGTCCTTGGTGGCAACGACGCGATTCGCATGCCCGAGCGTGGAGAGCTCGGCATTCTCAAGCTTTGTTCCGAGATCTTCGGAGACGACCTCCCCGCCGACGGTGATCGCGACATCCTGCAGCATTTCTTTCTTACGATCGCCATAACCCGGCGCTTTCACCGCAAGAACGTTGAAGGCGCCTTTCAGTTTGTTGACGATGAAGGTCGCGAGCGCTTCGCCCTCGACGTCGTCGGCGATGATGACGAGATCTCTGTCGCCCGATTGTGCAATTTTTTCCAACAGCGGAAGTATCTCTTTGATACCGGAGATCTTCTTGTCAGTGATGAGTATCGGCGCATCCTTGATCGCAGCCTCCATGCGCTCCGGATTCGTTATCATGTATGCGGAAACGTAGCCCTTGTCGAACTCCATGCCTTCCACATATTCGTAGTCGATGGCGGTGGTCTGGCCTTCCTCTACGGTGACAACACCGTCCTTGCCGACCTTCTCGACAACCTCCGCAATGGTTTTGCCAAGCTCTTCGGATTCTGCTGCGATCATGGCAACCTGCCGTATGTCGCTCTTGCCCTTGATAGGCTTTGCCATTTTCTTAAGTTCTTCAACAGCGTCTTTTGCCGCCGCCTCGATGCCGCGGCGCACGAGCATCGCGTTTGCACCAAGTGCCGTGCGCTTCAGGCCCTCGTGCACGATCGCTTGCGTAAGCACAACCGCGGTCGTGGTGCCATCGCCGGCCTTGTCATTCGTTTTCGTCGCCACCTCTTTTACAATGCTCGCGCCCATGTCCTCGAATTTGTCTTCAAGCGATATTTCCTTGGCGATAGAAACGCCGTCGTTGGTGATGGTAGGACCGCCCCATGATTTCCCCAGGGCGACATTGCGGCCCTTGGGACCGAGCGTGACTTTCACCGCACCCGCGACGATATCGACGCCGCGCTTGAGGGAAGTGCGAACTTCCTGATCGAATATGACTTTTTTTCCGGCCATAAGAGAAGTGAGTAGTGTTTAGTGGATAGTGGTTAGAAGATTCATTTAATGATGGCGAGAATGTTGGACTCCGAGATAATGTAGTAGTCCTCATCGCCAATCTTTACCTCATCGTAGCCGTACTTCGAAAAGATAACGGTATCGCCAACCTTCACCGATACGGGAATGAGTTCGTTGTCGTCGCCCCGCTTTCCCTCCCCTACCGCGACCACCTTCCCCCGCTCCGGCTTTTCCTTCTGCGCCGTGTCGGGAATAATGATACCTGCAGGAGACTTCTCATCGTCCGCTTCAAACGGCTTTACCAAAACTCGGTCGCCGATTGGTGTAACACGGGTGTTTGTTTTTTTGGACTCTTTTTTCATATCGTGACGTGAAAGTTGCTAACTGGTGACGACAATATACGTGAAGACATACGTTCAGGTCAAGGTTGCTTATTGTAAGGACCTATGATAGGATGGCGTGGATGGGTTTTCTCCTTTCGGTGTTGCCGTACGTGCAAATCGTGCTTTCGATTCTATTAATCGGCGCGGTCGTCCTGCAGCGCACGGGAGCATCCCTAGGCGGCGCCTTCGGAGCCGACAATTTCAGCTCCGGTTTCCACACCCGCCGTGGTTTGGAAAAGACCCTCTTCTATGCTACGATTGGCCTTGCGATACTCTTCGTTTTGTCGGCAGTACTCAATTTACTAATAAGCTAACGTTGCGCACCTTCTGGGTTTGCGCTGCGCGTGTAACGCGCCATGATTTCCGATTTCGACTCCTCTCGGAGAGATACCGAGAACCTTAAAACCAAGTTATTCAAGCACCGCCATGTGCCACATCTTTCGCGATACGAGCATGTGCGCCGCGCACTTTCGCCTGGCGAACATCTTCTCGTCTCAATACTCGCGGGACTACTCGTCATAAGTGTGCTTACCATCATCGTGGGTTTGACCGGCGCAGTTTCGGTGCAAGTTCCTTCGCATGGAGGAACGCTCACCGAAGGTGTCATCGGCCCCGCGCGATTCGTGAATCCTTTGCTTTCGCTTTCCGGGCCGGACAAAGACCTTACCGCTTTGGTTTATTCCGGTCTCATGCGCGCAACTCCGGAGGGGAATCTTATTCCCGATCTTGCCGATCACTACGACATTTCGGAGGATGGTACCGTCTACACTTTCACGCTACGCGATGGACTGACATTCCACGACGGTTCATCGCTCACTTCGGCCGATGTGCTCTTCACGATACAGCAGGCACAAAACCCTGACATCAAGAGCGCGCGACGCGCCGACTGGGAGGGCGTCTCGGTCTCGGCGCCAAATCCGGTGACCGTTTTATTCACACTGCCCCACGCGTACGCTCCCTTCCTTGAAAACGCAACACTCGGGATCTTGCCGAAAGCGCGGTGGAGTGATGTGTCCGCGGAAGAGTTTCCGTTCCATACGTTAAACACAAAACCCATCGGAAGCGGACCATACCGCGTCGACGATCTCAAAACGAGCTCGACCGGTTCGGCAACGCGCTACGAATTATCCTCATTTGACAACTTTGCGCTTGGGCGACCGTACCTCAACACAATCACCTTTCTTTTCTTTTCAAATGAAGATGACCTCATCGCGGCATTTAACGCCGGACGGATCGACAGTATTGCAAGCGTCTCGCCTTCCGCAGTAGAAACTCTCAAAACAAATGGTGCCTCTATGGCGCGCGCTGCACTTCCGCGCACATTTGGCGTCTTCCTGAACCAAAGCAAGAATACGGTGCTAGCGGAGCCTGCCGTCCGCTCCGCCTTGGATGCTGCTGTCGACAAGGAACGCCTTATTGACGAGGTTTTGAAAGGATACGGCGTTCCACTCGACGGACCTATTCCGCCGGGAATACTCGGTACCGTTTCTCCTGCGACGCCCGCCCCATTTGCTGACGGCAAGGCAGAAGACGCGAGATCGGAAGGAATCGCGGAAGCTGCGCGAAATATTCTTTCGCGGGGAGGCTGGACATTCGATGAGACAGCAGGCGTTTGGATGAAGAAAAAAACTATCCTCGAATTCACGCTCGCGACGGCAGACGAACCGGAGCTTTCGGCAACAGCAGAGATGCTCGCGAGCATGTGGGAGGCAGCCGGCATCAAAGTAAACGTGCAAGTCTACTCACTTTCGGAACTAAACTCGGTGGTGCTTCGACCGCGAAACTATGAGGCGGTACTTTTTGGAGAAGTTGTGGGGCGATCGCTCGACCTCTTCGCCTTCTGGCACTCCTCGCAGCGCAACGACCCCGGATTGAATCTCGCTCTCTACGCGAATAGCCGTGCCGACACGCTCTTGACGCGCGCGCGCGAAACGACGAGCATGCGAGAGCGCGAGAAACTCTACGGGCAGTTGCAAGAGCTTGTCGCAAACGATACGCCCGCTGTGTTTCTCTATGCGCCCGAATTTATTTATGTCGTTCCCGCGCTTCTCGGTGGCGTCGAACTCGGCGCTCTCACAACTCCATCAGAGCGGTATCTCAACGTACACGAGTGGTACACGGACACCGAACGCGTCTGGAACTTCTTTACAAGCCGCACTTCAGAATAAAAACAAGTACTCAATACTATATGCATCCATCAGATAACAACCCCCAGTCACAGCCGCATCTCCGCCGCGAGCCCATGCCAACACGTGGACGCTCCGGGCGAGGTGGTCGCGGTCGCGCGTATCCGCCGCGCCCGCGTGGCGGGCGCGGCGGACGCGTCCGCGTCGAACACCGCTCGAGCGCCCCGCGCGAGGCCCGCAGCATGATACCGGAGCCGGGAACAGACACCGTCCGCATCATCCCGCTCGGAGGAGTCGAGGAGATCGGCCGCAACATGACGGCTGTGGAGTATGGCGGGGACATCTTCATCCTCGACTGCGGCTTCCAGTTCCGCGAGGAGGAAACGCCGGGCGTCGATTACATCCTCCCTAATACGAGCTACCTCGAAGAGCGGCGCGACAAGATCCGCGGCCTCCTCATCTCGCACGGCCACCTCGACCATATCGGCGGCATTCCCTACATCATCGACCGCATCGGAAACCCGACGATCTACACACGCCGCCTCACCGGCAAGATGATCCGCAAGCGACAAGAGGAATTTGCGCAGTCGACGCAGGTCAATATCCGCGAAGTCGAGGCCGACGAAACCATAAAGCTAGGGCAAGCGACGGTCCGGTTCTTTTCTGTGACCCACACCGTTCCGGATTCGATGGGCATCATACTGGAGACGCCGTGGGGAGACGTCGTCTTTACCGGCGACATCAAGCTCGATCACGAGAACGGCGAGCCGACGGAGGAGGAACATCAGGAATTTTCCATCTTCAAGAAGCGGAATGTCCTCCTTCTCCTTATGGACTCCACGAATGTCTGGCAGCCCGGTTTCTCTATACCGGAATCAATCGTATATCGCACGCTCGATGGGATAATCCGCGGGAGTTCTGGGCGCCTCATCGTCGCGATGTTCGCCTCACACCTCGAGCGCCTCATCCGCGTCATGCATTTCGCCGAAGAGTACGGCAAGAAAGTCGTCATCGACGGAAGAAGCATGCGCACGAACATCGAGATCGCACGGGAGATCGGACTCATCAAGTACAAAGACGAGACCGTCATCAACGTCGAGGACCTCGGACATTTTCCCCCCGAAAAGATAATTATCCTCGCGACAGGCGCGCAGGGTGACGAATTCGCCTCGCTCGCCCGCATCGGCAACAAAACGCACAAATACATCCGGCTCACGCCGACCGACACCGTTGTCCTTTCCTCATCCGTCATCCCGGGGAACGAACGCGCCGTGCAAAAACTGAAAGACAATCTCTCGCGGCAGGGCGCGCACATCATCACCTATCACGCTTCCGATGTGCACGCTTCCGGCCACGGCAACCGCGAGGAAGCCGCGTGGATCCACCGGCAGGTCAAACCGAAATTCTTCATCCCCGTTCACGGCTACCATTACATGCTTCGCGTACATGCCGACCTTGCGATAGAGCAAGGAGTGAATGCGAAAAACATCGCTATCCCCGACAACGGCTCTGTCATCGAGATACAAAAAGGAGAAAAGATCGTGAAGCTACCGATGAAAGCTCCTTCGGAGATGCGCGTCGTCGAAGGTCACACGGTGACCGAACTTTCGGACGTGCTCATGCGCGACAGGAAAGCGCTCGGACAGGAAGGCTTTTGTGTCGTCGTCGCGACTATCGACAGGCGCACCGGCCGGTTGCACAAATCGCCCGACATCATCTCGCGCGGATTCGTGTATCTGCGAGACAACAAAGAGCTGATGGATCAGACGCGCCTCATCATCCGCAAATCGGTTGAGACATCGCTGCGCAACCCCCGCTCGGCCGACCTCGACGCCGCCCGCGACGACCTCGCGGAATCCGTCTCCCGCTTCCTTCTCCAGCGCACAATGAAAAGACCGATAGTAATTCCGGTTATTGTCAGTGTTTGACTTTGGGTCACAGACGTTATTTACTCGCGGTACAGCTTGCTACCAGCCCTCAAGCAGAGGGGAAAGGAAACGTCATGCTTGCTGCGATCTTTGCCTTCACTCTTTGTTGGCTCATTCCAAAGCCGTCGAGTTTCGGCTTTATTATCGGTCTCGTCACAGCGGTTGTCTTATTTGCGGCCTTCGCTATGTTACCGACAGTGATCTGTTATGGTAACGTACGAAACGTCGTCGACGCGCTCCAAGCCGTACCACAATGGTTCTGTCAGCAAGGCTGATAATCCAACGGGGCGGAAACAACAAGGTGGCAACAACCTTGCCGCCTTGTCTTTTATGCAATGCGCCACTTTCGGCCCAAGGCCGATCCGCCTCGGGTGGACCCTTTTTGCTCAACGACGAGTCCATCTTGCACGAGCGAAGCGAGCGCTTCTACCCATTTCTCCCCTTTCTTCCCCTTCGCCCCTTTCATTAGATTGCGGAGAACCTGTCCCCGCACCTGCCGTAAACTTCCCTCGAATTTCGATTGCTTCGCATAATGTGCGCTTCGGTGATTGGTGCGCACACCGGAGCGCTTGAGATACGCTCCATAATCCATGAGCGCCCAGTGCCATTCTCTCGGATCCTGCCCCTCCCCCGTCTGACTCGCCAAAGCAAAAATATCGGCATCCGCTATTGCAGTATTTTGCAAAATACTAGAATAGAAATGATGAATGAAAGCTGTGCGGATATTGGTTTCGATGAGGATGTCGGGCTCGTTGAAAACAAAGACACGGATAGCTCTCGCTGTGTAATCGCCAATGCCCGGGAGTGCACGAAGTGTTTCGTAGTCACGCGGGATCTTGCCGCCGAGTTTTTCGACGATCTGCACCGCAGCATCACGAAGGAATTTTGCCCGCCTGTTGTACCCGAGTCCGCTCCAAGCCCTCAAAACATCGGCAAGGTGAGACCTTGCCAAATGACGGACCGTCGGGAACGTTTTCAAAAATTCCTTGTACTTCGGAACGACGCGATGCACCTGCGTCTGCTGAAGCATCACTTCCGAAACAAGAATTTTGTACGGATCATTCGTCTGCCGCCACGGCAAATCGTGCCGCCCGTATTCGCGCCAATGCTTTAAAACGGAAGTGCGAAACGTCCGTATATTTGATCGATCATCTGTTTTTTTCATTGCTTTCGAGCGCAAATCCAAAGAATCTGAGGACCTTCTTACTCATGGAATCGCTGATGGGGGCGAACTTATATGTCCGCGCTATGTGTTCAAAATCCGACTTTGTCTGCGCGCCAGCCAGACGTTCGATAAATCCTTGCCCGACAATACCGTCAATGAGTTCGCGCAGTTCGGGAGTAAGGTCGGATCCCGAATAATGCGCTGCTATAAACGCACGGTTCGCGATATCCTTAGGGACTCCGCACTCTTTCGCTACGTGTTCAGATAACCGTTCAAAAAAACCCTGTGCGGCACGGAAATGTCTCATTTGGCCGGCAAGTACTCGCGGCATTTTTCGCTCGACCCCGCTTTTGCAGAATTCGTCGTATTTTGTGCTGGAAATTCGATTGTCGAATACATCTAGCGGACGACGCCTCAGATATTCCCTCCCAACTTCTGTTGCCACTGCCTGCGTAATTGCCTCTTCAAACATTACGAAGGAAGCTGCTCGATCAGAGACATTAATCTTATTAAATCCGGACCGACAGATAATCCCCACGTCGGCGTAGTTCAGCATTTTTGAATGTTCTCCTTGCTTTTCGTCGGTGATCTGCAACCGATTTTCCGCAGTGATGTGTGCCAGTTCATGAAACAAACCGAAGAGAAAGTACTGCGCGATGTTCTCGTCATCTTGCTTGGACTCAAGTTGAGATCTGAATAAGCTACCACTTATTACCACAGCGTTTGCGAACGGATCGTATAGAAATGTAGATGAGGCATGTTCGTCAGACAGGACAAAAAATCTATCCGGCCATACAAAGTTAAGTTTTTCATCAGGTACACCAGCGTGGCGGGCATGCTCTGCGAAGATATTTCGCACCTCCTTGAAATCGACCTTCTCCAATATATTTTCCACCCATTCGACAGTAACAACATCTTCTTCTAAATATTTTTTCGCGGCATCTTCTAAGAACGCGACGCGCTTGTTTTCCGTGTCCGCGTCAAACCCCTCTCTGCCGCCTTTCGGTGCTTCTCGCCGCGGCGTTTGCTCGAATTTCATATCTCGTATATTACATCCTTCCGCTCGACCACCACTTTCCACTTCATCCGCTTCGCGTACGTGTAGAGTTTCATGTTGGGATTAAAACAAATCGGTTCGGCAACCATTTCCAAAAACGAGATGTCGGTTTCGGTATCGCCGACACCGATTGAATGTTCGAGCGTGAGATTTTCTTTATCGACAGCGCGTTTCAAGATCGCGGCCTTGTTGAGAATGAGATGCTCTTCCAGCATTTTGCCTGTAAAGAGTTCCTGCGGGCCTATCTCATAGACGATGCCATACGCTTTGTCGAAACCCATACGCGGACAAAATTTGTCGAGCACCGTTTTTGGAGAATGCGAGACGGCGAGAAGATAGTAGTCGCGCTTCTTTAGATCTTTAATGAGATCGCGCGTGTAGCGGTAGACTCGTTTCCACTGTTCCTCGACGATCTCTTCTGCGGCATCCGCAAGCGCACCGTAGTGCACACCTTTGAGATATTTATTGAATGCCTGAACAACGGCGTTGATGTATTCCTGATAGTCCCCCTCGCGATTGAGCCACTTTTCGTAGTCTCTCTCGTAGACACTTCGTGCCTCCTTCGGAAACACGCCATCCTCGATCAACCTTCCGACGAGCTGTATCAAAAGGCTCGAGCGAAACATTGTACCGTCGACATCAAATACCGCTACCCTTCGACTTCGCTCAGGGTAAACTCGCTTCCTGTTTGCCACGCTCCTTATCCTACCAGAGCGGCTGCCACTGGGGATACGTACTATACCTTTCGTGCAAGAGGTGTTATCTTTGATCTGTGTACGGAGGCTGGATGCAATTTCATGGCTCAAAATAAAGACTATTACACCATATAACTATTGCAAAAAACATGAAAATCGGACTCATATGCGGCGGCCCTTCCCTTGAACGGGGTATATCCCTCAATTCCGCGCGTTCAGTCCTCGACCATTTGAGTTCTGACGGAATCGAAATCGTGCCGTTCTATCTCGACCAAAAGAAAAACGCCTATCACATTTCCACGGGGCAACTTTACAGCAACACGCCCTCTGACTTTGATTTCAAGTTGAAGAACGCCTCGGCTCCGCTCACGACAAAACAGTTCGTTCGTGCGCTGAAAAAGACCGACATTGTGTTTCCTGTCATGCATGGGCCATACGGCGAAGATGGCAAAATTCAGCAGTTCCTTGAAAAGTACGATATCCCCTTTGTTGGCTCCGGCTCAAAAAGCTGCAGAGAGGCGTTCGACAAGTTCATAAGCAATCAATTCATACAGGAAAAAGGCTTCTTTACAATGCCATCGGCGCTTTTGAAAATTTATGCGAAGGACCACCTCGCGATCGCACGCGATTTCTTCAAAAAGTACAGTATCAAACGCGCCATCGTGAAACCCGCCAGCGGCGGCTCTTCCATCGGCGTTTTTTCCGTTTCCACACCCGAAGAAGCAATAGAAAAAGCCGACCTTATATTTTCAAAGCGAATGGACACGCGCGTGGTCATCGAGCAATTCGCCGAAGGACGCGAATTTACGGTTATCATCCTGCAAAATCGATTCGGCATCCCCGTTGCACTCCCGCCGACGGAGATCGAGACTGACTACACCGAGCACCAGATATTCGATTTCAGAAAGAAATATCTGCCGACGCGCCACGTTACCTATCACAGCCCACCTCGCTTTGACGATTTTTCGATCGAGCGCATTCAGGCGCATGCCGAACAGCTCTTTGCGCTGTTCGGCATGCGCGACTTCGCGCGATTCGATGGATGGATCCTGCCCTCGGGCGACATATGGTTTTCCGACTTCAACATCGTCTCGGGCATGGAGCAAAACAGCTTTCTTTTCCAGCAGAGCGCTCGGGTAGGTCTCACCCACCACGATGCTCTACGCTACATTCTCGAAAGCGCCCGCAGGCGCTATTCGTTAAGTCTTCCGACAAACGACTCTGCGGCCGAACACATCAAGCGAAAACCTGTCTCGGTCCTCTTCGGCGGCGGAACTTCCGAGCGGCAGGTCTCCTTAATGAGCGGCACTAATGTGTGGCTCAAACTGCGCAACTCAAAGCTATACGAACCTCGCCCGTTTCTTTTGGACACCGACGGGGAGACCGTGTGGAAACTTCCCTACCATCTTACGCTGAACCATACGGTCGAAGAGATTGCCGAAAATTGCAGGAACTACGAAGCGGCAAAAGAACGACTTGCGCTCTACGAAGAGCGCGCGCGACTGCATCTCGGTTTCTCGGCAAAAAAAGATCCGCGCGAATTCTTTGAGCCGCAGAAGATGTCGCTCGATGAGCTATTGAATGAGCGCGCATTTCTTTTCAATGCGCTTCACGGAGGCAAAGGCGAGGATGGCACGCTCCAGATGAAGCTTGCGCAGAGGCACATACGCTTCAACGGACCGGAAGCGCGCACCTCGAAACTCTGCATGGACAAATGGGCAACCGCCGAGCACATCCGGCGCGCGAATATCGAGGGAGTATCAGCGACCGTAGGAACGATCGCCGCCACAAAAACCCTTCTTCAGATGAACGACACCGGTCTCGGAAAGTTCTGGAATGGGACGAAAAAATCACTCGCCGCGCGCTCGCTCGTCGTGAAGCCACGGAGCGACGGATGCTCCACCGGCGTCGTCCACTTGTATTCGGCCAGTGATCTCCGCGCATACCTGACACTTCTTCGTGAAAAAGCACCGCACGCAGCGCCGCTCACGTTTAAAGGTCAGGCCGGGATCATCGAGATGCCGCCCGAGCCGCCGGAGTTTTTGCTGTTTGAAGCGTTTGTGGAAACGGACATCCTCCGCGTGCGGAATAACGCGCTTAAACACACAAAGAAGACGGGTTTCGTTGAGATAACCATTGGCGTCATTGAACAGGATCGCCGCATCCATGCGCTCAACCCTTCAATAACCATCGCCGAAGGCGAGGTGCTCTCGGTAGAGGAGAAGTTTCAGGGCGGGACCGGCATAAATCTGACCCCTCCACCACCCTCGGTTATGAAGCCGGCCATCGTTGAAAAAATACGTCGGCGCGTCGAAACATTCGCCAAAGAGATCGGCATAGAGGGATATTCGCGTATCGATGCCTTCGCGCACATCCGCACCGGCGAACTCCTCATTATTGAAGTGAATACCCTCCCCGGTCTCACGCCTTCGACCGTGCTCTACCATCAAGCCCTCTCAGAAAATTCGCCGATATATCCTCGCGAATTGCTCGAAACACTCATCAAAAACAAAGGATATTGACGCTCGCGGGCATATGCAGTTTGGAGTCGCGTATTTTTCTGCTGAAAAATCACTCCCGCTCGGCCCGTCGGCCTGCGCGAAGACTCCAAAGCTGCATATACCCGACTCGCTGAAACTAGAAAAGATTCACTTCGGCCAACGAATGGCAGCCGGCGGCCAGAGTTTAGTTAAGGGATGCTTTGAACAATCGTGCTTTCGCGCAGAACAGACGTAGCGGCCATAGAGCACGAGGCCATTATTGACATACTTCCAGTCCTTTTTTGAAACGAGTGCTTCGAGATCGTGTGAAATCTTTTTGAGGTCGGTGTGAGTGGATAGATCGAAGCGGCGTGCGAAGCGTTTTACATGGGTGTCCGTAGGAATGCCTTCCCAAATACCAAAAAGTTCGCCGAGGATGACGTGCGCCGTTTTGTATCCCACGCCGTGCAATGCCTGCAGTTCCCCAGCAGTGCGGGGAATGCGCCCGCCGAAATCTTTCACAATGTCCTTCGCTGCCGAACGTATCGCTTTAGCTTTGTTCCTGAAAAATGGGACGGACGAGATCTCTTTCTCAAAGACGTGCGGTTTAGCCTTCGCAAAGTCGTGTGCAGTCTTGTACTTCTTGTAGAGCGGCTCTGTAACACGATTTACGACCTTATCGGTGCATTGCGCTGAAAGAACCACCGACACGACAAACTGAAATGGTGTTTTGTACTTCAACTCACTCTTTGGTTTTGGGTATGTCTTTTTGAGGTAGGCGAGGATTCTTCGCGCACGCGCTTGGCGCTGCAATAGTTTCGAACTGGTTAACATATCATGGGTGCCCTTGCATGAAATTTTCCAACCCCCGCTTTAGGCGTTCATATTCTTCTTTTGTATCGGCAGTCAATCGTCGGAAACTTGATCTATTGAATAATCCCAGCAGGGCGATGTGATCTGCTTTGAATTCAGCATATTCTCTATCGAAGCGCTTCGCCCGAGCCGCCGATACTTCGTCACCCTCAGTCCCCTTATCGCGATTTGCTTGAAGTACTGCAAACTTTTTTCCCCAGTATTCATTACAGAGGTGAACAAAATCACCCAATTCGCGCCGAAAAATCTGATCTTGAACAGATTCCTCGCCAGAATTTTTCTCCATCTTTCTACTGTATCACGATAGGAAATTCCACGGCATCGTCATTCTCCGGAAGACCGGACGGATTGTCTTTGACAAGAACGAGCGTCGCAGGACCCGAATAGTTCTCAACGGTGACGGCGGCGCGGAACGGAACGAACTCCGTCGTCATCCAATCACTCTCAGCCTGTGCGATTCCGAGGCCCACTTGGTTGTTGCTCGGATCTTGGATTTTGATCGGGAACGATGCCTCGAAGTACCATGTACCGCGCGCCTCTCCTCGTACGGTAAAGGTTTTGTGCACCGAACCACCTGGGAGCGGTTCCGTCACAATCACGTTCTCGGAAACAAAGGGTTCTGCATCGCTGCCGCTAGGAGTCAGCGTGGGAGAAAGCGCGGGAGTTGGTGTCGCGATGAGCACAGCACCGAGTACGACGACGATGAAAAGGACGACAATTGCTATCACGAGTTTGATTTGCATACTGCTATTGTAACTCCGATATGGTTTTTGCAATTTTTGCGGAATCGTGGCGCGCTATGTCGGCTTCGGAGAAAAAGTCGCCCGTGATGACCTTCGTCGTGTACTCGGAGAGTTTGTCGTCGCAATGGATAGGATACTTCTTCTCCTTTTCATATGCGGCAACAAGCTTCGGCTCCATAGCAGCGGTGTTGCAGATGGCATAGTCGAATTTCGGAAGACCGCTATATGAAAGCACCGACTGCGCGATGTCGGAAGCAACGTTATCGTGGGTTTCTCCCCACTTCGAAAGCAGGTTGCATACAAATACTTTTTTTGCCTTACTTTTTACTATTGCCTCTTTCATGCCACCCACGAGCAGGTTGGGAATGACAGAGGTATACGGATCCCCGGGGCCTATGACGATCGTGTCGGCTTCCATGATCGCTTCGGCAGTCTCCTCAAAAAGTCGCGCGGGAGGATCGAGAAACACTTTCTTTATCTTTTGGCTCCCGTCGTGTTTGGGAACGTCGATGTTCGTCTCGCCGACGATCTCACTCCCGTCCTCGAGAATCGCATGAAGATTGGAATTGTCGAGCGAGACCGGCAAGACTTTCCCCTTTATATCGAGAAGTTCCGACGCCTTTCTGATTGCCTCTATGTCACTGCCGTAGATAGAAGAGAGTGCCGCAAGAAAGAGGTTGCCGAAACTGTGCCCCTTTAGCGTTCCGCCGTTCTCGAAGCGAAAATTGAAAAGCTCACGGAGAATCTCCGCCCGTGTGCCCTCCGAGAGCGCGACGAGCGCACGCCTGATATCGCCCGGAGGCAAAATGCCAAATTCATCACGCAAGACGCCGGACGAGCCGCCGGAATCGAACATCGAGATGACCGCGGTGATGGAGAACGGATACTCCTTAAGTCCGCGCAAGACGACGTAACTGCCCGTGCCTCCTCCTATCGTGACAATCTTCTTCATGCAATCCGACTACTGTATATTGCCCAGCAGACGTTGGCAACGAAGCGTTCTTGCGTAATTTGAAGGAGACCATATACTGAACGCACAACTGAATATCGTATCAAGAGTGTGGGTAGAGTTCCGGCTCGACGACCCACCAGCAGCGTGCTCGAGAAGAGTAATGTGCTCCATCCGGCCCAACGGGCAAGATACCACTTACTAATAATCTCCCGTAGGGGAGATATTTGGTTTTATACATGTTCCATTTATTGAATAGGTACACAGTAGAAAGCGTCACGTGCGGACATCCCGACAAGACCTGCGACCAGATATCGGACGCTATTCTTGATGCGATGCTCAAGCAAGACCCCTTCAGTCGCGCAGGTGTTGAGGTATTCGGAAGCCACGGAACGCTCATGATCGGCGGCGAAGTGAAGACGAAAGCGAAGGTAAATTTCAAAAAAATCGCGGCACAAGTGTACAAAGACATCGGCTACAAGGAGAAACTGAAGATTATCGAGACGGTGGCGCAACAGTCGCCCGACATCGCCATGGGAGTGGATACGGGAGGCGCCGGCGATCAGGGCATCATGTATGGTTATGCGACCGACGAAACAAAAGAGATGCTCCCGCTCGGCGTCGTCCTCGCGCATGCGCTCGCACGCAGGCTCGAGAAATTGCGACGAGACGGGACACTGAAATGGCTACGACCTGACGGTAAGACCCAGGTCACGATAGCCGACGGCAAGGTAATTACCGCGCTGTGCTCGACACAGCACGACAAAAAAGTCTCGCAGGAAGAAATCCGCGAGAAACTCATTAAGCATCTTTTCACGCCCGTGCTCGGCTCGACAAAAAACATCGAGATCCTCGTAAATCCGACGGGAAGGTTTGTGCAGGGCGGCTTCGAGGCCGATGCGGGACTTACCGGGCGGAAGATACAAGTCGACACGTACGGAGGGCTTATGCCACACGGGGGTGGTTGTTTTTCGGGCAAGGAGCCGATGAAAGTGGACCGTTCTGCGGCATATATGTGCCGATTCGTCGCAAAGAATTTGGTGGCCAACGGCTACGCCAAAAAAGCGCTCGTATCGGTCGCCTACGCGATCGGTCGCGCCGAGCCCGTGATGATCGAAGCGTTCGACGAAAAAGGAAAGAATCTTACCAAAATCGTGACCAAGAATTTCGATTTCAGGCCGCAGGCCATCATTGAGCGGCTCGACCTGCGCCGCCCTATCTATCGTGAGACCGCCACCTACGGGCACTTCGGTGTCGCGGGACGCCCGTGGGAGGAAATCATCAAAATCTAGACACTATTCGACAGCTACCGGTTTCGCGAGTCCGCCAGCTGGCGGAGCACGTTGTTACTCAACCGTTACTGATTTAGCAAGATTTCTAGGGCGGTCGACGTTGTAGCCTTTGTTGCGCGCGAAGTAGTAGGCGAAGAGCTGGAGTGGGATCACGGAAAGGATTGGCGTGAGCATCTCGAGTGTTTCAGGAATATACAGGACGTCGTCGGCTATCTTTTCAACTTCCCTGTTTCCCTCCGTTGCGAGCGCGATCACCGGACCCCTGCGCGCCTTTATCTGCTGGATCGCAGAGAATACTTTCTCGTACACAGAATCCGAGGGTGCGAGCGCCACTGTAGGGAATTTTTCGTCTATCATCGCCAAAGGACCGTGCTTCATTTCCCCCGCCCCGCATCCTTCCGCATGAATGTATGAGATTTCTTTCAACTTCAACGCGCCTTCAAAAGCAACCGGATAACTATACTTGCGTCCGATAAAGAGAAAATCTCTCGCTCCCGAATATTTGCGAGCCAGTTTCTCGATCGCCCCTTTCTCTTCAAATATCTTCTGGACCTTTGCAGGAAGCGCTTTCAGCTCCTTTGCGATTTTCTTTCCCTCCACGAGAGACATACCCCGCTGTCTTCCCAAAAAGATGGTGAGAAGCGCAAGCGCGACGAGCTGGGAAACGAACGCCTTGGTGGAAGCAACCCCGATTTCGGGACCGGCGTGGTTGTAGACGCCGGCGTCTGTTTCGCGCGCGATAGTGGAGCCCACGGTGTTCACGATACCGAGTGTGAGCGCCCCACGTCGCTTCCCCTCTCGTATCGCCTCAAGTGTGTCCAGTGTTTCTCCGGATTGCGAAATCGCAAGCACGATCGTCTTCTCATTGATAACAGGTTTCCGGTAGCGGAATTCACTCCCAAGCTCAACCTCAACAGGGATCCCCGCGTGTTCCTCGAGCATGTACTCGCCCACCAAGCCGGCATAGTAGGCGGTGCCACAGGCTACGATGATGATGCGATCTATTTTCGCCAATTTCTTCGTGACACCCTCCAAGCCTCCGAGCTTCGCGAGCCCTTTTTCCGGAATCAGGCGGCCGCGCAATGTGTTCTCGATTACTTCGGCACCCTCCATGATTTCCTTCAGCATGAAGTGCTCGTGTCCGCCTTTCTGTGCCTCTTCCGCACTCCACTCAATTTCCTCCGGAGCGCGTGTGACACGGCTTCCTTCGAGTTTGTAGACCGTGTGTGTCTCGGGTGTAATGACGGCGATCTCTCCGTCTTCAAGAAATACAACCTTTTTCGTATGGGGAAGGATCGGTGAAGCATCCGAGGCGATGAAATGCTCATGCTTGCCCACGCCGAGCACTATCGGGGAGCCCATGCGCGCCGCAATCAGTTTCTCAGGCTCACCCTTGTACTGAATCGCCATGCCGTATGTGCCGCGGATCTCTTTGAGCGCGGCAATGGCAGCTTTTTCGAAGTCTTTTGTTTTCTTCATATGTTCCTCGACAAGATGCGCGAAGACTTCCGTGTCGGACTCCGATACGAATGTATGCCCCGCTTTCACAAGCTTTTCCTTCAGCTCCTTGAAATTTTCGATGATGCCATTGTGTACGATCCAGAGCTCGCCCTGACAATCGGAATGCGGATGCGCATTTATTTTCGTCGGCTCGCCATGCGTCGCCCATCGAAGGTGCGCGATGCCGCTTTTTCCATTGAACTTTTTCGGGACTTTTTTCTTGAGCTCGGCAACCGCTCCCGGCGTTTTTATACTTCCGCTTTCAGGCGTATAAATTCCCGCAGAGTCGTAGCCGCGATACTCAAGAGCGGTCAAGCCATGCAAAAGCACCTTTCCCGCATCTTTCGTCCCCTTCCCCGTGTATGCAAATATTCCGCACATAGCCAATTAGAGGCACAATGTAGCACATTTGTTGCAAAAACTTCAGATACCGGATCAGAGACTATGCGTCTGGATACGCTTCCTTGATCTCCTTTGCGAGGTAGGGGTTCCACATTGCGCCGGTCGCGCTCATAACGACATCGGCGCCAGAATCGCGGTATTCTTTGAAATCCTTCGGGGCCATGACACCGCCGACGCCTACGATTGCATAGTTCATACCAAGCTCCTCGCGGAGCGAGCGTAGCCTTCGAACCATGTCGAGGCCGCCCCACTTGATCGCCGTTCCGCAGATGCCGCTCCTCTTTCGCATTTGCCCCGGCAATGCCTGTGTTCCATCCGGATTCACAACAACTGCGGAGATAGTGTTTATCGCACAGTAGCCGTCGACAAGATCGCCCAATTCCTGTACGAGCTCGCGAAGCGCGGAATCTTCGAAGTATGCAAGCTTCGCGAGGAGCGGCACGCTACCGATCCGCTCTCTGATGCGCGCAGCTATCAATTTCATTTTCGGCACGTCGAAGCAAAGCAATCCTGCGCCGCCCTCATTTGGACAAGAAAAATCTCCCTCAATGACCTTCGCGCCGCGGGCAACGACCATCTCTGCAACCTCTGCCCAATCGTCGATGTACCCGTCTGCAGATGTGCCCTCCCACGATGTCCCTTCGAAGCTTCCGATGACGAGCTGCCCGTCTTTTGCATAGCTGATCGCTTCTGTAAGATCGTCCTTCCACACCTCGGGCGGATACGATGGCACACCGAACGAATTCGTGATGGAAAGCGGCTCTTTATATTCGTTCTTTACGACGACGGGCTCTTTCGCGCGCTCGATCGTGAGATCTCCTTCGAGCTGTACGCCCAAGATATTTGGCCACGGATGCGCGCGATATTCACGCGTCCGCACCGTTTTGTAAACGACGACATCGAAACCTTTGTCGAAGGCCGCCTTGACGAATCGGCTGTTCAAAAGCGGTCCCGCCGGAATTCCGATCGGATACGAAATCTTTTGACCGAGGAAATCAAACCGCGGCGCACTTTGAGGCACCTTCACGCCGTCTCGAAAATCACCGAACGGCCCCTCTTCCCAATTCTCGTAGTACGTTTTGCTTGGATCGTAGAACGGCGCATGGAGCATTCCGGCAGTATATCAATTCGAGCGGCTCGCGCGCGCCGCGAGTGCGCGATTGATGCGATACGGAAGGAACGGACCCTCAAAAATAAGACCGGTGTAGAGCTGAACGAGCGACGCGCCGGCATCGAACATGCGCAGCGCATCGTCAGGCGAAAGAATGCCTCCGACTCCGATGATGGGCATGGTGGGCAACCGCGTGTGCACGTACCGCACGAGCTCAAGAGCGCGCGCTTGCAGAGGCTTCCCGCTCAAGCCTCCGGTTTCCGCCCGATGCCGAGAGCGGAGAGATGGCGGCCGCGCAACCGTCGTATTGCAGATCACGAGTCCCTGCACGCGGGATGCCGCGACCGAGAGGATGTCGTCCTGTTCGCTCTGCGAGAGATCCGGCGCGATCTTGAGGAGCATCGGCTTTATTTTTGCGCCTTGCGCACATTCATGTATTTTCCTTTGGACGCGCGCAAGTAGTGTTTCGAGTTGTTGTTTCTCCTGAAGCTGTCTAAGGTCTTTCGTATTCGGCGAGCTCACGTTGACGGTGAAATAATCGGCGTGTGGGTAGAGTCTCTCAATACATTTCTCGTAATCATCGGCTGCCTGCGCGAGTGGCGTGTCCTTGTTTTTCCCGATGTTCACGCCGATCGGGATACGATGTACCCGATGGGCAGAAAGACGCTTCGCGAGCGCCGCTGCTCCTTCGCTGTTGAATCCCATGCGATTGATGATTGCCCGATCCTCGGTAAGTCGGAAAAGACGCGGGCGCGGATTCCCCTCCTGCGGCAGCGGTACGACCGTGCCCACTTCGACAAAGCCAAACCCGAGCGCCTCCAAGCCGGCAAGTGCGATCGCGTGCTTATCAAAGCCGGCGGCAACACCGACCGGATTCGGGAACGTAACGCCAAACGCTCTCACCTCGTTGCGAACACCGCCAAATCGAAAAAGAGTGCCGTACGAGCGAAGCGCATACAGCGCAATGTAGTGCGCGCGTTCCCGATCGAAACCTGAAAACAGATCTATTGTCGGACGAACAAACGCTCGGTAGAAACTCATATCGAGAGTCCTCGAAAGTATAGCGCGACTACTACGAAACAAGCTCCGCGTAGACGACGAGGCGCTCGTCGTAGCTCCGCTCGCTTTGAAGCCACGCGCCTTTGCAGGTAATGAGGTTGAGGCGCGGGAGATCACGCCGCGAGAAAAGAGTTTTCAGCGGAACGTGTGTGTAGGGATATGTTTGAATTTCAGCAACCCTGAAACGCAGCTCACTGCCGTCTTTACTCTCCATATAAATCTCGTCGCCGACCTTCAAGGCGTGGAGATTTTTAAAAACTCCCGGCAGGGCGAGTGCGTTGTCGACGTGCCCTGTCACCACGGCGCTCCCCACAAAACCGGGCACGGTGCCGTACTTGTACCATCCCACGTCGGTAAAGTTTGAGGGTGCTGCCATGTTGCCCTTCGCATTCACTCCCACATACTGAACTGTCGCGTCGACCGCGATCGCCGGTATCTTGAGACGGACAGGATAGTCTTCAGCAGAGGCAGTCTGCTCCGCGAGTCCTTCGAGAGCAGGCGCGGGAACCTCAGAATCCGGCGTATACCAGAGCGCGCCCGTCATCGTCGAAACGAACACAACGATCCCGAGAACCATGCCGATCGCGACAAAAAACGTGAGGCTGTACCCTTTCATCCCATACTTTCTATGCCAAACTCCGGCACAGAGCAAGTGCGGGCAAAACGCCGCTTAGGTGCGCTACTTCATCCGCACGCCTTTGAAAGCCCGGCCCATTCGCTTCATCTGATCCATGAATCGGCCGGTTTTATTATTGACCTTGGTCCAGCGCTTGTTGCGCGGCGAGAGAACCTGCGAGCGTTTGTTTACCTCGCCCCTTCGGCCGCGCCCTTTTTTCGCATTCTTTGCCATGCCCTTATTGTACCGACTCTCGAAACCTAACAAGCGGTTATCCACTTATACAAATTGGGACATTAACCGAGGAGAGAGCCGACGGTGACGCCAACCGCTATCGCGATGCCGCCTACGATCGTCATGCGCAGTGCACTTCTGAGGAGAGACGTCTTCGAAAGCGTGCCGCTTACAAGCCCGAGTATGAAAAGTGCGAGCACTGATGAGGCGATGGAGAGGGGGAGGGCATTGGTGCCTGCAACAACTACATACGGAAAAAGCGGGACGAAACCCGCAACGAAGTACGAGGCAAACATGACTGTGCCCGCGAAGAACGAGTCCGATGCCACGGCCTCGCGCTTAGTCGTATATTCCTCCGCCGAAGTTTCCGAAAGAAAACTCCCCGCAGCCATCGAGAACGCCTCCACGAAAATGAGAACTATGCCGGTGAGCAGTATCGTCTCCCGCGCAACGCCTGCAATCGCAACTCCCGAGAGGAGCCCCACCGTCGAGACGAGACTATCTTCGACACCAAAAACAAAATTACGAAAATATGTCGCCTGCATCAGGAAATCATACACTGAAAAAATGCAGCCGCCGGCTAAAGGCCGGCGGCTGCATCATCTGCACAATCCCGCTAATTTATCGTCACGAAGCTTTGCGCCGATGTCGTCGCGGTATTGCCCGCGGCGTCCTTCGCTTCCAGCGCGTAGCTGTAGGTCGTGCTCGCGGTAAGGCCCGTGAGCGTGAGGGCGTGGCTCGTGGTTGCCGAGGCCGAACTCACCGTGAGCGCCGTCGCGAGGTTGACCGGCACACTCGTCGAGTAGTAGACCTTGCCCGTTGCTGTCTCGTTTGTGCTCCACGAGAGCATTGCGGTCGTCGACGAGATGCCGGAAACCGCTTGGCCGGAGATGACCGGCGCGGTCGTGTCTGCCGGCGGGGGTGGTGGTGATGTCGGAGGTGTCGTCGTTGCCGCTCCGGGGCAGATGCCTGCCGTATCGCCATGCGCTAGGTGCGCGCCGAGCGCAGGCACCGCTATCACGATAGTCTGCGGCGAGGCGCCGGCAGGTTTGTGGCAGATCGTCACGACGCCCGCGCCGGGGGTCGTCGTACTCGTTCCGAGGCCGAGTCGCTTGATGATGCCCGGTGGCAGTTCACGGCCGACGAAGAGCGCGAGGATCTTCGCCTGCGTCTTCGGGCCGAAGATGCCCAACCTTTCGATGCCGTGCTTTTCCTGGAACCTCTTCACCGCCTGTTCGGTGAGCGCACCGAAGAATCCGGTGATAAGGCCGGAGGGAAATATGTCCGAGTCCTGCGAGAGAAGTTCCTGCAGGTCGCGCACGTCGTCTCCCGACATACCGCGCCGGAGCGACCGGAGGAACTTGAGTTCGCTCCTTGTTGCCTCAAGGTCGGAGCGAAACTCCTTCACTGCGGCACGCGTGCTCGTGCCCGTACGCGAGTCGTCATCGCCATCATCATCGTCATCGTCGACGAGAGACTTGCGGAAATCCTTCACTGCCTCCTGCTGTTTCTTCATGAGCTCCTTTATCTGCTCATTGAGCTTCTTTATCTGCTCCTGAAGAATTTCAACGTTCTTCTTGGCGGCATCGCTGTTGCCCCTCGAATCGTTCGATTCGGCATAGGCGAATGCGCCTCCAAACAAAAGTACCGCGCTCACGATGATCGTGCCCGCGGCTATGGATAATCTCTGCATATAGCTCTGTGTATTAATTGTTAATGGCTAATGTAAACCGCCTTTTGGCGGGTGTACGGAGTGTGAAGACGGCCGTACATAAGAAATATTACCAGCTAAACGGGGCCAAGCCGCCTCTTTTCCCCAGAAAGCGGATTACACGAGGCGCGTTTCTTGAGGGACGATCGAGCATTCATTCTGCAAGAACTGTCTCGGTATCAAACAACTCCCGTGCAACAGTCAGCCTGTTTCAATCCCCTGAACATCTTTGATCTCATTGAGTATCTTCTTCACTTCCTTAAGCGAGCTTTCGTCGAGGACTGATATCGGTAGCGCGGTGATCTTTTTTTTCTTAAGCGCTGCGAGCTTTGCTTTTACCTCCTCGGGAGAAACGGTATCGCACTTGGAGAGAAAGACGTGCTCGCTTTTTTCCAGTAATTTCGGATTGTACTTCTGTAGTTCGTCACGAATTATCTGGTAGTCGCGCACGACGTCGACAGAGTCTGCCGAGACCAGATGGAAAAGTGTCTTCGTGCGCTCGATGTGTTTCAAGAATTTGACGCCAAGCCCCTTCCCCTCCGAGGCTCCTTCGATGAGCCCCGGAATGTCGGCAATGATGAGGCCATAATACGCACCGAGATTCGGCTCCAGTGTCGTGAAGGGATAATCACCCACCTTGGCCGCAGCGGCCGTGAGCTCGTTCACGAGGCTCGATTTGCCCGCATTCGGGAGCCCCACTAATCCTACGTCGGCAATAAGACGCAGTTCGAGTCGGTAGGTCGCCACGTCGCCCTCCGTCCCCTCTTCAAATTCTTTCGGCGAGGTGTTAGTGCTCGAGCGGAATTTAAAATTACCGCGCCCGCCCTCTCCCCCGCCTGCCGCAAGAATCCGCTCGCCCGCGCGCGTGAGCTCACGCGTATAGCCGCTCTCTGTATTGACAATGCTCGTGCCGGTGGGCACCTTGAGCACCGTGTCTGGCGCATCGGGGCCGTCGATAAATTGCCCGCGGCCGTTGCCGCCGTCTTTCCCTTGTATCTCCTTGCGACTCGCAAACGGCTTCAACGCATTGATGTCCGGGATACCTTCGAAATAGATAGAGCCGCCCCGACCGCCGTCGCCACCGGTGGGTCCCTGCATCAGCTTTACCTTATTGAACGCGACTGCGCCGCGCCCGCCGCGCCCCGCGCGTAGCGTCATCGTTACCTCGTCCACTAACATGCGGTGATGCTAACACAAACGCATCAAACAACTCTCCTCCAGAGCTGCCACACTCATCCTTCGATCGGATTGAGTGTGACGCACCCGGGAATTTGCGTATCGGAATACAGCGTTTGGTCTCCCACATACTCTTCCCATGATTGGAAAAGGTCTCTCATCTTTGCAAACGTTGCCTCTCGAATCGAATCATCAAGATATGCAAACGGGCACACATGCTGTGGGGTTTGACCTCCTTTCACTAATCCGATCTCCACGGCTCCGTATCCGGGAGGATCCCCGTTGCCGAAAGAACCCACCTCCCCGATTATCTGACCGGCGACGACCTTGTCGCCCACCGCAACCTTCGGATTAATAAGATGCTCCGTCTCATAGACCCATTTTTCCATTTTCCCGTTTGCAGTGACCTGAATGGATACATCTCCGCTCCAGAGCGTCGGAATAGCCGCCACTACCCCATCTACGATTGAGCGCACGGGCGTCCCTAGGGGCAGTACATAGGTCGGCTGGGGATTCGATTTATCTTGGCCCGAGCTTGAGCTGCTTCCGGGAATAACAAAACCAAAGCCCATAAAAAGCCGGCCAAATTGAAGCTTCTCTTTCGTGAATGTAAAATCCTCAAAATTGACGCCGATACCTTTCAATTTCAAAGGCGGTTCATCGGAATTTGTTTGAGGGCTCGGAGGTTGCGGAGTGAAGTGCTGTTGCTGCACTGCCGGCTTTGGGGATGGAGGAGGCGGAAGGATTTGGTCTTTCTGTACGGAAGCGCTCGTGGGTGGAGGCGAGACTGCGGATGCTCCGTCTGTCAAAGACTCGGCATCTTTATCGTCTGAACCTTGTTTTTCTTGGGAGACGGAAGAACTGAACAAAAAAAATCCGCCGACGAGTGCGACGAGCACCACCACAACAACAACGAGTTTATTCATCCTCCCAAGCCTATCATAACCTAACTCGCTATCTCAAAAATCTTCTTTACTAAACTTGTTCGAGCATAAAATGCGCGGGTAATCGGTCGACGAGCGCCAGTTCGAGGATTTATTCCCCCGACTCCTTTCGTTCGTGCCTGAATCCACTTCCCATCTCTACCAGTCAATGCCTTGAACCCTTGCTTGATGAGCTTATTTCGAATGAGGTCGTAGTCAGCCTTTATTTCCTGTATAAGTGCGTCGTCCTCCGCAAAATCTAAACTAGCGACATGTAAAAGTTTGGCACTTTGAGCATTTTGTCCACTCCACTCAACAGCGCAAAATACAACCACTTTGAGTTTTGCCCAAACATGGCTTTCAAAGAATGAGTGGGCTTTCAATTCCTCCGGATTAATCATCGTTATTGCCATCGTCTCCTTAGGAACAAGATCTTTCCCAACAAATCGAAAAGCCACCGACTTAAGTTCGAAAGTCAGACCATTCGGAGCTTTGGTAACGTTTGTGCTCAACCCCGCTAATCGCTCGAGAACCAACCCTTTCCAGCCTTTATTTTGTTTGCCAGTTTCGTAGGTCGTGATACCGAATCCCGCAGCTAAAGTTCTCAGATTTTGGCCGATATACTTGCGCAAATTTTCAACAGCCACCGGGCGCGTAATTATTTGCATGCGAAAAGAATGTCAGGTTTTGTTCGTGTCATTAAATCTTTTTACAGAAAGTTCCAGATAGCTTTTTTCAAGATCAACTCCTATGAATTTTCGCTTATTCATTGAAGCTGCCAATCCTGTTGTAGAGCTACCCGTGAATGGATCCAAGACTATATCGTCCACCTTTGTGCTTGCAAGTACAATTCGTCTTAATAACTCCAGCGGTTTTTGAGTCGGATGTTTCCCGTATTTCTTTTCTTCCGGTCTAGGTGTGCCGATTGACCATACCGAACGCATCTGTAATCCCGGCTTCTTTAGAAAATCTCTCCTCCAATCTCCCTCTTTCATTAAATCGTAATCAAAATGGTGTTTTGCTTTCTTTTCTTTTCGGGCCCAAATGAGCGTCTCGTGGCTTGCAGTAAAAAATCTGCAGCTGAGATTTGGAGAAGCGTTTGGCTTAAACCACGAAATGTCATTGAGGATGTGATAGCCGAGTGACTGCAAGGCGTGTCCACACTGATAGATGGAATGATATGTGCCGCTCACCCAGAGGGTTCCGTGTGGTTTTAGTATGCGTCTGCACGCTTCTAACCAACGATAATGAAACTCGTAATCGTCTTTAAATCCATTGCTTTTGTCCCAGTTTCCTTTATTCACGCTGACACGTCGCCCCGCGTGAACACTGAACCCTCCGTTGGAAAGATTGTATGGGGGATCTGCAAAAATCATGTCAATTGAGTTTTCCGGCAACGAACTGAGCAACGAAATTGAATCGCCGTGATAAAGCACAAAGTTATCTTGTTTGAAATATGGCTTTATTGGAACAGACGAGAGGATCTTGTTGCCTTTCTGTGGTTGGGTGAGTATCGGCATTAACTCGATTTTATCATATGCCCAATCCCACAAATCTTGGGTTTGGGGAATCGGGCTCTTGCTATCCCCACTCACCCCTCCCCGCCCCACGCCCGCGCCTCCACCATGCACCCCACCTGCACCCCATCTTTCATTTCAACATTTTGCAAAATGTTTGAACATCACACTAGAGATTCAGATAGGTGACGGTGAGTTGGAGTACCGTGGCAAAGGAGACCCAGAGGAGATACGGAATGTTGGCATACAGTACCCAGCCGAGCCCTGCTTCGCGCAACGCGCTTCGCAGGGTAAACGCCCAGACGAGCGTCGCGAGAACGAGCAGGACGTCGGCCGCGGCAAGAAGATTGTTTTGGAAACCGAATTGGAGCGGCGTGAAAGCAAAGTTGAAAATGAGATTGAGTGCGAATGGCAGCGCGACCATCCATGGTAGCTGCTTCGTGAATGCTTTGTAGAATACATAGCCGAAGGTGACTGCGATGATGGCGTAGAGGACCGTCCACACCGGCGAGAAAAGCCACGCAGGCGGCGCCCACGAAGGCTTTATGAGCGTCGCATACCACGCATACATACCCATCGTCCGCAAATCATCTCACAAATCTTGGGTTTGGGGAATCGGTGGTTCAGTCGCGGACGAGGACTTTGGTGCCGACTTCGGCCCATTCGTAGAGCGTGCGCGCCTCGGCAAGCGGGAGGTTCACGCAGCCGTTCGACCACCTTGTGCCAAAACTTTTGTGCCAATACGCGCCGTGAATAACGCCGCCTTCGTTGGTGAAGTAGAGATTCCATGGCACGCCCGGCAAGTCGTAATATTTTTCGCTGATGTCCGGCAGGGGACCCTGCATGTAGCGGGTGGGTGTCCTTTTATAAATGGTGAAGACGCCGCGGGGCGTCGGAGTGAGTTGAATACCCGTGGAGATGGAAACTTGCATAAAGAGCGTCTCGCCCTCGTAGGCATAGAGCATTTGCTCCGAGCGATCGACGAGTATGTGCTTCGTCGAGGCTGAGCTTGTCGATGCCTCGACCCTGAGCTGAGTCGAATGGGTGGCACTCCCCTGCGAGCCGCGCGTCTGTACGCCGTTGCTGTAAAAGTGCCGCACGTCTTCGGCGGCAACGTACTGCGCCCGCGCAACTCGTTCTGGATAGCGCAGAGGCTCGTCAAAAATAATTCGGTACCACACACGCAGGTCGTTCAAGACCGAGCCCCCGACCTTCAGCACGATTCCTTTTCGCAGACGGTTGACCGTTGCGTATTCTCTCCCCGGCCCCGCATACGAGCGCACGCACTCCCCCGCGTAGGCGTAATTGCACCCTTCCATCACCTCGATGTACTCATGCAGATCCTGCGCCGGCGGAAAGTGCGCAGTGTTGGGCACGGCCACCTCTTCGATCTCAACAGGTATCGGAACGTCGGACTCCATCGCGCTCACCGAAAGCGCAATCCAAAAGAGTGACGCGAGTGCGATAGCAAAGACGAGCGCGGCCGAGGAGGTAGAGAATTGAAGGCCGCGCATTCTTAGGGAATCAACACCAGTGCATCGCGGATGGAGTCGAATTCACGCAAGAGTGCCGCGCGGTCAAACTCGCGTACGGCGCCCTCTTCGCCTTCCTGCGGGTAGTTGCCGATGTTCCCCGAGTGCAGAAGATAGCGCACGGCAGTGCAGGGCGAGCTGCCTTTCACCGCAAAGACCTGCTCCTCGTAGATATTCCCTGCGGCGGCACCGGTTGTTGTCGCGACGGAGTACGTCGTCGAGCCGACGGTAAGTTCTAACGCTTTCACATTGGCGGGAATGTAAATGTCGCCCGTGCACTTCTTCGCGCGCGGAAGCCACTCTACTGATATACCACTGTCGCTTGAAAGATTCGTACCCTCGATCATGGCGATGGGTACGCTGAACTTCACTCCTGCAATCGGTTTGCCCTCAAACTGATCGTACGCGTAGGTGTCGTCGAGAGCGTAGGTCGAAGGATATGCGATCGAGAAGGTAGAGGTCGCATACGTGCTCATGATCGGCGCTTCCGGCGTAGGAGAGGGAGCGGGTGCGGCACCGAAATTTTGCCACGCGTAATAGCCGGTAATTGCGATGATAAGAATAACGATCGCACCGATGAAGTATTTCGCCATATGTATCCATCATTGCATACAACTTCCCCCTCGCTTGGGTTAGAAAACAAAGAAAAACACTTGTCCACACCTCGACTCGCTTCGCTCGCTCGGTGCAAGCACGCGCTGCTATACTTGTATGCATAACGAAAAGGTGCCTTGGCGGGCACCTTTCGCCGTTACACTCCTTTCTTCCTAGTCGTTGAGTCGCCTTCGCAGTTTTCGAGCGGACAAGCGCCCGGACCTGCAAGGAGGGCTACCAAACCCTTTTACGTCCTCATATTCCCACCTGCGATAAGAGCGTACATAACCCCACCGGTTTGAAGCTCGAAGGAGTTTCTTTCTCACGCAGACTTGTCTTCACGAGAGAATCGCCACTCCCCTTGCCACTAGGCGATAGAATCTTCGGAACCTGTGACCGCGGAACTACCCGCTTTCAAAGACTCCCAAAACCCCGCTGGGGCCTCTGCGTATCAGCCACTTCGAGTGCGGCCTCCCCGCAGAGAGAAAGGTGTGGCAATCGTGAGATCGCCACACCGCCGAGGATTTTAGCAAGCGCTGAACTGTGTCAAACCGCGCATAGTAGGCAAGAACTGGGGAAAAAAGGTGGAAAAAATGTGGATGAAAATAGCGAGGGTTATCAACACGGGGCGGCCGATTGCCCCGAAACGTGCCTATAATGAGGTCAATACTATTTACCCACCACACTATGAACCAACAGCTCATTATCGGGATCGTCGCTGGACTTGCCCTCGGAGCCGCCGCAGGCTTTTACTTCGGCTACGACATTGGCTGGGAGAAATCGGCCGCTGCGCTCACGGCGCAACAAGCCTCCGAGGAGCAGGCCGTGAACCCCTTCGAGGACATGACGACGAATCCGCTCGAAGACGTGAAGACGAATCCGTACGGAGGCGTGAAGACGAATCCGTTTGAGTAGTATGTAGTTAGTAGTGAGTAGTGCGTAGTACATACAAATACATGAATACAAAAACACTGATAGCAACGGCTGCAGCGGGAATATTGTTTGCAGCCGGTGTTGCATTTGCGCAAGAAGATACCATTACGTTCCCTATCCCGGAATTGGGCGGATGTGAATCGAAAGAGGCATGTCACACGTACTGCGAAGATCCTGCAAACCACGAACAATGCATTGATTTTGCCGAAGAAAACGGCTTGATGAGCGAGGAAGAGACGGCAATCGCCCGTAAGATCGGGAGCGCGAAAGGGCCCGGCGGCTGCGTGGGGCTGCAGTGCAAAGCGTATTGCGATGACGATGCACATATTGACGAATGTCTGGCCTTCGCCGAGAAAAACGGGCTCATTCCTCCCGAGGAGGTGGCGATCGCCAAAGAAGTTCGCACGAAGGGCGGTCCCGGCGGCTGCAAGAGCGAGAAGGAGTGCCGCGCCTATTGCGACGCCGACGGGCACTTCGAGGAGTGCATCGCGTTTGCCGAAAAGCACAATTTGATACCGAAAGAAGAGCTGGAGATGGCAAAGAAAATGGGCGACAAGCCGGGACCGGGCGGATGTCGGCGCGAGGCATGCAAGACGTATTGCGACGATCCTGCGCACATGGATGAATGCGTGAACTTCGCGGTAGAGAACGGATTCATGAGCGCGGAGGAGGCGACGATGGCAAAGAAAATGGGCGACAAGCCGGGACCGGGCGGATGTCGGCGCGAGGCATGCAAGACGTATTGCGACGATCCTGCGCACATGAACGAATGTCTGCAGTTTGCGGAAGAGAACGGCCTCATGTCGCCCGAAGAATTGGAACGGGCGAAGAAATTTGCAGGAAAGGCGGGGCCCGGAGGGTGCATCGGAAGAGCGTGTGAGACCTACTGCGAAGATCCGGAGCACATGGACGCGTGCATCGCGTTTGCGGAAGAAAACGGGATGATGTCGAAAGAGGAGGCAGCGCAGGCGCGAAAAATCGGCAACAAGCCGGGTCCGGGAGGATGCCGCGGAGAAGCGTGTCGCCGCTACTGCGACGATCAGGCGCATCAGGAAGCCTGCATGCAATTCGCAATCGAAAACGGTCTCATGAGCGAGGAAGATGCATCGCGGATGAAAGAAATGGGAAACATGACGGGCCCGGGCGGATGCAAGGGAGAAGAGTGCCGCACGTTTTGCGATGACCCTGCGCACCGAGAGGAGTGCCAGGCATTCGCGAAAGAGCGCGGATTTGGTGGAGGTCCGGAAGGCCAGGGGCCGGATCACGCGACGGGCCAGGAGCGTGCGATGGAACAGCGCGGTTTTCAGATCCCGCCCGGACTCATGGAAGAGTGCAAGCAAAACCCGGAAGCGTGCCGCGAAAAATTTCAGCAGCACGGATTTCGTGGAGAGCCTGGCATGGGAGGACCGGATGCGGAAAAGATTAAGAACATGAGCGAGGAGGAGCGACAGAAATTCATGCAGGAAAATCGGCAACCGATGGACTTCAGGGGACCTCCGCCGGGCGAAGGGAAACAATACCAGCCCGAAGGAATGATGCCGCCCGAAAGCTTCCGCCATTCACCCGAAGGGCAGCCCGCAGAATTTCAACAACAGTATCAGCAGCAATATCAAGAGCAGTACAAACAGGAGTACCAGCGACAGTACGAACAACAGTATCAACAGCAGTCACAGCAATTTATGCCTCCGCCCGGAGAATTTCGGCCGCCTGAAGGCGGCATGCTCCCGCCCGGAGAATATCATCCGCCCGAAGGTGGAGGCTTTGTTCCACCCCCTGACGGTGGCGGCATGATGCCACCACCCGATGGAGGGATGATGCAACCTCCGCCTGATGGAGGGACATCCCAACAACCGCCTCCACCGCCACCGAGTGATGCGCCGCACGCAAGTGCCGCCGCACGGTTCGTCGCATCTGTCTTCTATCTACTCGCGGGATTCTTTCAGTTCTAGCGGCTTCGCGGAGCACGCGGCACCTTGCCACCTGCGCGTCGCGCTTCCGAAAGCCCGATTGCGATCGCCTGTTTGCGCGAGGTCACGCGCTTCCCGCTCCTGCCGGAGCGGAGCTTGCCCTGCTTCATCTCGCGCATCGCGCGACGAACCTTTTGCCCTGCATATGTACCGTATCTGGCCATACGATAGAAAGTATGAAGTATAGAGTATGAAGTATTGAGGAAGGATCTACTTCTCTTCGAGGTCGAGGCACACAGAATTTATACAGTACCGTTTCCCCGTTTTTGTCGGGCCGTCGTCAAAGACGTGGCCGAGATGCGAACCACAGCGGGCGCACGTGATTTCGGTGCGCTCCCCTCCTTCGCCAAGGCTACGGAGGGCAGGCATTCCGTGTGACAATTCCTTGTGATATTCAACTGCTCCCGGAAGTGCGGAGTCGAACGATGGCCAGCCCGTGCCGGAATCGAATTTCGCAGTCGAATCGAACAACGGATTCCCACATGCGCGGCACTCGTAGGTGCCGTCTGCCTTCTCGTGCACATACTGCCCCGTAAACGCCGGCTCGGTCCCCTTCTCACGCATGACACGAAATTGTTCCGGAGTCAGCTTCTGTCTCCAATACTCCTCACCGTGAGCATCTTCCCTGCCCCGTAGCGAGCTCTGCTCTGCTTCGGGGTTCCACTCTTCTTCTGTCTGCGGCATTGAGCGTTTTGTCATCGCAAAAGTGTAGCATGCTGCGCTCCGCAGGAATGCGGAGCGCGGCTTTTTACCTGCTACGTATTAGTAAGAAGTGGTAGTCGCGCTAACACTTACAGTCACCGTTGTTGTGCTGGTTGTCGACGAGGTAGTTGTCGCCGTTGCATCGGCAGAAACACTCGCGGTCGTCGTTGCAGTCGCATCCGTTGAGGTCGCGACAGGTGAGGGTGTCGGCGCCGGAGTTGGTTCTGGTGTAGGAGCCGGCGCGGGGGTAGTTGCTGCAAGCCACGCCGCGAGAATCTCGTTTAGCTTCGCGCGCGTCTTTGGACCGACGTTTCCATAGCCCTCCCCGCCGGGCTTTACGATGCCATGCTTCACTTGGAAGCGCTGAATCGCGACAAGAGTGAGACGCCCGAAGAGCGTCGTTTCGTTTCCGGGAGAACCAGCACCGGAGAGGGCAATGCGTGTATCGGCGTCCGTGTTGAGTACGACCTGGAGAAGCTTCACGTCGTCTCCAGACGAGCCGACCTTGACGGCACGCGTGAGTGTTCCAGAAGTCACTGCAGCCTGTCCGCTTTGTGCCTGACCTTGCGCAGAGGCTTGTGGCGCGGCAACACCAGTACCTTCGCCGAAGAGTTCGTTCAACTTCGCACGCGTCTTCGGACCAAGGGTTCCGAATCCGGGGTCGCCCCGCTTCGCTATTACATGCTTTACTTGGAACGCCTCCACTGCAGCACGCGTGAGTGGCCCGAAGTACCCTGTTGGATCAACGCCGAGCGCTTTCTGGAGTCGCGCCACATCAGCATGCTTGGAGCCTTGTCGGAGAAGGACACTGAAGCGTGCTCCACCCGCTGCACTCCCTCGTGCCGCTCCTGCAGCTGCCGCCCCCGTCGCAACACCGAGGTTTTGGTCGACGTACGTCACGGTGCCGTCGGGATAGATGATCTGGGCCTTCGCTATCGTCTTTGCAGGAGGATTCACGATGCTGCCGCCACTCCCTCCTCCACCGCCACCGCCTCCTCCACTGCTTCCGGAGCTCCCGGTACTTCCGGTGCTCGCCGCAGAGCCAGAGGATTGCGCGGGTGAAATCGGCGCAAAGTCCGAGAAGTGCGACACGTTCGCCGTGAGCGTATTGTTCGTCACGTCGACTGTTGTGGGGAGCATGTCGTAGGCCTGCGTCGCGTCGTTCCATACACCGAGCTGCAGATCGGCCTCCGATGTTCCGCTTGGAACGCTTGCCTCGGTATACGGCACGACGACCGTCACCGCGTCATTGAGGCTCTTGACGGGCTGCCCCGAGGAGTCAACCGCTGAGATCGTTACCGCATTCTTCGAGAGTACGGTGCCGTTCGCGATACCCGGCACTGCGGTGTTCGCCTGCGTCTTCACGGTACCGGCATTCGAACCGGTGCCAAGCGCGTTTGCAGGAATCGTCAGTTTGAAGTTTGAACCGATGTCGGAGTTGGTGACGAATCCGCCGGCCGTCGGCGTTATGGTCTCCTGCCGCTCGGCAGTAAGTGTGAATCCGGAGATCGCCGCGAGCGTAATGTTCTGGCCGCTTGCGGAGGCACTCGTCACATCAACGGTCGTCGAGGCATGGTAGCCGATAGAGCGCGCCGTCACGACCCAGCTTGCGGGTGTCACGCTCAAGGAGTAGGCGCCGGCGGAGTCGGTTTGTGCAACTGCGAATCCTCCCGAGCCGTCGGTCGCATCCACGAACGCGCCCGAGACGCCGGAGCTTGAGAGAGAGACGGTGCCGGAAATCGTGCGCGAAGCCGCGCGGAGCGAGACTTCCGTAGCCGTCGTGTTGCCCGCGACAGTGACGGAGACCGGCTCGGAAAGGATGTAGCCCGGTTTATCGGCGCGGAGCTGGTACGAGCCTTTTGGCGCGCTAATCGTGTAGGCGCCACTGTCATTTGTCTGTGCGCCGACCATGATGGTGTTCGTCTGCCCAGTGGGTCTTCCGGTAAGAGAGACAAACGCATTGTTCGTGCCGACGCCCGAGGAGTTCACCGTGCCGGTCACGCTGTAGAGCGTGGGCGCGGTGTAGGTAATGGTCTGTGTGGAGGAAACGCTTCCCGTCGAACCGATGGGGCCGAAGGCCGGGTGTCCCGCGCGAACGGTGTAAGTGCCGGGCGAGAGCGTGAGGGTGTAGGTGGCGTTCGCACCCGAACTCGTGCTCTCGCTCGTGCCGTTGCCGCGCCCCGTAGAGGTACGCGCGTCAACGTATGCGTTCGTGATCGGATTCGTGCCGTCGGTGAGGTTGACGGTCACGGTGATCGGCGCAGCGAGTGCGCAGTTGTTGCTGTAGCTCGTCGTATCTGCGGTAGAAGTGACGTCGATCGGTGTTGAATCGCCGATCCCCGGGAAGAAGCAGGTGAGCGTGTAACTTCCGGCAGGCAGCTTCAGTGAGTACACGCCGTCTGCATCAGAAACACCAAAGTTGCGGCCGTTTGCTCCTTCGGCATGTACCATGACGCCCTGCACTGCGACTGCCGCCTTGGTCGTCGTTCCCGTAACAGTGCCGAGGGAGAGTGTCTGCGCGGAGAAGTCCTGCCCTGATAGGGAGGAACCGGAGACGGTGACCGTTTTTGAGCCGAGCTTGCCGAAGCCGGGAGCGTACGCCTCGATCTGCCATACGCCGTTGGTGACATAGAGCGTGTATGCGCCGTTGGCGTCCGTCGGGCCGCCCACGAAGTTACCCTGACCGCCGCCTATCGGCGTCGTGTCGGCAGTAGAGACGACCTTGCGTCCGCCGACGCCGGCGTACGGAATCGCGTTGCCGTTATCGTCCTTCACGGTACCGGAAATGGTGAGCGTCGAGGCGGTGCCAAGTTTGAACGCAAGCGAGCTCGGCGTGTTCGCGCCGCTCGAGGGGACGGTTATCTGCTGGTCGGGAACGCTCGGCATGCCTGGCTTGAAGACGCCGACGAGGTACGTGCCCGCGACCACATTGATGGAGAAGGCGCCAGAGGTGTCTGTCTGGCCGCCGCTTCCGAAGCCGAGATCGGAGGTGGGACCACCCCCAGACGTGGTGTTGGAGATTGGCCGTGCGAAGACTCCCGCATTCGATACCGCGCTACCTGCAGAATCGACGACGGTGCCCGTGATGGTTTTATCCGCGGAGGAGAGCGTGAAGTTCACTCCGGTGACGTTCGTCGTCGTTGCGATGACCGTCACGTTCGGCGGCGGCATGAAGGTGAAGGTCGGGGGCTTTGGCGGTGGACCTCCCGGAATGAAGAATGAATCGGGCATCCCCGGGCCGACGCCGACGCTATATATCGTGCTCGGCGAGATGCGGAGCGAGTAGGAAACGGCGCTTCCTGTCATCGTTTTCACGACCTTCGTGAAGCCCTGCCCCGAAGAAGCGAATATGTCGACATCGGTGCCGTTAGGGCCGGTCACTGTACCCGAAAGCGCGATGGTACTGCCCCCTCCGGAGACGATGATGTTCTTCGTGAGGTTCGTCGCAGAGATGGTTATGGGCTGGGGAGACGAGTTGTATACAACCGTCGAAGACGCCGAGGCAAGCGTGCCCGGATCGATACCGACCATGTAGTCACCGTCGGCAAGGGAGGTGAAGGAGGCGACACCGGAGGCGTTGGTGGTCGTTGAGTTGCCACCAGTCGCGGGCGAGAAGAGGAAGACTTTCACTGCGGCGATGCCTTCGTTTGCGTTGTTGGTGCTGTTCGCATTTCCATCATTGAAGACGTTGACCGTGAGCGTGCGAGTGCCCGCCGCTCCGAGGAAGAACGGCGAGGTGGTCTTCGTCTCGAGAATAGCGCGATTGTTCGCGGCCGTGTCGCGCGTCTTGATGTCGCCGGTATAGCCGGAGCTCGAGGGCACGGTCGAGTTGATGATACCGGTAAGCTCGAGACAGATGAATGTGTTCGCGCCGGTCGCGTCGCCCGCAGTCGTGATGGTGACCGTGCCGGCATCAGAATTCGCAGATGCCGATGCGATCACAGGCAAGCTCGCGGGCCCGCTGAACTGTGTGCCATTGATGTCGTTGTTGCAGAGCGACGAGGCTGCGGGTGTGGTAGAAGCACGCGACACGTCGAAGCCTGAAGGGAAGGTGACAATGATCTGCCCGCCCGAGGGGATAGAAGTCCCTGCAAGGAAGTTAACCCGATAGTCGGATATGGCGCCTGCCATGCGGACCATCGGCATGAGCTGTGTCGGATTCATGCCCTGCACGCTTTGATCGATAGTGCCCGTGCCGGGGCCGAGCTGGCCGCCTGTTTGCGAAGAATTTTGCACCGTGCCGACCGCGATGTTGCCCGCGGGCGTCCCCGATGTCGAGATGCCGTTCCCTGCCAAGTCCTGTACGGGGGTAGCAACCGTCGCCTTGAACTGGCTGCCGTTCGAGAGTGAAAGCCCGGAGATGCGGGCGGTCTTTGTCATGCCGTCGTATGTCACCGTTTTGCCACCTAAACCGATCGAGGTGCCAAGAGGGCTCTCGAGTGTGTAGTTGGCGACGTTGTCGGCCGCGTTCGGTCCGCCACCCGTCTTCATTGTCTCGGAGAACGTGATAGCGATACCGAAGTTGTCTGCACTTGCGAACTGCACCGATGGCGCCGATGTGTCGGCCGTCGCGGTCGTTGTTGCGAATGTCGTCGAAGTGGCGGCGAGGCGATTACCCGAGAGGTCCGCTGGGCCTGTCAAGCCTGCGCCGACCGTGAATTTGTATCCCGTGCTTGCGGAAAGTGCGGTCGAGGGCGCAAACGACGCGGAGCGGCTCTGCTGGTTGTAGGTGACATTGCCGGAAACGGCAGTGCCCCCGATCTGTGTCGCGAGCTTCAGGGTCGAGTTCGTTACCGTCGAAGGGTCCATGTCTTCGGAGAAGCCGGCAGTAAATACCGGACCGAGCGAGATATTCGTCGAATTGTTGGTCGGATTCACGCCCAGCACCGTCGGCGCCGTAGAATCAGCGCCGCTCGAGGTTCGGAAGTAGAGTCGGTATTCATTCGGCAGGCCGATGTTGTTGGTACTTTGCGCCGTCGTCATGACCAGCACGACATAGTTGGTGGATGCCGTGAGGTTCGCGCTCGGCGTGACCGTGACCGTGTTCGTGGTGGAATCGTACGTGTTGGTCGAGGTGACCGCCACGCCGGGCTGGCCATTCACGTCAGTCGAGAGTTTGACGACCGCGGTGTTCGTGACGGCGTTTGCGCCGCCGTCGCTCTTCATGGCTACGGAGAACGTGAGCTTGATAGGACCGTTGATGGGGTGACTCTGGCTCCCTCCTTGCGGCTGGCTGCTTTGCACATAGGGCGGCGAGATGTTGGTTCCACCCGTACCGCCGGTCGTGAAGGAGAGCGTCGAGGAGGCAGCAAGCGCGTTCCCCGCGCTATCCGTGACGCCGGGTTTGGCGGTCACGACGTATGTCGTTGAGGTCGCGAGGTTCGAGGAGGCGTTGTCGAGCCGGAGCGCGGTCGAGGTCGCACCGGTCGCGCCTCCCGAGACGAGATGGAAGTTGTACGCATCGAGATTCGAGGCGCCGGCGGTCGTCCTCGCAAAGAGCATGTCCCCGAGAGAAAAGACGGTCGCATTCTGCGCGCCCGAGTCGATAGCACCGGTCGCGGAGGTGGTGATCTTTGCAAATGCAGACGAGGGGGCGAAGTGCGGCGCGCCGTTACCGCTGTCGAGTCGCAGTGCCGAGGTCGTACCCGGTGTTGCGCCGGATCCCAAGAGACCATTAATGGTCTCCCCCGTCGTGACGAGGTGCCAAGAGTACGTATCGTTGTGATCACCGTTTCTGTCGACTCTCGCAAAGACGAGGTCACCGGCAGAAAAGGTCGTTGTCGCGTTCAGCCGGCCTGAAGCATCCATGGTGGAGGTCGCGGCAGGCAGGATCTTCGAGAGCGTCGTCGAGGCAGGATAGGTGGGCTGACCGCTCGCGCCATCGAGCCGCAGGCCCGAGCCGTTGATGCTTGCTCCCGTGGTGACAATGTGCCAGCCGTAGCGGACGTCGGCGGGGTTCGCACTTGTATTGGTGACAACGAGATCCCCGATACCGACGGGACTTCCCGTACCCGTCGTTGTCGCAAACGCGGGAGACGCGAACTTCGTCACCTGCGATGGGCTAAACAGGGCGTTTCCATTGATGGCGAAGGTGCCCGAGGTAAGAACGCTGTTGGTGATAACGCCGACTTCCGGCGGGAACGTGCCGAACTGCGTATAGACGATGTCACCGTAGAGAGGTGCGGTGTAGGCGCCCTGCGGCGTGATGGCATTTGTGCCCGAGACATTGTAGAAGCCCGTCGAGACGGTCGTCACTTTCGCAAACTTCGTGCTCGCCGTGTAGGTAGGCGGGTTGGAGACCACGATGTCGAAGCCATCAGGGAACGGCCGGATGCCGGCACCCACCGCGGAGCCGTTTTGGGTAAAGATGATGTTGTTCGAATTCAGCGTAGATTGGTCAAGATTTTCGCTAAAACCCATGTGAATGAAGGTCGAAACGGGCACGTTCGTGGAGCCGCTCGCAGGGCCCGTCGTGTTTGTGTTCACGGTGGGTGCGACGGTGTCGATCGTGACCGACTTCGTTGTGAGCGCGGTGGGTGTGCTCTGTCGCACGACGTTGAAGCCGACCTCGCCGGGGTAGAGCGAGACGGTGAACAAGCGGGCGTTTGTCGCCGCTGCGGAGGTTTGGACGACGATGAAGTAGTCGCTTCCCTCGTTGTCGCCCGTGTTGTTCGCGGGCAAGGCCTCGACGCCTGCAAACGTCAATGTCGTCGTCGCACCGGAAAATGTAGGTGCGGATGCGAGAGGTATGACGTCATCTGTGGAATCGAAGCTGCCGTTTGTTCCTGAGACCGCGTCGTCGCGATAGATAGCGATGCCCGAGGAAGTTGCGGTGCCGAGCGCTGCGAGATCATCCGCGGCGACAAAGCCACCCGTGCCTGCGATCATGAGCGAAGTCGAGGCCATCGTTTCGCTCGCCGAAACGACGACGTTGATGCCGATGACGGCGGTCGCCGCTGACGAGGCCTTGATGGTTTGGCCTGTGCTCGTGAGATCGCTTGTCGTGAGCGTGCCCACGGCACCGCGCGCAATGGACGTCAAGAGTACGACGAGCAGGATGAGAGCAGTAAACAATACAAATGCGAAAACTTTCGCCTGATGGCGCACGAGTGAAATATCCATATGATTGTTAATGAAATGTATAAAAACTACCCCGATTAATGCGACGCACGCGACAACGAGCGCCTAATACGTCCATTATAGGCACGGGGCTAGTGCACTATTTGCCGGCAAGGTGCAAACCTGTGTATAGCCTAAATGTGGTTTTAGAGCGTCTGCAGGAGTTCGTTCAGCTTCGCGCGAGTTTTAGGGCCGACGAATCCATAGGCAGCAGCCCCGCGCTTCGAAAGTCCGTACTTCTCCTGGAATTTTTGTACTGAGCGCTTGGTGAGAGCGCCGAAGCGGGTAGTTTCACTCCCCAGTGAACCCGTGCCGCTTGCTGCTATCTGTGTCGCCGCATCGGCATTCAGTATCATCTGGAGTGTGCGCACGTCTTCGCCCACAGAGCCGAGCTTGAGCGCCCGCGCGAGCGCAGCGCGCGCGGGCGCTTTCGCACTCGTCGCGAGCACATTCCAAATTGCGGGATCCTGTCCTCCGTCGAGTTTGAAGATGGAAATACCGCGCACGCCGAGACGCTTCGCAAGCTCAACTTTCTGCCGCACGGATTCCGCGTCGGGCCAGACCATCATACGGAACGTGAGGTTTGAGTTGGTCGTGCTCGCGATCGTCGAGGCGCTCGTCGCAGCAACGAGTGCGGAGTTGTTCGTGTCTGTGAGCGGCGGCGAGGAGGTACCCGCTCCCGTATAGGTGAAGAATATCTCTCCCCAATACCCTCGTTGTGGCGTGATGCCGGCAGATGCGGCGATAGGCATCGCGTAACCGGGATTGAACGACCAGAGGATGTCGTACACGTACTCATTGTTGGCGTACGCAGTGACGTCGTACTCATAGCCGTAGGTGGGAACGCCGATCATGAGCTTATTCTTCGGAATGTCTTTTGCGGCTAAAAGTATGGCTTTTTCGACCCAGCGCGGATCCGCGACAGGCGCGTAAAGAAGACCGGCTTTTGCCGCCTCGTCGGCGAGTTTGAGGTCGATACCCTGCTGGTCGTAGGCCATGATGCGCACGCGATCGCAGTATTTCCCGATTGCCTTGAGGTCGTTTGCATAGGTCGTCGCGTCCGGCGGCGGCGTTGTGCCGAAGTAGCGGTCGGCGATGGGTGTTCGCGATTCGATGGTGCACATGAGCCACTTATCCTTGAGGCGCATCTTGAGCCCTTTCAGAAACGTAGAGTAGTAGTCTCTCGTCTCCGCTTTTTTCCCCTCAAAGTCGATATCGATGCCATCGAACCCGCTCTCTTTCACAAGGTTTGCGAGTGTATCCTCAAGCGCGATGCGCGATTGCGTATTGCTCAAAAGCGCGTGAACGAGTTCACTGTTGCCGGTCATGACCGTCGGAATAAAGCGGATATTTTTACTACTCGCATCTCTCCGAAGCGAGAGCCACGGCTCTTGGTCGATGAGACCGTTATCGATAAGTGCGCCATCCTCGACGAGCGTATACACGAACGGGTTCACTTCCGTGAGCGTGGAAATATTCGGGAGCACATCGGCAGTGCCGGTCGCCACCCGCCAGTACGGAATCCACCCCGAAACTTCGAATGATTTCTGCATCGCTGCCTCTGCCGCAAATGGCACAAGCAAAAAAACACCAACGACAAAAGCGCGTGCAAGTTTCATACTCATAAGACGTACATAGCGTTTCAATATTACCCTCTAGTTCGAGCGGGTAAAATAATCCGAGACGGCTGCGGGAATTTCTTTGGGACGGTCGACAATGCGGAAGGGTTCTCCTTTTTGCAGTGTCTCGCGCGGGTGGAAGCCCCACGAGACGCCTATCGCGCCGACGCCCGCGGCCTTTGCCTCGTGCATGTCGCCCAAGGTGTCGGTAATAAAGACACACAGAGGAGCGGTTATGTCGTACTTTTCGAAGATCATGTGGATTTTCTCGCGCTTCCCTGTGTGCACGTCGGCTCCCATCACCTCCGAAAAGTAGCGGCCGATGTGGTGCTTCTCGAGAAATCCTTGAATCGGACTCGTGAGCGTAGAGGAGACGATAACGAGCACATACGTATGCGAAAGATTTTCAATAACCTCGCGCATGCCCGCAAACAATGTCGCCTGTTCTTCAAATGCTGGCGTGAAGATGCTAAACCAATCGAGATCGTGACTACATTCCGGCCCATGCGGCTCCGAGAGGAGCGCGTCGTGCGTCTCATACACATTGCCTTCAAAAAGTGAGCGATATTCACCGTCTGTAAGGCGCGCGCATAGCTTTTTGGCTGTCGACCATGCGACAGCATACGAATCCGCAATGACACCATCGAAATCAAAAAGCACATACTTACGGCCTTTCATCGACCTATAGTATCAAAAGAGAGAAACGAACAGTGCGTTCGACTTCTAGCGCCTTAGCAAACGTTTGGACGCCCATGTGGGTAATGCAGAGCTGGGTATACCAAGCCGTTCATACACTGCCTCAAGTCCGCGTGCAATGTTCGTTTGCGTGGCATCTATGAAGTTCGTTGCAGTAGTCCTCGCCGTGTCGTACCAAGATGAGGGAGGAGATGGCTCAGAAACACTTAATATATCTGGGGCGCGGACACGAGATTCTCCACCGAGCATCGAGAATCCTTTATCGACGTTGGCTTCGGCCATGCCCGCATAAATTGATTGAGCCATTTCCTTACCTGTCGGATACGTATAATAGCTCTCATTGAGGCTAGCGCTTAATTCTGTTAATTGTTTGAAATCCTGTCCATACGCTGCTGAAGAGTAATAGAACTGTTCCGGATAGCCCTCACGCAACAAACCAGCCTCTCGAAGGCTCGCTCCAGCAAGATATTGTGCCTGCTGCTCCATAAGCGAGGAGTTGGCGGCCGTGTCGAAGTTGTTGTAGATTCCCAACTGTCTTGCGACGTCGTGAGCTATTTCGTGAGCCACGACCATTTGCACTTGCTCACCCCGAGAATGAACCCACAACGAATTGAGATCTCTAATAGCTTGCCTATCGATGTACGTAATTCCGGTTCTTGGATCGCCATAGGGACCATATTCTTCCGGAGGTGGGATAGGGACGGAAGGGTCACTGATTGGTGACTTGCCTCCGTACGTCACGACGTTTGCTGGATTGTACACTTCCCCTCGCTCGGTAAATTCCTGCGCCCAATAGTCATTCAGTGCAGAGGTCGTCCGACCGACAATTTCATCAATCTGCCCATCAGTCAGACTGCGAGCAGGTACCCGAAACAATATATCGTCTGTCTCAGGCAAACTCACAGGAAAAGGGTCGGGTGGAGAAGGAAGAATGTCTCTGACAGCCGCCAGATTAACGTTTTCTGGTAGACGATATAGGGTAGCCAGTCGTTCGTCTGTGTATGACGTCGCGCTTGTTGGCAATGTTGATTCCTTTTCAATCGCGATATTATCGGAGGAAAGCGGCGGTTTATCCGCAAGTGGCTCAGAAAAAACGGCACGATCGAGCCCAGGAACAGAGGGACCCGTGAGGATCGGATGCGAGCTCTCGAAGCGCGCTGCTGTTCCGGGCGGCAGTTCAAGCCCGACTGCTGTGCTTGGTACAAGACCAGTGCCTCTCCCTTCATAGGTCATGCCAAGTTCTCTTGGGCCGCCGAAGCGAGCAGACAGTCCGGATTCGCTTGCCAATGCATCGACCCCGACGCGAGGTACAAGAGTCTCTAAACCGATTGAATCTACTGCTGGCGCAAGAGGAATTTCCGTACCTGCGAGAAATCCCTCATTGCTGGGAACTACGGCTCTCTCGGCAACGTTTGAAATTTCGAATGCTCCTGTTCGCGCGTTATAGGCGAGATCGAGTACATTGCCGCTTGAGAGAGGAGATTCGAGCAAGCCTGCTGACCGTACCTCTATACCTGTTCCCTCAAGGAGTGACGCAAAACCCTCATTGCGAAATAGGACCGCGGCATCCTCTCCGAGAGGCCGCGCCAAAGACCAGACCTCCTGTCCCGCTCGTGCGAGAAGCGTAGGTGCTTCTCTGCCCAGAAGTCCCGTCATCGCAATATCCATGCCAGCTTGGATGCGAGCCGATCGCACAATATCTGCCTCACACGACTGGCAGAACACCCCAAGATAGGAGGTCTCGGCATCATTGCCGAGCGCACGATCGAGATTCGCTGCCATGGTACGGGGCACCGCTTGCAAAACGTTTGACCAATGCTTGGTTACCCCGCCGATAATGTCTCCCTCTTTAAGAGAATTCCAAGCCCCGGCCCAATCGCCCGATGTCTGTCCATACTCATGGAGCGTCTGTTGAAGCGTTGAGAGAATGCCCGGTCCCTGCAGTTCACGTTGACTCCCATCGATTTTTGAGAGTCGTTGCATGAACGCTGGATCGCCCACAAGAAATGCCTCAGAGGCTGCTCGTATCTGCTCATTTTGCTCGCGTAAATGCGATAGTGGCTCAGGTCCGCCACGCGGAACATAGAACGCTGGCTTATTGGCATCCTCCGAGAATGCTTCTGAAACCGCTGCCTCGCGTTGTGCTACGCTCGCTTCATTTCGGGCAAGGTAGGTTTGTGCAGCAACGTAGGCTGCCACAGCACGATCTGCTTCCTCCTTCGTGCCGAATACCGTAACGAGTTGCCGGGAATCTGGGTTAGCATCGACAGAAGACGTAAGGGGCCGCTCCGGATCACGCAGTGTAAACTCCGTCGGAAGGTAGTATGCGCGCACTCCCGTCTGATCTTCAGCGGCCCGCGAAAGCTCCGGCAACGTTTGTTGGACGGCGCGGACGTCACTGGGCGCTCCATCCGGATTCTGTCCGAATCCGGTTTCTTGCATCAAGTGCTTCGTTTCATTGAAATATGGAACTGCTATACCATCGCCGAAGCTGGATTCCGCACTCCGAGGAGAACCACTTCTGTCTCCTAGATTCGTCGGTGACCCGGCAGTGTCCGGATTCAGAGCAACCGGGCCTGCAGGAGACGCACCGGAGAATGCCCCTCCGCTCTCAGTAGCACCGACGTCACGAGTCTGCTCCTCCCCGCTCGCAAACATCGCGATTTTGGAGAATACAGACTCCTCGTTTTGTATCGCGCGCTCAAGGGAAATGAGTTCTGCTTGCTTCTCGGGCGAAAGCACGTCGCCGATCGGAGCAATATTGGCCTGCTCCTGCTGAAGCGCATCCGCCCTTCCATAGAGCGCATCAAGTGTTTTCTGCGACCTCGCGTACTCCCCCACAGCCGTCGGTATACTACTCTCCGATGAAAACTTTGAAGTATCTGCGTCTCCGATCTTCACCCATTCGTCGTCTTGACCTTGATACTCCACGGCCTTGCACGTTCCGTTCAGCGTACAGTCCCCGCGTACTGCCCGAACATGAGAGGAGTTGCCGAGCGAAGCAGAGCATTTCAGCGCAGTGAGTTCACTTGGTGCCACTATCTTCGCAGCCTTCCGACAGTAGGTGTTCGTCGCTTCGCCTTCTGCTGCCGGTCTTGCAGCTGAGGCTGTTTGGGCGGTCGGCACTGCTGCAGCCGACCACTCATATGTCCACGCCACAAATCCTGCAAATACGACGACAGCGAAAGCTGCCGCGTACGCGCGCCGTGCCATGGGCCAATTATAGCTTCGGTTGCGTCGTGCGGCACCTTGCTCAGCCAGCACCCGCGGATAATGCTGTCCGTCTACGATGAGCGCGTAGCTTTTGACTGATCTTCAGCCTATTTCCCCCGCCAAAGAGAAGGAGTAGAACTACGGCCGCGAAATGCGGCAGATGCCCCGCGAGCTCTATCGGTCCTAAGATGAACATTGGGATAGTGAAAAAGATTGCGAGGACGAGTGCATTCAAGCGCGTGACAACGCCGAGAATGAATATGAGGCCGAGCAGAGATTCGACCGCGCCCGCAGAGAGCACGAAGAGGTAGTCGGAATACCATTCGAACCCGAGAAGCTGCATGAAATTCCAATCATGTTGTGCAAGAAAGTTGATGCCGAGCTCGGGACGAAGGATCTTTTCCGAAAAGCCGAGCACGAGGAGCGTTGCACCCGTGCCGAGTCTCAAGAGCGGCAAGGCATATTCGTGGTAACGGCGCGTCAGGTGCGCGAACGCCCGCCACGGCACAAGGCTGAAGTAATCGCTCCCCATGATGAGCACGAAGAGTGCGGTCGAAAGCACCCAAACGTCTTCGAGTATCGCGATCACTCCGGCGAGGGGTATGCTCGCAAGCCAAAGCAGTGCGAGCCCGAGCGCAGCGACACGTGCGTACACCCCCGCAAGGAACGCGACTCCGATAAGTATTTGCAAAACGACAAGCGTATAGGGTATCCCCGATTCGATGGTGAGGTTTGGCGAGAAAAGATACCCGTGCGTACCTGCGATAAGAAAAAACGCGCCCGCGATCATCGAGAAGGTGGAAGCCGCGCGCGGGTAAGCATGATCGCGCCGCGGATGAAGGAGCGAGAGCTGCATTAATCCGCGTCGCTCGAGGTAGATGCCGGTCGTCACGATCGCGAATGCGACAAGCGCCCACGCGCCGAGGTAGAGCGCTGTGGGCTCATCGCTCACGTACGGAAGAATCTCCCCCGCTGCAAACCATCGTGTGTGTGCAAGCGCGATGCCCGGCAGGAGCACTGCAAGCACGAGAACCATGAACATCCGATAATCTTATCAGACGGATCTAGCGCATCAGTCGTACCGCAACTCTATCTTGTCTCCGTCGTGCATGATGAAGTTGCCATACTCCGTGCTTGGCGAGCCGTTCACCATCATCGTCATATTCGAGCCAAACGAACCGATATCCTTCCCCCAGATCTCGAAGAATCGGCCGAGCATAATGTCGTTCCTCCTCACCATGCCGGGGAATTCGAGATGAATGACGCCCTGCGCGGAGTCTTCCGCATGAGTGTGCATTGGCTTGTGGACTGCCCCGAGACCCATATCAGGCGGCAGCTCAAGCTTTTCACCTTTGACGTACATCGTTAGAATGGGATGCCAATGCATGCCGCCAGCAGCGACAATGTCGGGATCGTTCGACTGCACCGTCCCGCTCGGTTTCGGAAGGACAAAGATGCTCGCGATCGCGAGAACAACCAGCACACCGACTGCAATAAAGAATATCTTCATACGTTCAATGATTAACGTGATCACCCGCGCCGCCGCAACCGTCCGAAAGGTTCCAGACTTCGGTCACCTGCTCGCCGGTGAATCCGTACTTTTGAATGAGTAATTTTCCCAAGCCTCCGTACACATACCACCTCCAGCACATGCAGCAGCACGGGCCCTTTTCGTTCGAGTTTGCCATCGCGTAGTCGTAGGCTGGCTGCTCCAAAGGCGTGAGCTCGATATCATAGTAGGCCTTAAGTTGCTTCGCAAGCGCGATGTCGATGTCATAGGGGTCCGGAGGAATTTCGGGAACGTCCTTGAACTTCCGGAGTCCGGTAACCTGCTCCTCGTACCGATGCGGATCCATTGGAGAGCAACACGACCCTTGCAGGCGCTCTGAATCCGGCATGCTGTCGATCGAATCCGCAAACGCCCCCGAGCAAGAAGAGTTGCCGTTCTTGCTCAAGCGATCGAACTGCGCCGCAAGCACGACATCCGCGCCGAAAACGGAACGTGAATCTTCTTCGGCGTTCTTCGATGAAGCTAGATACGACGCTCCGCCGATGAGGAGCACTGCAACGAGAACAGAACTCGCTATCCTGTTTTTCATACGGACAATTATACGCTACAGCTTTCGCCGTTGCCGCTTCGCGGCGCGACCTCCGCGGCGACGCGAGCGAATCCAGATGCGCTCGAATAGTCGTATCCGAGCACTTCCTGCGGATTCACATCGCTCCACTCGACGCCTTTCTGCTTTTTGTAGAGCGCGATCGTTTGGTACGTGTCAGTGAACCAGTACGAATTCACGGCGAGCGCCGCATCCCACATCTCCTCTTCGCTCGCACCTTGCGACGCCATGAGCTCCAAGAGGCCGAGCATCGCCATCCCGTGATTGCAATCCGGGAAGTGTGTCGAGTTGTCGCAGCATGGGCGGTACACGCCACGCGAGATCTTCTCGACGAGCGCTTGCTGTTCGGCCGTTAGCCGGACGAGTGCATGCGTCCCGTAGTGGTTCATGGCATCGCCATCGGATAACGTCCATCCTCCTGTCGAAGCAAATCCTCCCGCGCCTCCATAATCCGGATTCATCATCTCTGTTTTGTCTTCGAGGATCGGATTTTTATTTGCGAGCCCGAATGCCCAGAAGAGGTTGAGGAGATACGACGCATTCTCGTGCGTGATGCGAAGCTTTTCCGGACTAGTACCATCGAGTAGACGTTTTTCTTCTTCCGTGAGCTTCCCGCCCGCCTGCGCCGAGGCTTCGGCGGGCAGGTAGAGCTCCATCCACTTTCCCCGGTCGATTGCGCCGGAGCCGACGAGCTGTCTGCCGAGATCTCCCCAGACGACCGGAAGCTCAACCCCCTCCTTCGGAATAACATCAGCATCGAGTGGCAAGGGCGCCCCTTGCCATTGTTGTGCCGCGACGACACCCACGAGTGTCGCGAGAGCGATGGGAACCGCATACGTCGTCGCAAACCTATCAAGTGTTTCTTTGATCATGCGCGTTAGTTGCAACAGTCTTTTAATCTTCGCAATGTTTCTTTCACGCCCGCCGTCTGGATCTCATTGAGGATGACACGGCGTCGCTCGCAACTTGCACAGTGCGGTATGTGCAGAAGCTTTGCAAGCCATGCGATCGCGTCTCCTAATTTGAGTTGCCGGTTAGACATAGAGAACGATTATTCCTAGTAATACCATCGCAATCCCGCTCCAGAGGCGCACCGCAGAGATGTTCGTCTTCCGCCAGTTCTGCATGTTGTCCACGACCTCCTTGTTCGCTGCAAGGTACAAGACCGCTGCAAGCGGCAAGATCAGTATCACATTGTAGAGAACAAGATAGCCGATTCCGACGACGTAGCTTCCACTGTCGTGCAAGAGTCCGATGACCATGAGGTACGGGCCGCCCATACATGGGAACTGACAGAGACCGACGAGCAATCCGAGAACGAACGCTGCTGGCACCGAAACGGTGTTCATCAATTCCGCCATCTTCCGATGCGCCCCCGCGGGGATAGAGAGTTTGAGCGGGAACGACGGCACGAGCCAATTGATGAGATTGAGGATGCCGAAGAGGATGAGAAGCGTCGCACCAAGCTTTCCCATGAAGTGCGGAACCGCGAAGATGTGCAACACGTGGAAGATGCCGAGACCGATGCCGAGATACGCGACGAAGATTCCGGCAATGTAGATGCTTCCGATTGCGAGGGTTCTCCCCCTCGTCATCTGCATACCGAAGAGAAATGCGATGGTGATGAGGAGTATCGAGAATGAACACGGGTGCACGCTGTCGAGTACCGCGGAGACGCCAACCAATGGCAAGAGCCACTTACCTCCGTCGGAGAGATTCCAGATGATGGACGACGTGCCCGGTGCGTACTTGAGAATGACGATCGCGATGAACGCGAGAAGTACGACGCTTCCCCAGATGAGTAATTTTCTCATAACTTACGGGGTCACGTTCGCCTTAATTTCGAACGAGAGTTGTCCTCCCTCGTCGTCGACGAGGTAGACGAAGCGGTCGATTGCGCCTACGCCGGCTGGCCCGTGCGCATTCGGGTCGTAGACGACCGCGATCGCGAGCGTTCCGCCTGCGGGAATGATTTCATTTGCTCTGGGTACCGGTCCGCTGTGGCCCTGCATCCCGAACGGTCCGCGGCGCGCCGCACCTTTCACGATGTATGCGTTGGTGCACATGCATGAGGTCATGAGTGAAGCAAGGGTAATGTCTTTGTCGGTCGGATTCTCGATCTCGAATATCTTCTCGACGTTTCCGTTCTTCATCGAGATCTCTCCGAAATCATAGAAGACTTCGGCCGCGGCAAGCGCGCTTGCCCTTACGGACGGTGTTTCAGAAGAAGCTGCCTGATTTACGCGACCCCAGAAGAAGAGGCCGCCGATCGCGAGAAGCACGATGGCCCCTGCGAATATTGTTTTTGTGTCCATAGGTTAATGAGTGAATACATAATCAAGACAGTCCTCAATGAGGACTATGGCAGCGCCAAAAATCTTTACAGATTTTTAGGCGCTGCGGAAGAGGGTGGGACTATTCTCGAATAGTGATAACCACTGGATGAATTTATACCGCGGCGCTATGTCTGAAGTGGAACGACTATACAAACGACGTGGCCGCATTCCGGGCAGTAGGAGGAAGTGTGCAAAACCGTACGTACGGGCAAGAAGTACAAGGAGAATGAGTGCGAGAAGAATAGTCGAGGAGAACACCGCCCGCGAGAACGATGTGTATGCGCTCATGTGATACATCGCGCTTTCTAACCCCTGCAGCGGGCACGAAGCAGCGTTCACGAGCGATGCGATGCAGCCTCCGTCGTGATCCATCGAAGGATCCATGTCAAGAAAGCCAAAAACTCCGACGGCAAAGATGCCCACTACGAGAAGTGCGGCTGTCCCCGATTTCATACTGAGAATAATACCATTCATAGCCGAAATTACAATACCCGCCTACGCAGGAGGACGGCGTTGACGGCGACGATGACGGTCGAGAACGACATGAGGACGGCGGCGAGAGCGGGTTCTAAGATAATTCCCCACGCATAGAGAATTCCCGCAGCAAGCGGCAACGCGACCACGTTGTAGCCCGTCGCCCAAAAGAGGTTCTGTAGCATCTTCGAATATGTAAGTTTCGAGAGCCGGATTATTTTCGGAATATCGCGCGGATCGTTCTTGATGAGGATGATGCCGGCGGATTCGATGGCGACGTTCGTCCCCGCACCGATCGCGATGCCGAGATCCGCTTGTGTGAGAGCCGGCGCGTCGTTCACACCGTCGCCAACCATTGCAACTTTCGCACCACCTTTTTGCAACACCTTTACTTTCTCGACTTTTTCATGCGGCAACACGCGTGCGAAGTACTCGTCGATGCCGAGCTCACGGCTCACTTCTCGCGCCACGTCTTCCGAATCGCCGGTTATCATCGCGACCTTCACGCCCATTTCGCGCAATGAATCGAGTGCCTCTTTCGCATCCCTCCGCACGGTATCGGCGACAGAAATGCTACCGACCGTCTCTCCATCCACCTCGACAACGATATCCGCTCCGCCACGATGCCCGACAAAGACTTTCTTGCCGGAGACACGCGCTTCGGCGCCGACGCCCGGAATACGTTGGAAATTCTCTGCATGTGAGACTGCGAGACCTCGTTTCTTTGCCTCTTCCACGATTGCGAGCGCTATCGGGTGCTCTGACTTGCTATCCACTGCCGCTGCGAGCGCGAGTGCTTCATCCGAACTTGCCCGCGTAACGCTAAACTTTCCTTCCGTGAGCGTTCCTGTCTTATCAAAGAGAACGATATCGATATTGCGCGCCGCCTCCAAGGCGAGGCGGCGCTTCACAAGAAAGCCGCTTCGTGCCGCCATAGTAGTCGAGATGGATGCAACGAGAGGCACCGCAAGCCCAAGCGCGTGCGGGCACGCGATCACAAGAACCGCGACGAGCCGCTCCGTCGCGAAGACAATTCCCGCTTGTGCGAAAAGCCATAAGACAAACGTGAGGCCTCCTGCGCCGACAGCAACAACAGTGAGATAGAACGCCGCACGATCAGAAAGCATCTGCAGACGCGACTTCGAAGCCTCCGCTTCCGCGACGAGGCGCATCACGCCTGCGAGGAACGTGTGCTCGCCTATCTTTGTGACCTCTATGTTGAGTGCGCCGTCTCCATTGATAGAGCCAGCTATCACTTCACTCCCCTCGTGTTTGCCGACGGGCTTCGATTCTCCGGTGATGATGGCTTCATTTACGTCGGACTCACCTTCAGCGACCTTCCCGTCGGCAGGAATTTTGCCTCCCGGCTTTACGATAACGATGTCACCCTCGCGAAGTTCCGAAAGTGCAATGACGCTGCTCGTTTCTCCGCGGATGACTTCCGCCGTGTCGGGAAGCAGCTTCGCAAGTTCCCGAAGAGCGCCCTTCGCTCCCTGCACCGCGCGTATTTCTATCCAGTGCCCGAGGAGCATGATGGCGATAAGGGTCGAGAGCTCCCAAAAAAGCGTTTCCTCTGCGCCGCGCAACACTTGAAAGACGCTGAACGCATACGCCGCGGTGATCGCAAGCGCGATTAGGGTCATCATTCCCGGCAGACGCGCACGAAGCTCGCGGTATGCGCTCGAAATAAAGATCCATCCTCCGTAAAAAAACACCGCGGAGCCGAGTGCGAGTATCACGAACTCCACTCCCCCGAATCGAGGCAGCTCAATACCGGTTGCGATCGTGAAGATATCCGAATACGCGAGGATCGGCAGCGTGAGCACGAGCGTCACCCAAAATTTCGTCAGAAATGACGACGTTTTGTGCCCCGCATGCTTGTCATGAGTTTGTGTTTCGGATTTCCTGCTTCGTGCTTCGTGCTTCTGCGGAATGAGACTCATTCCACACTCCGGGCACATCCCCGGCTTGTCGGAAATGACTTCCGGATGCATCGGGCAGGCATACGTGCTCGTATGTCCGGAGTCGTTCATGTTTTTAACTTTTGATCATGTTCCAGAGGTACGCGAAAAGCCACATCGCAAGTACCGCGATGACATCCCAGATGATGAGGCCGGTGATGAATGTCGTGAGCGTCATCGTGCTTTGCCCGACGCCCACATTCACCGAATGGAGCGCGTACTGAAAGAACCACTCCCGGATCCCCGGAACGAGCACTACTCCCCCGAAGCAGACGATGTAGATGACGCTCGTCCATGCGACGCTGACTTTGAGCAAACGAACTGTGTTTATCATAGATTTTTTTGAGCTGATAATACTGATTTCGCGCCGGATCGACCACCGGTCTAGTCACCCGAACACGAGGACTTTATCGGACTCTCCCACCATCGCCACCAAGTCCTTCATGGTGCCGGTCGGGCAGACCTTGCTCTTTCTTTTCGATCGGATCTCGAGACAACTCCCGCATGCGAGAAGAATTCCTTTCAGGCTTTTGAACTCCTCGATCTTTTTTGAGATGTCGAATTGCTCGGAGTCAGGAATGTCTTCCGCCTCGACCCCTTCGCTCATGAGGTTTATCTGCACCGAATGACCGGCCTTTAAAGACGCGATGCCGAATCGGAATGTGTTCCATACATGCTCCGGTTTATTGGACTGTAGAATGACGCCAAATTTCATATACGAAAATCACTTGCACTTTTGGGCGAGTTGGTAGATCTTCATGACCTCTTCGATGGCCTTTTTGTCCTTGCCGCCTTTCATCTGCTGCCGCACGTGGGTCGAGAGATGATTTTCGAGCACGAGGTCTTCAACGCCAGAGAGCGCTCTCTTTATAGCGCTCGATTGCACGATGATGTGAACGCAGTACTTCTCATCCTCGATCATTCGAGCAAGACCGCGAAGCTGACCTTCGATAATGCTCATGCGCCGAAGCGCCCGCTTCTTTGTGTCTATCTTCATGTAGCCATGATACCCCTAGGGGGTATCTAGTCAAGACGTGCTTTGGTGCACAATGTGTGCATAACGAAACGGCCCCGCCTTTTGGCGGGGCTGTTCTGAAGCGAGGGCGGAAGCGTTTTTCGCCGAGGACCTGTTCGAGCGAAGCGAGTCCCGCAGGCGGAAAACGCTTCCGCCCGAGCGCCTCTCTTATTGTACCGTGAAATAGAGAACGTTCGTCGCCCCTGTTGAGTTCGTCACGTACAGAGGATAGACGCCCGGCGTCACGGTCTGAACCGGGGCACCGCAGTAGAAACCGGGTGCGATGAGATCACATGCCGAGATATTTGTCGGGACAACATACGCGATCTGCGTGCCACTATTCGTCGAAGAGACGTTGCGCGAGCCGCCGATGCCGAAGTGCACGACATTCTCCGTCGAAGTGAAGCCCGAACCATTCAGCGTGACCGTCGTCCCGACAGCGCCCTGTATTGGGCTCAAGAAGTTGAGGTTCAGGGAGCCGCCACTCGGAGCCGAAGTGACTGTCACCGTCTTCGTTGCCGAAGTCGTGTTGTTGCCACTCGTCACCGTGAAGGTGATCGTATACGTGCCGACATTCGGATACACGTGAGTGAAGGTGAGCGTCTGTATGCCGGAGAGGAAGGTCGGCGCTGCGCTCGAGGTGAAAGGAGTGCTGCTATCACCCCAGTTCACGGTCGTCGTAAGGTACGAGCCATAGGGTACGTTCACCACAAGTGTCCATATTCCCTGCGCACCAGCTTGAAGTGAGCTCGGTCCCGAAGTACTCGAGATCGAAAGTGAACTCGATCCTTGCTGTGTGATGGAGAGCGTGAGCGAGTTGCTTTGCGCGCCCGTTGCATTCACGACACGCACCGGATAGTGGCCCGGCACTATCTGTTGCAAACCATACGGACCCTGCAGCTGCGTCGGCACAGCAAAGGTGAGCTCTGTCCCGTTGTTCGTCGAAGAAACGGTTGCGACAACACTTCCACCCATGTATACCGTGTTCCCTGTCGCAGAAAATCCGTTACCCTTTACCGTGATAGTAGTTCCCACTGCTGCCCAGTTCGGGGTAACAGAATTGAGCAGAACACTGCTGTAGATGCCGCACTGGTATTGCTGGCCGAACCAGTTCCACGGCTGGTACCACGGCGTCTGGTTGCAGACCGATTGCACTTGCGTGACAGAAAACGAGATCGAGTTTGAGGTGCCACGCGAGTTCGTTATATACACGCTGTAGGTGCCCGCCGGAGTCGATGGGACAGCAAAGGTGATAGACGAGCCGTTGCTCGCCGCGACGACGGTAGCGTTGCCCACGTGCACCGTGTTTGTGCCCGTGACGTCGAAACCACTTCCATACATGGTTACCGAGGTTCCGATCTGCGCGCTCTGCGTCGAGAGCGAGGTTATCGATACGCCGCCGTACGGATAGAGTGACGGATACGGATAATTCGGCGAGGTATACGGAGGAGTTGTGTATGTTGGAGTATACGGAGGAGTCGTGTACGTCGGCGTCGGGAGCGTATACGTCGGAGAAACAACCGGAGGGACGGGAACAACGCCCGCGAATCCTGCGCACGTGCGGCTCTGGATCGCAGAGCGTGTCGCCGCATCAACGTAGCCTGTCATCGGGATTCCTGCCGACTGCTGGAAATTGCGTACTGCCTGCGCGGTAGCCTGTCCGAAATAGCCGGTAACCATCCAGTTGCCGCCACCGGGATAGTTCTGGGTCACGAGAAATTGCTGGAGCTTCGTCACTTCGGTGCCGCGGGAACCGAATGAAAGGTCAGAGGAGAGCATGACGCACGCGGAACCCGAAACGGAGGTTGTATAGGTAGGAGGAGTGTATGTCTGTGGGTAGTACACCTGTGCCGAAGCTACGCTTGCGAGAAGTAGAACGCCAAGAGCAGCACTTAGAGCAACGGTTTTCATAATATATGGCTTAAAATATAGATAATTATCCCCCTCCCCCTTCTAATGCCGCAACTATGCCTCTAGCGCGTTATCTTGTCAACTCCGAACGCAAAATGGTATTGGTCGCGCATTTATGCTCTCATCAGCCGAATTTGGTCCGTCAGAAGCAGCGTCCCGAGCACAAATGGGATGAGTGAAAGGAGCTGTGGGAGCGTGGGCTCTTGGGAGAGAGCAACCCATGCAACAAGGAGCGTAAAGAAAGGTGCAATACTCGAAAGCGCCGTCGCTTTCGTGACGGATATGCGATGAATTGCCTCAATCCAGAAAAGTTTGGAGAGACCGAGCAGGAGAATCCCGTTCACGATAAGAAAAAGTGAAGCCGAAACGATGTCTGCGGAGGAAGATTTTTGTCCGAAAAAATACACGAGGGCAAAAATCGGAAACAGCGAAAGAGTACTGCGCAAAAACATGATACTCTCGGCAGAAGCGATCTCGCGCGCCCGCTGTTGGAAGTAATTACCCGCCGGCGCAAAAAATGTTGCCGCAAGCACGATGAAATCACCGACGCGAACGCCGGCAAAATTCGGCGCAAGCACGATAGCAGCGCCGATGACCATAAAGATCGCGCCCAAGGCGTAGTCGAACGAAAGCCGTTCTCCCCTGAATAGCCGGAAAAACACGAAAGACGTGAAAACCTCAAAGAGCGTGATGATGGCAACGTTCCCAGGGCTCGTCGTTTCGAGCCCGATGTAGTAGAGGCTATAAAACAGCACGCCGATAAACAGCGTGACCATAAGAACATTTTTCCACAAACGAGGATTTTGGATCTCTCCCCATCGCTTCCGATACGTCATCACTGCGGCAAAAAAGAGTGCGGCGAGTCCAGTACTCCAGAGGAGTGAGACGAGGCTTTGAAGTGTCGCGTATGAAAGCACGACCATGACGGGAAAGACTGCCCAGAAAAGTGCGCCCCCGAATGTGTACCATTCGCCTTTCTGCTGCTCCGTTAGTCCGTGCATCGCGCAATTCTCGCGCGAGAGTGCGCGAGAGTCAAAACGATTTAGTCATGCACATTAAAATGGAAGCGGAGCGGTTAACGATGTATCTTCACGATCATCGTCGGAGCCATGTCCGGAGTTGTCCTCTTCGTCATTCTCTTCTATGTCCGGTGCCGGAAGAATCGCGCGCATTTGGAATTTCTCCTGCGCTTCGATAAATACCTGCAGGGTCTTCGCATCCTTGAGCGCTTTCTCAAATCCCTCTTTGTCGTCCTTGTGGAGCTTCTTTAAAGAATCGCGTGTCTTTCCGATCTGCGCTTTTACCCGTGCCGCAGTGGTAGCATTCACATTCTTGAGTGCATTCAGTTTTATCTCCGCTTCTTCCAGCGTGCTCGATGCATTTCTTCGTAGCTGTATCGCGACGGAATTCCCAGCTTCGCCGCGCATCGTCACCGATGCAGAGACCGAACTCTCTCCGCTTTTGGCAAATGTCTGCACTGCGATATCGCCGTCAGTGCGCATCGCCATAACGGCGACTCCGTCTTCCGCGCGAGCGAGCCTCGATCCGCGCTCCCGAAGCGCCGAAGCGAAACGCCGCGACTCCTCTCTGCTTCCCTCATCGTCGGCCTCCTCCCCCAGCCGCTCGATGAGCGCGCTGTGCGCGGCAAGCGCTGATCCAAGACGGGTCGACAGCTCTGCTGCCGCGACAGGATCGTCTCTCCCGACAACCTCTATAGCGATATCGAGCTCGGTTGCATGGCTATCTAAGCGCGTCTCGATCTCTTCTTTCGCATCTCTCGTAAGCGCTCCGCGCTCCACCAAAACTTCTGCTTCTTTCATGCGCCGCTCGGCGAGATTTGCATGCACTGACGCTCTCGCCTCCGCCCCCGCCGCAAACGCCTCGGCTACTTTCTCATTTACATTCACCTTGATTGTATAGAGCGCGTCGCCCGGCACGGCTGCTTCAGCCGCGTAGGCTGTTCCGCCGCCAATGACGGCAATAACCAAAACAAACGCAAGTGGCGTGACAAGCTTCGATGATATAAAAAGATACGGACTTTGTGTCACGCGGAACGGACTTTTCACGAGTTTCGGCTTGCCAATCGCTTTTAAAAGCGCACGACGCATTACCTCCCGCTCCCTCGGTGAGAGCCGGATCTCATTCGCTTCTTTTTTCAATTGTGAGAAAAATTTATTCATACTTTGATTATTCAGATTCAAGCAAGGCGCGCAACTTCTTTAAACCGCGATGCAGCCGCACCGAGACCACATTTTCGCTCTCCTCGATGCACGCGGCAATTTCAGATATCGAGAGGTCATCAACGTAGCGCATCATCAAGACTTCGCGGTACAGATCCGGCAGCCGCCTGATCATACCGAGCGCACGTGCTCCGTCGAAGCGCGCAAACGCCTGCTCGAGCTCGTCGGTTTCATCCTTGAGAAGCGAGTCCATCTGCTCCCCATCCTCGCCTTCTGTCATCTCGTCGAGCGAGAATGATTTTGCCCTGCGATACTCATCGATGATGAGATGCCTCAATGTTCTGAAGAGGAACGGGCGTATCTCGCGGATCTCCTCGCCGCGCGAGGCATAAGCCAAAGTGCGTAGAAAACATTCCTGCGTGAGTTCGAGCGCGCGATCGCGATCCGAGAGCCTCAAAGAGGCGTGTCGGAAGAGTTCGTCCGCATGCTTTTCAAACGCCTGCTGAAATATTTTCTCGATGTCCTTCATAGAAGACGCTGACGCCCTTCATTTCTTACGTAGGCTGTTCCGCTACTATACCAAAAGACCCCGATGCAGGGGCCTTTTGGTCTCTGGTTGTTTTGATTTTCACAGTCTTAGAGTTCAACTGTGCCACTCGCATCGATAGCAAGCTGACTCTCCATCACGGCGCGTACTTCATCGATCAACTCCGCCTGCGCGTTTGCCGTGAGTTCAAGCTCTGCGTCTGCCACAGCACGGACACCCGCTGGATTGAGAGACGTTACCCGGCTCTCAATCTCGCTTTCGAGCACCGTTTCGTTCGTAACCATGAGGAAAGCGTACCACGGGTACTTCACGTCCACGGTACCGTCCGCAAGAATTGTCGCCGTCGCGTCCACCGTAATCGGAATAAGGCCGAAGAGTCTGGCCTTCTGGGGGTAGGTTACCGAGACACGGCTTTTGGAAGACTCAACCTTTGAGAGATTTTCGTCCGAGGCAATCTGTGCCGCAACGAATCCCGAGAGGTCAGTTTCAGAGCTAACCGATGCGGGAGATGCGCTTGCGCTTATCGCGCCGCTTCCCTCAACATCCGCCCTCGTGACAACGATGACCTCAACATTCCCGGGAACACCGAGGACTACTTCGCTCGAGGCTGCGGCCTCTGCGTTAGCGTCTCCCGATGCTCCGGTATTCGAGCTTGTCGCACCGAGCCCGACATCTACGTTCACAGAACTGTCGACATCTGCTTCAAGGTTCAATGCCAACGCGAAAGTCATTGGAACCAGCACTGCGCCGAGAAGAAGCGCCGTAATTTGATGCTTTTTCATACTTCAATAGATAGATTACTAAGTTAAAGGAGGGATAAAATCCCTCCGCTTCATTAAGACGAAATGTATGCTTGTTTCTTACGAGCGACGTAAAGTGAGAGAAATGCGTAAGCTACTTGCGCATTTCCGAGCCGAGGAGCTCGAAACCAACGGTTTTCCCCTCATACGCCGGGGAGGCGAGGCTCCTTAGAGCTCTCGCCTCCCCGGCTGACGCGATTATCTTCCGCGTCAGAATGAAGGACAGTTTCCCCATTCTCTGTGACATGGTGGGGTATGGATATTGATAACCTTCCCGAGAGCCACCGCCCCACACTCGGGGCGGCGCCTCGAAAAGAGAAGGAGCAAAGGTTCCGCGTATCATGGTACCGAGTAGCCATGAATCAGAAATGAAGGCGTCGCGGACTCGTTCGCGTCGCCGCAGCTGAAGCGCAGCAGTTTTGCTGCCGAGGACTGTCTGAGCGAAGCCCGACCACACGCGGTGCGTGTGACGGGCGAAGCGAGTTCCGCAGGCCGCAAAACTGCTGCGCTTCACCACATCAGCCCGCGCGATGCGAAAAATCGACGGTTACTTCGCCCGCGTGCTCATCGTGAGCTGCAGCTCGCTCCGATGTGAGACTCGGCCGACCGGCGGGAAGATGAACGGTCACAATGGTGCCACGCTGCTCGGCACTTCGCACAGTGATCTTGCCGTTATGGAGCTTGACGAGTTCGGAGACAATCGTTAATCCTAGACCCGAACCCGACTCGCCGCGATAGCGCGAAGGATCTACTCGATAATATGGCTCAAAGATCCGGAACAGGTTCTTCTGCGCGATGCCGATGCCAAAATCCTGCACGGTAAACTCTATATAATCCGGGTGTATCGGTTCTACCGTGACGATGACCCGCCCGCCACGAGGTGAGTACGTGATAGCGTTCTTGAGTATATTCATCGTAATCTGCTCAAGGGCTGCGGGGTTGCCGAGTACGAACCTGCGCTGACTCATTCGTGCCGTTATCTCGACACGCTTTGAATCAGCGAGCTCTTTCAACTTCCCGATGACGCCATGCACGATGGGACCGAAATCAAGATCTTTAAATTCCATGCGCTCAGGCCGTACAGAAGCGGAGAGCGAGAGTAGATTGTTGATAATCTCAGATATGCGATCGAGTTCTCCGACCGTGCTCTCCAAGGTCGAACGAAGTTCTCGCTCAATCCCTCCCGACATGAGGGCGACTTCGGTGTTGGTCTTGATGACCGAAAGCGGCGTGCGAAGCTCATGCGCGACGTTCCCAATGAATTGTTTTTGGGATTCAAGCGCGTTTCGTGTAGGGCTAAGCGCGACACGTGCAATGAGATAGCTTAGAAAGACAGTTACGGCCACGACGGCAATCGCCGCCCACGTAACGGTCCTCATCCGCATCGTCGAGAGTTCCTCCGCGACAGAGTGGCCCACTGCCTCGGGGTTGGATGGCGACGTTAGTACCTGCTCTATACCGCGCGAAAGTGCGGCAGAAGCATCATGGTAGAGCGAGGTTGCCGCAAGACCGACTATGAGGAGAAGTAGAACTGCAAACACGATCTGCAGTGCGACGACACTTACTTCTGTACGGAAGAACGGATCGAACCGATACTTATGCACGTAGCCGGTAGCCGATGCCCCGAACCGTTTCCAGTAGGCCTGTATCTCCTCCCCCAAGTTTTCTGCGAAGGTTTTTAACGTGGACGTCCACGACGTTGCTGAATCCGACATAGTTGAAATCCCACAGGTGACTAAGCAGGTCTTCCCGACTCACGACCTTATCGGGATTGCGCATGAAGTACTCGAGGAGTCCGAACTCTTTGAGAGTCAGCGGAATGTCTTCTCCCGCGCGCGTTACCCGCCTCGTGACGGGATTTAGCTCGAGGTCATCGCTGTGCAACACTTCGGGTACGCTCTCGCTCGGGCGCCGTAAGAGCGCCTGCAGCCGCGCTGAGAGTTCCGCAAACGAAAACGGCTTCACAAGGTAGTCGTCAGCGCCCGACAAAAGCAGTTTCACCTTGTTGTCGGTTTCGGCACGAGCGGTAAGCACGAGGACTGGCACAGTGATGTTCTCTTCGCACATACGCTTGCATATTTCGTGCCCGTCCATCGAAGGCAACATGAGATCAAGTATCACGAGATCATAGTCGGTGCGATGGAGCGATATTCTCGTGAGTGCTTTCTTTCCGTCCGCGACAATATCCACCGCATAGCCCTGCAGTTCTAAGCCCCGCTTCAGAGCAGTGGCCAGTTTCTGTTCGTCCTCTATAAGAAGTATTTTCATATATGATTGTTGACTGCTAAGTGCGGCCTCTCGGCCACGCTACTACTGTGAAGCATACAATATGAAGTTTTCATGAGCACCATACAGGCTGACGTCCCTAGAAGAATTCGATTACTGGCGACGTAGAGCGAGTGGGTGCAAAAGCTCGCTTTTGCATCTTTGAGCCGAGGAGTCCAGAAACCGGCACGGGGCCGGTTTACAAGCCAAATATACACGGTGACTTCATGATGCGGCTGTAACCTTCATATTGGCTCCTCGTCACAAGAGCCGGTCGATCTTGCATTATCAACGACCTAAAGACTACACATTACGTATGAAATTAGCATTATCTCGAAAAGTCGGCCTTACGGCTGGAATTGTCCTTCTTGCCCTGATCCTGTTGTGGGCATTCACAGCGAGTGCACAGACCACTGTCTTCACGCAGCAGATGAGCGTTGGCTCGCGCGGCGCGCAGGTCAGTGAACTGCAGTCCTTCCTGGCAACGAAAACAAGTCACTACCCTGAAGGGTTGGTGACCGGTTACTTCGGAGTACTCACACAAGCCGCGGTACAGCGCTTCCAGTGCGCCGAAGAAATCGTCTGCTCGGGCACACCCCTCTCGACCGGCTACGGCCGCGTCGGACCGATGACGCTCGTACAGTTGAATCTTCGTGCGGGTGGAAGCGTGGGCGCGGGAATAGATTTCTCGGGACCGTTCATCTTTGCGACAGCGGTCGCAACATCCCCAAATGCAGCGACCGTGAACTTCTCAACGAATGAACCGGCATCCTCGAAAGTCTACTACTCTTCTTTGCCGATAACGTTCTCCGAAGCAGCGGGACTCGGCTTCGCGCCGATCGTGACCGGAACCGGAGTAACGACAGACACCTCTCTCAGAAGCGCGCATAGCGTTATGCTCTCCGGACTTGCTTCAAGCACCACGTACTTCTACGTCGTGCAGGCAACCGACGCAAGTGGAAACTTGAGCCTAACATGGCCCGCGACATTCCGGACAAACCCCTAACGCATTCTCGAAGAAACCGCCCCAAAAGGGGCGGTTTCATTATTTATTCCCACAAGCGCAGGAGTGGAAGCGTTTTGAAGCCGAGGACTGTTTGAGCGAAGCCCGACCACACGCGGTGCGTGTGACGGGCGAAGCGAGTTTCGCAGGCGAGAAACGCTTCCGCTTCTGCGTTCATACTTTCTCACTCTCTACAACTGTCTCCTCCTCTCGGCGAATGGATATAAATGATGGAATAGAAAAGAACTGATAGCTCTTGAGAAGCCGACGGCTCGCAAAAAGTGCCGCAACAATCGCCGCTACTCCGCCAAGCGCGAGCGCCCATCGCGGAGAAATATGCTCGCCGACAAGCCCGACGATGGGCGCGCCGATCAAGGTTGAGCCGAAAAGTGCCATCGACCACAAAGACATCACCCGCCCCCGCATGTGCGAGGCAGATTCGAGTTGGATCATGGTGTTTCCCGTAGTGGAAAGACAGATGGAAAAGAATCCCACAAATACCATCCCGAGAACTGCGTACGGGAGAGAGGGCATGAACGCTGTCGCGCAGATCGAAACGCCGAAGAGAAACGCCCAGAAAACAAACTCGTGCGCGCCAACTTCCTTGCGGCTCGCAGAGAACAAACCTCCGGCAACGCTACCCGCTCCCATTGCAGAAAGGAGTGCCGCATAGTCGGCGGCATTTCCGAGAAACGTTGTACGTGCAAGGAGAGGAAGTGTAGTTTGAAATTCATACGAGAGGGTGCCGACGACCGCCATAGAAATGAGAATAGTGCGTATGAGCGGCATTGATGCAACATAGCGAAGACCCGAAAAAATATGGCTCACTTTGCGCGCTTCGGCGAATTCGCGATGCAATTCGCGCCGGCGCATCAAAAAAAGTGCAACGAGGGACACAGCATATGAAAGCGCGTTCCCAAAAAAACAGAGTGCCATGCCTGCGCCTGCAATCAGGGCACCCGCAAACATAGGCCCGAGGGCGCGCGCGAGATTCGCGCGCGCAGAGCCTAAGCTAACGGCATTTCTCAGATTCTCGGGACCTACTACCTCGTGCACAAACGTCTGCCTCGCTGGACGATCGAAAACATCCGCAAGGCCGAGAACGAGCGCGGCGAGGTATACCATCGGGAGCGTGATAGATTCCGTAAGAACAAGGACGCCTATAGAGAGCGCGACGAATGCCCCGATAGATTGCGTTATGTACAAAAGGACCCGCTTGTCGAACGAATCGACGACACTTCCGGCAAGCACACCCAAGGCAAGCATGGGCGCAAAACGGAATGCCAATACGCTTCCGAGCTGTATTCCGGAGCCGGTCAGCTCAAGCACAAGCCAGCCGATTGCAACCACCTGCATCCACGTGCCGATGTCGGAGAGCCCTTGCCCGATAAAGTAGAGACGATAATTGCGGATCTTCAACGACGAAAAAGTCTGCTCGCCAAATGCCCGTATAGCGTCCATGGGAAATTTTACTGTTTCTCCTCAGAGACAACGCGACCGTCGTCGAGGTGCACGATACGCTGTGTAAGACTTGCATACTGTTCTTCGTGCGTGACCATGATGATAGTCTGCCCCGCCTTATGGAGCTCAGTGAATATTTCCATGATGCGCCTCGAGGATTCGTTGTCGAGGTTTGCAGTCGGTTCGTCCGCAAAAAGCACTTTTGGCTCGTTGAAACACAAATCCAAACTTCGAAAGCCGAAACTGCATCTTCTCGTTCGCACTCATCTCATGCGTGTCATGTCCATCGATAACGATCTCCCCGCTCGTCGGATCGTCGAGGAGACTCATCTGATAGAGAAAGGTAGATTTGCCTGCGCCGCTTCGGCCCATGATGGCGACCCACTCGCCTTGCGAGGCCACAAAGTCGATCCCCTTCAAGACGGGCGTGAACACATCGCCGTTCTTGAATGTTTTCATCAATTGTGCGGTTTGTATCATGGTCGTTTAGTTGCGGCCCAGTATCGAGTCGAGCGTGTTTCTCCTGATAATCATCCATGCGGGAATGTAGCCAGCAACGACTGTCGAGACGACAAGAAGACCAACGCGGAAAAAGGTCTGCTCATAGGGTGCAACCAGAATGCCGTCGCTGAAGGGAAAATCGATCGGGTTCGCTAGAAAGTAGGGCACGAGAAACCCGTACACGAGTGCAAGCCCGATTGCCGAGCCGATGACAGCGTAAAAAATGGATTGGAAGACATAGGAGAACTCGATCGCGCGGCCAGAAACACCAATGCCTTTCAATATCCCGATGTACTTTCGGCGCGTGAGTGCATTTACGAAAATTACGATGAAAATAGTGACGGAGGCGACGACAAGCCCGATCGAGGAAAACATGGTGCCAAGCATATTGAAGGTACTGATGACGTCTTTGAATGCTTGTGGCTGCGCCTCCTCGAAGGTTTGCACTCTCGCATCCTCTCTAACACCTCGAAGAATCAGCGCGTCGCGGAGCTGTTCCGGTGTCGTCTCTTCGTTGGTCTTGATGGCGATCTCGTCAACATTTCCATCGTTGCGTCCGATAATGCTCCTGAACTGCGAATCGACCATGAACGCACGCAGTGCTATCTCGTCAACCTTGCTCTTGAGAATACCCTTCACGGTGACCTCTCGCGTCACGTCGCCCACGTGCAGGCGGATCTTCGTGCCAATGCCGACGTCATCGAGCGTCGCAAGTCCGGGCGTTTCAAACAAAATGTACTGCTTTAAAAGGTAGTTGCCGAGCACTATCTTGTCGTAATCGCCTGCCTCAAGAAATTCGCCTTCGATAATGTCGTTTGAGATTCCGCTGATCGCGTCTTCTTCTTCGGGATCGACGCCGACAACCAATGCGTTCGCGGTATCGGGCTTATCCGATTCTTTCCGCGTCTGGTAGCCGGCCTCGAGTCGCGACGCCTCGATGTACCGGGCAGTCACACGCTCGACACCGGGCAGTCCTTTGGCAAGCAATATGAGGTTTGCGCTGTTCTCGATGTAGCTCTTGTCACTCAAGGTCGAGATAATGACATCGCTCGTGTATTCGGTGCGCACCGCGTCAACCGCTCCTTGCAAAAGCCCTACCAAGATTCCCGAGATAACGACAAGGTTGAGGAACGTGAGCACCATTACAAAAACAATGAGTCCGGTGGTCCAGAGTGATGCTCTCTTCAAGGCCCGCAGAGCTAAGAAAAAACCAACACGAATATTCAGGGGGACCATGTACCTACGGCGAGAGCACGACTAGCTCGCCCTCCGAAAGACCCGAAAGAATTTCAACGTTGCCGAGGTTCGAGACAGCGCCCGTCGTTACCACTCTCTCCTCAATCTCCTTACCGATCTTCACACGGACATACTTTTTGCCACCACGCTCGAAAACGATCCCCTGCGGGACGCTGATTATACCGGCACGCTCGTCGGTTTTGATAACAACGTTAGCCGTCATTCCCGGTCTGATACGGGGATCGTTTTCAGAAAACTGGAGAAGTGAACGGTACGTAGAAACACCATCGCGAGTCGTTTCTGCAGGATCGATAGAAATAATGCGCGCGGTAAATACGACATCTGCACTATATGCGTCAAGTGTCACGTTCCCCGGGTCACCGACTTCGATGAGAGCGATGTTCACCTCGGGAACAAAGCTTTCTATCTGGAACGTGCCGGAAGAGATCATGGAAACGTCCGAAACACTCGCGGATGCTACTTGTCCGATCTTGAGATCCATTTTTGTGACGACCCCCGTGAAGGGGGCCCGCATGATCGTCTTCCCTAGTTGCGCATGCGCGTTTGCAAGGTCGGCCTCCGCAACTTTCACATCCGCCTCCTGCGCATCAATGTCACTTGCACGCGTGCCTGCCTGTTTAAGCGTGAGACTCCTGCGTGAAGTTTCGAGTGCCGAGACTGCATTTTTCTCTGCGGTTATCGCAGAAACGAGGGCCGAGGCGGCGACATTCACAGCAGCGCGCACGGCGGCGACGTCAGTCTCGTAACCGTCGATTACTGCCTGCGTATTGCTCCCCGTTGGCACTGCCTTATTGAGAACAGTGTTGGCATCCGTCAGCAGCAAGGCAACTTGCGAGAGGTTGTACTGCGCCTCCGAGACCGCACCTGGGAGCGCGGAATCGGCTGCAAGCCCTTCCACGTTCCTCTGCCAGAGCGCGAGCACGCTTTCCATCGCAAGGCGTGTGTGCTCGACCTTGGTTTCGAGTTGAATATCACTCACGATGAAATTGATTTGGGGATCGATTCGCGGACTGCTGATGAATTGGTCAATAGTGTTGCGCACGGCATCATCCGACGTGCTGAATGCGTCTTTTACCGCCTCAACAAGCGAATTACGCTTCTGCGTGAGCTCCGTTTCGTCACTCCTCACTTCAGAGAGTGCAATTTCCACCTCTTCCGACCGTGTTCCCTCGCGCAGCAGTGCAAGCGATGCCTTCTCGCGCTCCAGAGCGGCTTGCTTCTGCAAGACACTCGCGCGTAGATCGCCGTTATCGAGCTCCGCGAGAGTGGTTCCCGCTTGTACCTGCTGGCCGACTTTCACATATACGCCGGCAACACGACCGCCCTGCGAGAATCCGAGGTCCACGTCTTGAGCGGCTATCACCTTTCCCGACACGCTTACCTCTTGCACGAAGGCACCGGCCGTAACCGTAAGGAGCTCCTCCTTGCCGTTCTTACTGTTCGAAAACAGAAACCCGGCGCCGAGCAGCACGACGGCAACGCCGCCGTAGACCACAGCGTTCGCGCGTATATGAGCGAGGATTTTTTGCATTTGCGGCAGTATAACAGAATACGAAATTCAGACCAGAAACACTTATATGCAAAGCGCCCCATACGGAGCGCTTTTACTTTAGGAAACGCGGCTGACCTTCACCGCGTTCGGTCCTTTCGGACTGTCCGCGACTTCAAAAGTCACTTTGTCTCCTTCGCGAAGCTCATCGAACTTAACATTCACGAGCTCGTTGGAGTGGAAAAAGAGATCTTTTTCCTGTCCCTCGCGAGAGATAAACCCGAAACCCTTATCGGTGAGACGGGCAATTGTTCCTTCTTGCATAGCAATGGAAGAATAGATTGGACTGATAATCGCGACCGAAATATTTTCGATCGATCAAATACAGTGAGTGGAGTTGAAGGTCGATCCCCGCTTCTCTGGATCACCCTGAAATGATGTAGCAATAGTATCATGACGTATTTATATTGCAAGCTGTCCAAAGTCAATTGCTCATGCTCGGTTGCTGGCCGTCTGATACGATATTGGAACCAATCTGGAGGCTAGTTGGAGTCATCCTTAGTCGCGTCAGTCGTGATCACTCCCCCCTTCTTAATATCGCGCAAAGCTACATCTCGCCCGTTTTCTAGATCTTGAGAGGTATTGGGATTCGCGGAATGATTAACGTATCGTTCTGGTCCTGAATAAAGACGAATGACTCCACGATAGATATGAGTAAACTCTTTTTCACTTTCAGGAAGATTCTGAAATTCTTCCTCCGTCAAAGATTTTAGGTGATACTGAATTACAATTTCTCCCGCTTTAAAATCTCGATTTGCATACACGCCCTTTCCTGCCAAATTCCCTTTTCCGATTATTACATCACTCATACCTAATTTGGCTGTAATTTGGCTGGGAGTCATCGACGATGTTAGAACTTTTAGCCGAATTGGCAAGAAACGCTGGTTCAATCGCTTAACGAAAGAAATTTCTGCCATGCTACACACCGAAGACGGGCAGGGCATACTCGAAAATATCAGGACGCTTCGTCAGCGCTTTGAGCCGGAGAGTCTTGTGAAGGAGACGAAGAGCCTTCGCCGTGCAGCGGCTGCATGAGTAATCGATAAAGCGTGATGAGACGCAGCGCCATTATTCGCGCGTTGCCTACTGAAATCTCCTCCCCGTATGCTTCTTTGTAAATACGTCGAAACTCCTCAATGCGCTCGTCAGCGATCGGCACTGCTGCAGAATAATTCTTGTCGGGTTTTTTCATAGACCCGAGATTGTGCCACACAGGCAAACGTCTCATCCACAGATGACCGCACTTGTGATGTTATAATTCCTGCGCGTATATGGAGAAAGATTTTGATCGATGGAATACACTGAAGAAGCAAACGAACGCGGAACCTCCCCGCCTTTATACCGTTCGCGAAATATGGTGGTGCCGACTTGGTGTGAACGTGGGATCTGAACAAGACGGGCGAGGTGATAATTTTCTCCGCCCGGCACTCATACTGCGCGGGTTCGGCCCTGATGCTTGTCTCGTCGCACCGCTCACCACTTCTGCCCGCGAGCATCCACTTCGTGTCTCTATTGGGGTGGTTGACGGTCGTCCGGCACGAGCCAACCTATCCCAGTTGCGGGTTATCGATACACGCCGCCTTGCGGAAAAGGTCGGCTTTCTTGATAAGAATATTTTCGCCCGATTGAGAAAAGCCGCCAGAGGATTGCTCTGACGGCCTTTCCACATATTCTCCCCCTTGCGGGGGTGAGGCCGAAGCCAACTGTACTTAAAAGGTACCATGCCATACTTGAAATGCAAGTGAAGCTCGCCTGACACCAGTGGTTCGAATCTATTTTGTTCGCTCATTTCCATTTTATGACTCAGCAGAGTCGTTATTCGACCACGCGCTAGTCAAGGCGTGTAAATTTGCCTGACTGCGGGACTTGGATTCGAACCAAGATGACGACTTCCAGAGAGTCGCATCCTACCATTAGATGATCCCGCAATTCCTGCCTATTTTAGCCTACTCGCATGTATTTTTCTATGGCAGTTGGCGCATACTACCATGCACTTTTGTATCTCAAGAAGTACTTTTTCCCTGCCCCACCCATATTCTTTTATAGCGCCGATCGAAAAATCTTTTTTACTGGAATCTCTATGATGAAAATCAAGGCATGCTGGGTGCTTCTCGCCGCATATTTCACATTTGAGTTTGGTCTTGTACGCATCCAGCCAATCACGAAGTTCCTGTTTTCTTTTTCTGACTCGCGCAATCTCTGATTTCCGATTGTTACGATAATATTCCCTGTTCCACTTTTGGTCATACAATCGCTTTTTTTCTCGATCAATGTATGGCATTGATTACAGTATACGGGTTCTGGAACAAAGTTTAGAAACAGAACCCTCCCTCTGTGGACAGACACGTCCGGCGAGATCCGCAATTCGTTGAGAATACTGCAAAAACGCGGTCCCTTCAACGCCGCGTCGTTGCACGGGAACAATATCACCTGATACAATACGCGACGAAGTACATGTATGGCGCCCCATGATCGTCGTGCGCTCATAGAAAAAATCCCCCACTCGGAGATGGTCTATCCCGATTCACTGGTGCACCGCATCAAGTACTACTTCTGGTACTACTACACACCGTATCATCCGACGGTGCGCGACAGCGTCATTGCGCTAAGCCTCATCAAAAACCGGGGCCGCCAGCCGTTCCTTCTCGGCACGGTCGCACCGCATCTTTCTATCGAAGAATTTGTCGCATACCTCATCGAAAAGGGCTACGCCTATCATCGCGTCGCGTGGGAGGACGACGGAGAGATAGTGAGTTTGCGTCTGGTGAAAGACTTCGTTTTCCAATATCACCTTCGCATTTTTGAAGACCGGGAAGTTCGCGGACACTACGAGTACACGCCGGAGTGCTACCCTCTTTGGCATCTCTGGGACATCGGACGCGAAGATCGGCGCAAGGAATTTCTCTCGCTCCTCGGCGAACGCGTCATCCCGCACACGTCCGACGATCAGTCTGATTATCAATGGGAATTTCTTCCACTGAAGCGACGCTTTCTCGAGTAAATTCGACGCGAAGCAGAAGTCCCCGTCGCACGGCTTCACTCCAGTACTGATCAAAAACAAAATTGCCGAGCGAGTAGTAGATGTGCTTCTCCTGATAGATTTCGTGCTCCTGTACAACGTGCGGATGCGCACCAATGACAATATCCGCTCCCGCGTCGACGAATTGCCGCGCAAGAACCTTGACGCGTTCCGGCGCCGGCACGTATTCGTCTCCCCAGTGTGCAAACACGACGACGATGTTTCCCTTCTCCGCCTCTTCGCGTACCTGTGCGACCGTGTGATCTGTCTTATCCGAGGTCCAGTCGCTCCAGTTCACGAACGAGAAAGGAATTCCATTCACCGAGATCCTTTCAACGCGATCCGTCTCGCTAAGATCCGGCTCACCGAAATAGAGGACCCCTGCTTCATCAAGCCAGTATTTGGTCTGCGCAAGGCCCTCGCGGCCGAAATTCATGACGTGGTTGTTGCCGATGTTTACCAATCGAACGTTATGGCGGAAGAGTAGTGCAGCGGCCGAGATCGGGAATGTAAAAGTATAATTCCCTTCCCCGCCGACCTTCGTACCGATACTTTTTGACGGGTGCGTGGTGATCGGCCCCTCGAGGTTTGCTACCACGAGATCCGCGCTTTGCAGTACACCCTCAATGCAGGAAAAAATATAATCTTCTCCGTGCTGTTCCATGGCGGTTCGGATCGAGCGGTCGAACATCAGATCGCCGCCGAATATAATAGAAGCTCGCGGCTCCGGTGTGGGAGTCGGCATCACCGGCACAGGACGAACGAAATCTCTGGTGTCCGAAACCGGAAGTATCAAAAGCCATGCGGCCGCGATGACGGCTGCTGCACCAAGCACGACCCTGTTCATGCGAGCACTTTACGATACAGGGTATTGAATGCAATTTTCTCCTATCAGCGAGGACGGGAGCGCTTTTTCGCCGAGGACCTGTTCGACCCGCCAGCCGGCGGGGAGTCCCGCAGGCGGAAAACGATCTCCGTCCTCGCGTCAACCAGTTATCCCAGAAAGTGAATGCGGTTTTCCTTCGGCGATCGAGGCGTTCGTAATGCGAATGAACTTCGCTTTCGCATGGAACTCCTTGAAATTACGCGCACCCACGTATCCCATGCCCACCTGTATGCCGGAAGAAAGCTCGGCAACAGTCTCTGCGACAGGCCCCTTATACGGCACAAGTGCTTCAACACCCTCGGGAACCGCTTTGCGTCCGTGTGTGAAGTAGCGCTCCTTCCCCGCCGCACTCTCGATAACTGACTTTGAACCCATGCCGCGGTACTCTTTGTATTTCCTCCCTCCTTTTTCAATCGTCTTGCCTGGTGTCTCGTCGGTACCGGCAAAAATGTTTCCGAGCATCACCGCGGAAGCGCCCGCAGCGAGTGCCTTCGCAATATCGCCCGAGGTACGCATCCCGCCGTCGGCAATGACAGGCACCTTCTTTTTCGCCGCGACAGAAACAACGTCGAGGATCGTAGAAAGTTGCGGTACGCCGACACCCGAAATTATCCGTGTTGTGCAAATCGAGCCGGGCCCGACGCCGACCTTTACCGCATCAGCAAAGGTGCAGGCTGCATATGCCGCCTCGGCGGTCGCGATATTCCCGAAGATCATTTTTGCGTGCTTGAGCGATTTCTTGATCTTCTTGGCGCTATCAACAACATTTAAATTGTGCCCGTGTGCGCAATCGATGACGATCACATCGACTCCGGCATCATCCAGTGCCTTGGCACGATCCGCTGCAAAAGGCCCGCATGCCGCCGCAACAGGAACGCCAGTCTTCTTCACTTCTCGCACCATCTTTACTTGCTCTTCTATTGAAAGGTTGCGATGCAAAACACCCAAGCCCCCGAGCTTGCCGAGCGCAATCGCCATGGAGGTTTCAGTGACGCGATCCATTGCAGCAGAAAGGAACGGGACTTTGAGGGTGATCCCGCATACGGTCGCTTGGAGAGATGCTTCCGCAGGTTCAATCCGGCTTTCGTTCGGGACGATAAGCACGTCGTCGAAAGTGAACCCACGTTCTAAAATTTTGGCAACCATGTTCCATGCTACTCACGCACGAACGAAAGTCAAGCCGATGCTTGACTATGCCTTCTTCTTTCGCTCAATGGCTGCTTTGATGAAGGCACTGAACAAAGGATGCGGCGAAAGCGGGCGCGCTTTCATTTCGGGATGGAACTGCGTTCCGAGCATGAAGGGATGTTCCTTTTTTGGAAGCTCGGCGATCTCCATCAGGCGGCGATCAGGTGATATTCCGGAGAAAACAAGGCCTGCTTTCGAGAGACGCTCGATGTATTCCGGATTTACTTCGTAGCGGTGACGGTGACGCTCTGAAATAGATTCTTTGCCATAGGCCTTGCGCGCAATCGTCCCTTCGACAAGATCGCATGGGTATGCCCCGAGACGCATCGAACCGCCGTAGTCTTTCTTCGCCAACTTCTCGACCTGTTCAGGCAATATCATGATAATGGGATGTGGTGTTTCGGGATTTATTTCGGTGGTATGCGCGTTCTTAAGGCCTCCAACATTCCTCGCGTATTCGACCGTCATAAGCTGCATGCCATAGCAAAGACCGAAATACGGGATCTTGTTCTCCCTCGCGAATTTGATTGCTGCGATCTTCCCTTCAATACCTGTCTCACCGAAACCCCCCGGTACTAAGATTCCATCATAGTCTTCGAGCTCGGCGACAGCTTTCGGATTCGCTTCGTAAGTTTTTGCGTTCAGCCAGTGGATCTCTGGTTTCGCGTCATGGGCGTACGCGGAGAATTTTATTGATTCGATGACCGAGATGTACGCGTCCGAGAGCACGAAGTCTCCCGTATCAAAATACTTGCCGACAATGCCAATCTTTACCCGCTTCCCGCCGTTTCGCGCCTTGTCGGCAAATTCTTTCCACACAGAGAGATCGGCCTCTGGCTTCTCTTCATACCCGAGCGACTCGAGCAGAATATCGGAGAGCTTGTCGCGCTCGAAGTTGACTGGGACATCGTAAATACTTTCAACGTCGGGTGCGGAGACGATCATGGCGGGATGCACGTTGCAGCTGATGGCGAGCTTTTCCTTGCGCTTCCGATCGAGCGGATGCGCGGCGCGCGCGATGATGATGTCGGGTTGTACGCCATAGGAGTTGAGAAGACGCACCGCGTTTTGTGTCGGCTTCGTTTTCATTTCTCCCAATGTTCCAGGTACGGGCAAATATGAAACCATGACAAAGAGCACGTCGTGGGGAGAAAGCAGGTGTATCACACGCGCCGCGTCCATGTAGAGTGCGTTCTGAAAATCGCCGACCGTGCCGCCGATCTCCACCACCGAAATGTCGGAGTTCGATACGTCTGCGGCGCGCCGCAGACGCTCGATCACTTCATCGCGCACATGTGGGATCGTCTCGACACATTTTCCTCCATAGCCAAGATTACGCTCGCGGGCAATTACCGAGCCATACACCATACCGCTCGTCATGTAGTCGTCTCCGCCAAGATCGCGCTCGAGAAATCGCTCGTAGTTTCCCATGTCCTGGTCCGTTTCCAATCCGGAATCCAAAACAAAAACCTCCCCATGCTCTATTGGGTTCATGGTACCCGCATCCACATTGAGATACGGATCAATCTTGACGAGATTCACCGATACTCCGCGTGCGGTGAGTAGTTTTCCGATCGAGGCCGTCGCAATCCCTTTGCCGACGCCGGACATCACCCCACCGACAACAAAAATATACTTATGCCCGCTCTGCGCACGCCGCTTCATCGGGCTCCATCATAACACACAATCCACGAGCGGGCAGTGAGAGTGCCTAGTGAGGGCAGGAGCGCTTTTTCGCCGAGGACCTTGTTCGAAGCGAAGCGAGTCCCGCAGGCGGAAAACGCTCCCGCCCGAGCGACCCTCTCTCTTTATGTATGCAAGTATCGGCGAACCGCGAGATAGCTGGAAAGTGCGCCAAGCCCGATCCCAGAACCCATCACGACAAGAAATACGAGGGGGAACGAGCTGATAAAGTAGGAAAACACATTGAACGAGCCGAAAAAGCGCTCGCTCCCGGGACCTATCCAGAGTGTAAGAGGATACAGGAGGAGAAGCACAATGAGACCACTTATGAGCCCGTAGAGTACGCCGGTTATCATAAAAGGTCCGCGTACGTACCAACGCGAGGCACCCACGAGATTCATAACGCCGATCTCATCCCGTGCCGTGTAGATGGCAAGCCTCACTGTATTGAAGGCGATAAGCACCGTCGCAAGCCCCAGAACGAGCGAGATCGCGATGCCGAGCCGCCCCGAGGTTTCAATAATATTGGTAAGACGATCGATGGCGGTCTTGTTCTGGAAGAAATTCACCTTATCAATGCCACTTTCGCCACCTTCCTGCATGGCTTCGAGCGAACGAGCGATCGATTCGTATTGGCTCGTCTCTTTCGCGCGGATCTCGAGCGAAGCGCCGAGAGGATTTTCACCGAGTTCGTCGAGTGCCTGCAGTGTAAGCTGATCGTTCTTGTGACGCTCGCGGAAGATGGCGAGCGCCTCTTCGCGGCTTATGTAGGTCACAACAGCAACTTCGGAAAGTGCCTCGAGTGAGCCTCGCACCTCTCGAACCTGCTCCTCGGATGCATTCGTTGTGAAGTAGACGGTCACATCTACTTTTTCGGTGAGCTGCTGCAGCGTTGAGCTAAGTGCAGCTCCGAGAATAAGGAGGCCTGCAGCGACAAAGAGCGTGATAGTCATAATAAGAACCGCCGCGAGTGACACAAATCCGTTGCGCACGAAACCAATGAGCCCGTACCTCGCCACCCGCTTCACATTGACCCATGTACTCATACTTGAATTCTACAACACGTACTTGCCCGATTTGTCGTCGCGCACAACCCTGCCCTGATCCATCACGACGACACGACGGCCGATCGAATCCACGACACTCTTGTTGTGCGTGGCGAGAAAGACAGTGGTACCGAGATCGTTGATTTTTTTAAGAATTTCAACCACGTCGTGCGTGTTGATGGGATCGAGATTGCCGGTGGGCTCATCGGCAATCAGAACGTCGGGCTGGTTGACGATCGCGCGCGCGATCGCGACCCGCTGCTGCTCCCCCCCCGAGAGCTGGGATGGAAAACTCCACATCTTGTCGGGGAGCCCAACGAGTTCCAATACGTGCGGGACGTCGGCGGCAATATCATCCTCGGATTTGCCGGCCACCTCGAGCGCAAACGCGATGTTTTCATACACCGTTTTGGTGGGCAAAAGCCGGAAATCCTGAAAAATCGTCCCGATGTTCCGCCGCAGATCGCGTAATTCCTTACCGCGCATCGCCTTGATCTCGCGAGAACCAAAATACACAGCGCCTTCCGTCGGGTAGACTTCTGCAAAAAGCATCTTGAGGAGCGTAGACTTGCCAGCGCCCGAATGGCCAACGATGGAAACAAATTCGCTCGGATCGATACCGAGTGTAATGTCCTGAACCGCAGGCGAATCTCCGTTATAGATTTTTGTAACCTTGTCGTAGTAAATCATGGAAGGATAGCCCGTAGCGTGTGGTTAGTAGTGCGCAGCAATGCAAAACGCATTCGAGTATTATACCCTTCCGATTCAGGATTCCAACTTCGATTCTGCATCGATGAACGACTGTATATCTCCATTAAGCACTTTTTCGACATCGCGTCGCTCGTGGTCGGTCCGGTGATCCTTTACAAGCTGGTACGGATGAAGCACGTAGGAACGGATCTGGCTTCCCCACTCGATCTTGGTGGATGCTCCTGCAGAATACCCGCGCGCTTCGCGTTTTTGGGCATCTTCGCGCATTTGAAAGAGTTTTCCACGCAGTATTTCGAGGGCCTTTTCACGATTTTGTGCCTGACTACGCTCGGAAGTGACGTGCACGGAGATGCCGGTGGGTTTATGGGTCATGCGTACTGCTGTATCACGCTTGTTGACGTTCTGTCCGCCGGGGCCGCCGGAGCGCGCCACGGTAATTTCGAGCTCGCCTTCGGGAATATGCGCCTCGCCCACATCTGGCAACTCCGGCAACACCTCGACAAGCGAAAAGCTGGTCTGCCGTTTGCCCTGCCCGAAGGGCGAGAGACGCACGAGCCGGTGCACGCCCGCCTCGTTTTTGAGCGTACCGTAGGCACCCTGCCCCACTACCTCGCACGAGACACTGCGAAAGCCGCCCATCGTATTCTGGTTGGACGAAAGAAGAGGCGTACGCCAGCCTCGAGAGGCGGCGTACTTCGTAAACATCTCGAAGAGCATGCGGGAAAAATCTTCCGCATCGTCACCGCCTGCGCCAGAAACGATGGAGAGTATGGCATTCCCCTTGTCGTAACTTCCCGCCCCCGCCAATCTTTGCTTCAGTTCCTGATACTCTTTGAGCGCCGCCTGCGCTTTTTCTTTGTCAGCCCAAAAATCCGCGGCTCCCATCTGCGCCTCGATCTCCGCAATGCGCCCTTCGATCACCTCTTTCTGCATTGAAGCAGTATATCCACCTATTATCTGCCTCGCCAACGAAGCGATGCGTCGACGTGGGATACTAAGTGCGTGAACCCGCAGCACAATACACATTTCGGTATCTACGTTGCTGTCTTTGTAACAATTGCAGCTCTGCTCGGCATCGTTTTTTGGGTCTTTCGCTCTCCTGCGAGAACCACGGCCACCTCTTTACCAACACCTGAAAGCACATTTCTTACGCAAATAAATGCTCAGAACGGGCCATCACTTAGAGAGCAACAAAATATGTTCGGCACATCCGATGGTGGAGAACTGAAAACTACTCCGCAACAAAATTCACTGAGCCTTTTCCAGGTGGCGACTGCTATTGATACATACAAGCGAGAACACGGTACGTATCCTTTTAGTCTTTCAGTTCTGGAAAATGACAGATATTTTGGCGATTTCAATTTCGACCATGATAAAAAATCATACACCGCCTCAAATGCCGACACCTTCGGCGGACCTTATTTCTCGGCATGTGAATGGGACGGCGAATACTCTTTTCTATGCTATTCATCCGATCTAGGCTTGGATAACCCATACTCTTTTACTGTCTCGACGGCAGTTATCCCAAGCGAATTCTGGACACGGCTTGACTGGATTTCTGATGACCCAAGCAGCACATTGAGTGTTCCTTACCCTGAAGGGTGGGAAAAGGATTTCTCATCCGGTCCTCTAAAATCTATAAACCTCGTCGGCAAAGATAGAAGAGGCAATAGCGTTGGCATTGTACACATAGGAATGATCAGGTATCTCTACGATACTAGTATGCAATTCGACTCATATGGCGCGACGTTTGATTCGTACGCACAAAACTATCAGAAGAAGTGGTCGTCGCAGCGTAGAATGGACATTTCGAGCACAACAAAAAGTACGCTGAACAACTTGCCGGTGTATTGGCTCTACGGGATGCAGGAATTTGATTCTCTCATTTATTTTTCCGCTATTCTATTGATAGATCGCGGCGATAGCATGTTGGAGTTACGAATATACGTCGAGCGTGGATCAGCTGGGCCGCTTGTTCACATTATTCCTCAAATCATCAACGGCATCAGTTTGGGCTTGGATCGCTAGCTTTTCTCGCGATTGAGTTTAGCTACCTTATACATCGCAAAAAGAAGCACCATAGCCGCTATCGTTTCTTTGCTCTGCATTTCGAAAGTATAACGGTTGGCTTTCGTTGAAGCGAGCGGTATACTTACATTTCCTTCGGGGTTTGGGTGATCCGCCAGATTGGCGGAAAGTCCCAATCGGTGGTAGAGCTCCTCTCGAGGGGCGAGTCCACGAGTCCTGACAAAAGTCGGGACACGACTGCGGTGAGATCCCGCGACCGACCGTACAGTCGGGATAAAAGAAGGAAGACCGCTCTTTCGAGCGGAGCGCATAACCCCGAAGCAGCGGGGTTTTTCTTATGTTCAGTGGAATTATTTCACACACAGGAACAGTCAAGAATGCAGACAAAACACGTCTGACAATTTCAGCCACGCGAGGCTTCTGCGGAAAACTACAGATCGGAACAAGTGTTGCCGTAGAGGGCGTGTGCCTCACCGTCGTCGGACGCCGTCCAAATACGTTTACCGCCGACATAATGTCGGAGACGAACGTGCGGACAAATCTCGGGAAGCTCTTCCGAGGCTCTGTGGTCAACCTCGAACTGCCGGTTACGCCGAACACATTCCTCTCGGGCCACCTCGTTCAGGGACACGTGGACATAAGCGCACGCGTAGCGCGCATCGACCGGCAAAAAGAAGATCGGGTGTTGAGATTTTCGATTCCCCGGACGCTTTCCAAGTATGTCGTCGGGAAAGGATCGATCGCGGTCAACGGCGTTTCGCTCACGGTAATGAGCGCCGGTCAAAACCATTTCACCGTCGGCATTATTCCGCATACGTGGCGTACGACATCGATGCACGCGCTCAAACCGGGTGACCCCGTCAACATCGAGGTCGATGTTATCGGCAAATACCTCGAGAAACTTCTCAAAACTCACGCATGAAGAACACAAAAGACATCCGTATTGCAATTATCAGCAGCTCCTTCCGAATGGAGGTCGCGCGCGCGCTTGAGCGAAACTGTATCAATACACTTGTGCACAAAGGCATCAGAAGATCGCAGATCGACGTCTTCAGGGTTCCGGGATCACTTGAGATACCGCTCCTCGCAAAGAGCATCGCGAAAAAACGCACGTATGATGCACTCATCGTCTTCGGAGCGATCGTGAAGGGTGAGACCTACCATTTCGAGCAAATCGCCAATGAATGTGCGCGGGGATGTATGGATGTTTCCTTAACATACGAAATACCGGTCATCTTCGAAGTGCTCGCTGTCTACCGACTCGAAGACGCGCTCGATCGCGCAACAAGAAAGAAAGAGAACAAGGGCGTCGAAGCTGCTACATCGGCCTTGGCGATGATACGAACCCTCTCCGAGCTATGAACAGATTCAGCACGATACCGGAAGCAATCGCCGATGTGAGAAAAGGCAAGATGCTTATCATCGTCGACAGTCCCAAACGCGAAAACGAGGGCGATCTTTTCATCGCCGCGGAGACGGTAACTCCCGCCACACTGAGAACGATGATCAAGCGCGCTGGCGGACTTGTGTGTGCCGCGATCACGGAGGCGCAGGCGCGTCGTTTGCATCTTCCGCTTATGGTACCGAGAGACGAGAACAAAGAAAAAACCGGTGTGGGCTTTACCGTCTCCGTGAGCGCCGCGCATGGAATCACGACCGGCGTTTCCGCGCATGATCGGGCAAAGACAATCCGCGTGCTCGTAGACCCGCGATCGAAACCGAAAGACATCGTCAAACCCGGACACGTGTTCGGACTCGTCGCGCGAAGAGGCGGTCTGCTCGAACGCCGGGGACATACAGAAGCAGCGGTGGACCTCGCGCGGCTCGCGGGAAGAACACCAGCGGGAGTCTTGTGCGAAATCGTCGGCACAAGCGGTCGCATGGCAAAAGGTCACGAGCTATTCCGGCTTGCGCGGACGCTTCAGATAAAAATAATCTCGGTAGAGGACCTCGTGCGCTACCTCGAGCAACATCCCCTGCCGCCCGCGACACACAGCTCGAGCGTGGTTCGCGTCTCCTCTTCGACACTTCCCACCGCCTATGGAACATTCGCTGTTACCGCATATAAATCCGTTCTCGACGGACGCGAACACGCTGCGCTCGTCCTCGGCAAACCACGGAAGAATACGCTCGTGCGCGTACACTCGCAGTGCCTCACGGGCGATACGCTCTTTTCGCGCCGCTGCGACTGCGGAGAGCAGCTCAAGGAGAGCATGCGCAGGATCGGTAAGGAGGGTTCGGGTGTCATCGTGTACGCGAGTCAGGAAGGTCGCGGGATCGGACTTGGGAACAAAATAAAAGCCTACGCACTGCAGGACAGGGGCTTCGATACGGTGGAAGCAAACGAGGCACTTGGCTTTTCCGCCGACGGACGTACCTATGAAGCGGCCGCGCACATCCTCGAAGACATCGGCGTACACGACATACGTCTCCTCACGAATAATCCCGAAAAAGAGCGGCAGCTCTCGGGATACGGCACATCTATCAGCGCCACTATTCCGCTCGAAGTGGAGCCGCGCCGGACAAACGTGAAATACCTGAGAACAAAGAAGCGGAAATTGGGGCATCGCCTGCTCCGCGTCTAAACATGGCCCCGCGATTCGACGAAACCCTCATGCATGAAGCGCTCCGCCTTGCCAAAAAAGGTGCGGGTTGGACGAACCCCAACCCGATGGTTGGAGCGGTAATCGTGAAAGGCACACGCGTTACCGCACGTGGTTTCCACAAGCGCGCAGGAAAATCGCACGCCGAAATCGAGGCGCTTTCGGAAGCGGGAGAGGGAGCGCGAGGTGCAACACTATATGTAAACCTGGAACCGTGCGCACATTTCGGCAAAACACCGCCGTGCGTTGACGCGATCATACAAGCGGGAATCAAACGCGTCGTCTGCGCGACGAAAGACCCCAACCCACGCGTGAACGGAAAAGGGATTACGAGACTGCGCAAGGCAGGTATTCCCGTGCGCGTTGGCGCGTGCGCGAACGAAGCGAGAGCGCTGAACGAGGCATTTTTCACCTTCCACCGGAAAAAACGACCCTTTATTGGGCTCAAGTATGCCGCGAGTCTCGATGGCAAACTCTCAACACGTACGGGAGATTCGAAGTGGATAACGAATAAAGAGGCGCGCGCGTATGCACGAAGTCTCCGTGGAAGCTACCAAGCGGTGCTCGTCGGAATCAGGACTATTCTCTCTGACGACCCGCACTTGGGCGTACGTGCACAGGGGAAAAGAGACCCCCTGCGAATTATTCTCGATCCGGACCTTCGCATTCCCCTCTCCGCCAAAGTGCTCCGCGACCAGAACGTACTGATCGCGGCATCTTTCGGCGCCCCACGACGCAAAAAAATGGCTTTGGAGAAACGCGGTAGTACAATTCTCCTATTCAAAGGCAAGGGAATTCCGCTTCGGGGACTTCTCAGAGAACTCCGAAAACGAAACATCGTGAGTATTCTCGTGGAAGGGGGTGGAAAGACTATCGGCAGCTTTCTTGATGAAAGGCTTCTCGATCGAGTCTACGCATTCTATGCTCCGGTCCTCATCGGCGGAAAGGATGCCTCGACGATCGGAGGTAGGGGTGTGCGGACGCTCCACGGCGCATCCCGCTTGAACGATGTCTCTGTCATGAGATTCGGAGACAATGTATTGATCTCCGGCAAGGTATCTTGAGCCGCCACGCCGGACAACTGGGAAACCCACGGTTTTCCCAATCCTTCCTCCACGGGGAACTCCCGTTCCCCGACCCCCTCACAATCCGGAAGTCGTCTCCTCACGGCATTCGGAGCCGCCTCCCGGATTTGAACCGGGGACCCACGCTTTACGAAAGCGTTGCTCTACCACTGAGCTAAGGCGGCACTACTACGCTCCGATTTTACATCGGAGCTTCGAAGTGCAAGTCGTAGTGGAAAGTCCTACTGCTTGCCCGTCCGAAGCTCAAATGCAATTTGAGCGTAGGAGGGAGCTAAGGCGGCAAACGAGCTTATCCTACGGGATTTTTAACGAATTTCCAGTACTCATCTCGTGAGCCGATGGCCGGAGTTGAACCGGCGACCTACTCCTTACCATGGAGTTGCTCTACCAACTGAGCTACATCGGCGACATTGCGATACTATCACGCTACCGTGTAGGTTCTCAATTGCTCAATGATAGACTCGACGGCTGCGTCGTTGAGATCTTCGGGTCGGACACTCGTGTGCGCAAAGATTTGTCGCTCAAGTTCATATACCAAGCGCGAAAGTTTGTCGAATCCTTCAGCCGTATAGTACGTTTTTCCGCTCTCGATATAGCGTGCGCGAGCCTCTGCAAGACGTTCTTTCAGTGGCAAGACCCCGTACGGACCTACCCTATCGTCGGCATACTCACTGATTTTTTGCTCGAACGAAGCATTTGCAACAATGTTTGCAATATTCGAAAAACTTATGCTATCGATCAGCTCGACGATCCTCTTGTCTAATCCGATCTCTCTCCCAATCGCGATGTTCGCCTTGTGCGCGTTGTCGCCATATCGATATAAGAATTCCGCCTTCGCTTGCCTCCAATACTCTGCCCCTTCTGGTTCGAGAAATTCAGGAAACGTTTTCCCAAGATCAAATTTCAAAATGTTGCCCATGTCGTGAAAAAGGCACGCAAGAACGACATCGCCCGTATTGACCGGGACTTTCAAATTGTCGCAAATTAACTTCGCGGCCGCCGCTACCCGCAGCTGATGGAGCTGCAGCGAGGGCATGATGTTGTATTCAGCGTAAATATCCTGCGCAGTCTTCATCCGCTGATTCTATCACCGCTCCTGCACGAAAGCATAAGAGCGAGCCGCCAGTATCCTCTGACGGCTCGTCGCGTGGACCAGAACTTTCCGGTCCATTGCTAGTGGAGCGATTCACCGGCGCTGTTGCGCCTGCGAATTTGCTCCGAGGCAGGGAGTGTCGCGAGCATGCCCTCGACCTTTCTAGGTGAGAGGGCTCCCTTGTCGAAGCAGTGCTGCAAGATGGACTTTACGTCGAAGACAAGGAAGCTGTCATCAGACCATGGAACGAGCCGTTCCAATAATTCAGTCGACATCATCATAGGTCACTCTCCCATATCTGCCTTCACGATCAGAAGCGATGCTTATCGCATCAAATTTGAGATAAGCACTGCGGACTGACCGCGAGGTCATCTCGCGCACTCCGCTATACCCACCTTACTTTACATTTAGTGTTTTATATGGTCAAGGCAGCGCAGTGATTATCGGCTCGCCGCCTAAAATTTAGGCTTCAGTCATGCGAAAATGTCGGCGCGGCCGGCTGTCAGTTTTTCGGTGATGCGGGAGCGACGGGATTTGAACCCGCGACCTTCCGCGTGACAAGCGGACGCTCTGAACCGGGCTGAGCTACGCCCCCATACAATGAGTCGACTGCGTGTCGGAATAGCAAGTACTTTCTCCTAAGATATACGCAATCGCCGATATTATTGTACATAAGACGGAATAAAGCAACGCTATCATGATGACTAAATAGCAAATCGTGGCCGCGCTCTTTCTTGATGAGCGATCCGCCAAGAATTCCGTTGCTCCGAAGAACGGTATGGAGATCTTCCAGAAACACACGACTGCCCGATGTAAACCTGCTTTGAAATATCCACCGGTATTTACCCCGATCCTTCGCGAAGTGCCTTTTGAAATACACATTGCCGTCTCCATCAAAGTAGCCTCGCACGAAATGCTTCGCGAGCGACCTCGGAATACGCGGCAGCCGAAGTGATGTACTCTTATTTGGAGTAAATCCCAATGACAACAAATCCTCAAAGATTTCTTTGCTCCCGATTTGAAGTTGGTATGCGGTCCTACGCGAAGGAAAATGTTTCTTCGTTCCAATCCTGTGTGAGGAGTCGAGTACATGTCGGATATCGACGAGCAACCGCCTGTCATTCGAGTAAAAGCTGACGAAATACGCGCCTCGCCTGTTCCGGATCATATTGCCATCGGCTGCAAAGAAACCAAGAACGTATGCCATTTCCGCGGACCAGATGCGGAAAAAATCACGTCTTACTTTACGATACATTGGAGCCACAAAACTATACTACCACGTGACAAGACATGGCACTAACCACTTACGTGGATACATATGCCTTCCGCAACCGCCACGCTGTGTGTCCGCTGTGTGTCGGGGGTGGGCTACGATCCCACGACCTGACGCTTATGAAACGTCCGCTCTAACCAGCTGAGCTACCCCGACAATTCTGACAAGATATCAGTTTACTCCTTCCCTCTCAACAATGCGATATAATCATGTTGCAGTATGTCCACACGCTTCTGGACAACGATCCTCGCATTTAATTCCGTGCTGTGGTTTGTCGCACTTGGATTTCTCGCCTACGGTTTCGGTTCGATCATTACGTCGCTCGATTGGAGATTGTTCCTCCTCGCGCTTGCAACATTCGTTGCCGTTTCGCTCACGGAAGTCGTGCTCACCGCACTCGGCCACTAAAAAATTGCTACCGACTTTTCTTTGTAGTACAGTGCACAGAGCGGGGTGGAGCAGAAGTAGCTCGCGAGGCTCATAACCTCGAGGTCGCTGGTGCAATTCCAGCCCCCGCAACACGAGATGCAAAATTCCGCGAAAGCGGAATTTTTGCGTTTATTCGATATACTTGAACTCTTTGAATACTCGCTCGTAGAGAGCGACAACACGCCGAACTTCGCGATGCGAAAGCTCATGTGCCGTGCCTTCGTGCACAATGCGATTGCGGATTTTGTGCGCTTCCCACGCATCATCGATCGAGTGAAAGTTCGCGCGGTCGACCTGTTTCATCTTTTCTGCAATCGTCTCGCCCTTGTAGCCCTGCACGTCCAGAAGCTCGTTGAGCATAATGTCTGCTTCGAGAATTGCGAGACGCCAGCCTTCGGGATTGGAACTGTTGGACTGGTCGATAACTCGATTCCAGCGCAGCTGCGTGCGCGGAATATCCTGCGATACGACGGTGCGCTGTGCTGCGCGAAACGCGCGATACTCGCGTCGCCGTATTTGGAAGATGCGCGTCCAGCAGTAGAGAATGAGTGCGAGAAATGGAAGCGAGCCGACCAGCGTAAGAAACGAAAAGACAAACCATCCCTTGAGGAGTGATTCATACCCCGTCGGCCCTGATGCTTGCGCGAGCAGGATTGGCACATTCCATGCAGTGATCGGCTGTTCGAGATTGGCAAAGGGAGACGAGGGACTAATATTCAAAACAGCAATTACCGTCGCAGGTACCCAGCGAAAAAGCAGATCGCCCAAAAAACTGAACGCCTCCGGAAAAGCCCCGATGAGCGTGTTCTCCATTGCCCTATTATATCCCCTTACCCCCTGCCCTTTTCGACATCTTCCCCAACCGTGAACAGTGCGTCTTCTCCTCCGTGCGGCGCAATAATCTGAAATCCGACGGGTAGATTTTTACCTTCACGCGGGACCATGCCCGAGGGCACGGAAATAGCCGGAACTCCCGCGAGATTGACCGGAACGGTGAAAATGTCTGCAGCGTACATGGCGAGCGGGTCATCCGACTTTTCCCCTATCTTGAAGGCCGGTGTCGGCGAAGTCGGCATAGCGATCGCATCGACTGATTCGAATGCGCGCTTGAAATCATCACGTATCAACTCGCGCACCGCGCGCGCCTTTCGGTAGTACGCATCCGCATAACCAGCGGAGAGCACAAATGTTCCGACGAGAATTCTACGCCGTGTTTCTGGGCCAAATCCCGCGCCGCGTGTTTTTGAATACACGCTCTGGATATCGCCGGCTGGAACAGAAAGCCCGTAGCGAATGCCGTCGAAGCGCGCAAGATTGGTCGAGACCTCCGCCGGATTGATGATGTAGTAGACGGCGAGCGAATATGGCACGTTTGGCAGCTCTACATCGCGTATTTCGTAGCCGGTCGATTGCAGGTTCTCAAGCGTCTTTTCGAATTCCGCGAGTACATCGGCGTCACTCCCCTCTTTCAAGAACGCGCGCGGAACGCCGATCACTTTCTTTACCGTGCGTTTCTCATTGAAAAAAGAATCAGGAAGCGAAGTGCTATCGTGCTTATCGTGCCCGCGAATGCCTTCGAAAATGCTCCTCGCATCAGCGACCGTTTTGCCGATACTCCCGATCTGGTCTAGCGAGGAAGCGGCAGCGATGAGTCCGTATCTTGAGACCGATCCGTACGTCGGCTTCATCCCCACGACACCACAGAGAGAAGAGGGCTGTCGTATCGAGCCGCCCGTATCACTTCCCAAGCCGCCGAGAGCCATGTTTGCGGCAACAGCGGCAGTGGATCCGCCTGATGTGCCGCCCGGCACTCGCGAAAGATCGTGTGGATTCTTCGTCGGACCATATGCAGAGTTTTCTGTAGAACTACCGAGCGCGAACTCGTCACAGTTCGTGCGTCCGAGAAAGACTGCGTTGTGCTCCTTCAGCTTACTGATAACCGTGGCATCGTAGGAAGCTTTGTAGTTTTCAAGGATTTTCGAGCCAGCGCTCGCCGTATGTCCTTCTATCAGAATGTTGTCCTTAAATGCGAGTGGAATTCCGGTGAGCGGCTTCGATTCTCCTTTTGCGATAAGCGCATCCGCCGCTTTTGCTTCTTCCCGCGCAGACTTTTCCCACACCTCGAGGTACGCGTGGATTTCTCCATCACGTTTCGAAATCTCATCCAGATACGCGTCCGTGAGCTCAAGCGCCGAATACTCTTTGACATCAAGAGCGCGACGCGCTTCGGCAATTGTTAAAGAATCAAGATTCATGAATCATGAATCACGACTTTCGTCGTGAAATTACCTGTTTTACGGCAATCCGATCCCCTTCTCGTGCAGGCGCGGCACTAAGCAATTTTTCGGTATGAATACCGCTTTCATGTGGATTCTCATCCGCACGCATTACGTTCTGCAGACCCTCACCTTTATGCTCAGCTCCGGCTCCAGCCTGCTGTATTATTTCGACAAACGCCAAAATGTTCGGAATTTCCTTTCCCAGTTTCGCTAACTCCTCAGCAGACACTTCCAGCCGCGCAAGCTTTGCAAGTGCTGCAACATCAATGTCCGGCTTCGTCATCTGCGTATCATACGCAGAAATTGTTCTTCTGTCAGTACACTAACGCCGAGTTCTCGGGCTTTGTCGAGTTTCGAGCCTGCTTCCTCGCCGGCGACTACATAGTCTGTTTTCTGGGAAACAGAGCCGGAAATGTCGCCGCCAAGGGCGCGGATCTTTTCTTTCGCTTCGTCGCGCGACATAGATTCAAGACTTCCTGTCAGCACGAATGTCTTACCGGCGAGCGGAAGTTTCTTCTTCTCCGAGCTAAACAAAGGATTTTCTATGGTGAGCACTTCTTTGAGATCAGCAACCAATTTCTGGTGGCGCTTCAGCGCAAACCACTCGACGATTTCTTTCGCGACAATAGGCCCGATGCCTTCTATTTTCTCAAGCTCCTCCGCGCTCGCTTTCGCAAGCGCGTCTATGGTTCGGTGTTTCTTTGCCAAAAGAACGGCTGTTTCCTCCCCCACCTGCGGAATAGAGAGTCCGACGAGAAGGCGCGAAAGTTCAGCGCGTCTCGCTTTTTGTATCGATTCAACCAATTTTTTCGCTGACACTTCGGCAAATCCCTCGAGTGTGAGAAAATCTCCCTCTTTGAGCGTGAAAATTTCGTTGTAGTGCTGGACCAACCCCCTTTCGAGGAGCATGTCGACGCGCTCCTTACCCAAACCTTCGATATCAAGTGCGTGCTTTCCCGCGAAGTTGTGGAACCGCCGCCGCACGACCGCAAAAGAATTCTTATTCACACACCGCCACGCCACCTGCCCAGGCACGCGCTCGATCTCTCCGTCGCCTCCACACTCGGGCACGCGCGAAGGCCATGTATATGGTTTGGCATGTCTGGGACGAAGCTCTTTCACAACGCTCACGATGTCGGGGATCACGTCGCCCGCTTTTTGTAGAATGACCGTGTCCCCGATACGCACGTCGAGCCGTTTTATCTCGTCTTCATTGTGAAGTGTTGCTCGCGAAACGACAGTCCCCGCGACGGCGACAGGTTTGAGGTGCGCAACCGGCGTAAGAACACCGGTGCGCCCCACCTGCAAGACGATGTCTTCAACGACCGTCGTCACCTGCTCCGCGGGGAACTTGAACGCAATCGCAAAGCGTGGCGCTTTTCCCGTGTAGCCGAGCGCTTCTTCATACTTTTTCTCGTTGACCTTCAAGACAACTCCGTCGAGCCAGTATTCCTGATGCCGGCCCTTTTTCTTCCAATTCTCCCAATAGTCGATCGCCGCTTCGATGTTTTTTGCGAGGACATGATGAGGGTTTACCTTGAAACCCAGCTCACGCATATACTCGAGCTCCTCGGCCTGCGTCGCGGGGAATTTTTCGCTGGACTGCGCGACGTCGTAGATGAAGACGTCGAGATTTCGTGCCGCGGCAATTTTCGGATCAAGCTGGCGGATAGAGCCGGCCGCGACGTTGCGTGGGTTTGCGAAAGGAGATTCTCCCTCCTTTACCCGAATTTTGTTCAATGCCTCAAGATTCTTAGAGCTCATCCACACTTCACCTTCGACGACGATATCAATGGGCCGCGAGAGCGAGAGCGGCACTGATTCAATGGTCCTTATGTTGTGCGTCACATCTTCGCCCACCACTCCGTTCCCGCGCGTCGCGGCGGTTTTGAGGATGCCCTTTTCATAATCGAACACGATCTTGAGGCCGTCGATTTTTAGCTCGCACACATAGGTCGGGTGCACGGTGGGAAAGGAGGGTTTGAGAAAGCGCTTCACGCGTGCGTCAAACTCCCGCACCTCTTCGGGCGAAAACGCATCATTGAACGACCATTGCGGCACCTTGTGCCGCACTTTTTTGAACTGTGGCAGGGGCTTCCCCGCCACACGCTGAGATGGAGAATCGGGTGCGATGATCGCGGGATATGTTTCCTCAATTTCCGAGAGTTCGTGCTTGAGGGAGTCGAGCGCTTGCTGTGAGATCTCCTCTTTGTCGTAGACGTGGTAGGCGATACGGTAGCGATTGATCGTCTTTTTCAGACGCTCGTAGCGTGCGCGAACATCCGCCGGAATCATTGCATCAGTATAGCCGTCAGGCGCTCTCTGTCAGCTGTTTTCAGTACTTAAGATCGACGGAGCGCTCAAGCGCATGGGAGCTCGATTGGATGTTCGCGCATGTCGTGTTGTAGCCGTCCACGTGAATCTTCGTCCTCGGGTTCGTATCACGTTTTGTGACACTTACCTTCGCGCAGTACCCGTTGGGTTCAAACTCGAACGAGGAGATAATATCACCGTCGACGTTTGAAGCTGATGTGGTTTTCGCCTCGTTGTCGCAGGTGAGATTCTTCGAGGTCGGTGTTGTCGTGGGAAAGAGCTGGAATCGTATGTCCCAATAGAGCGCACACTCGGCACCAGTGTCGGCCGCGTAGAAGGCAAACTGCGAATCACGGCCAACCGATGAGAGTGAGAGCTCCTTTTGGGCAAGCGCAAAGATGGACGTGCCGAGCGCAAGCGTCACGGAAGCGATAAGCGCCGCAAGCATCAGTGTAAACCCTTTTTCCCTTTTTCTCCCTTTCATATTTTCATACTATTCTATCTCCTCTACCCAGCGGTAGAGATTCTCCGAAATCGTGAACGAACGCGTCTGGAACGAGCCGGTTCTCCATTCGACTTCGACCGAGATGCGGACTTCGTCCGAACTTCCTGTCACAAACTCCGCGCGTACCGTGCGGGTGAATCGAGAGTTTTCCCACCCCTCTGCGGTGCCGCAATCAAGAGTCGGCATCGAGCACCCCGGTCTGTATCCGTATAGCTCGCCGTTCGATTGCAGTGGCGGACAGCCATCGGGCGCGCAGAGAGCCGTCGAATCGTCCCGAGTGTCCACGGTGAATGGTGAGCCTGTCGTCGACGGAATACCCTCCAAAAGATCCGCATGAGTGCCGAAGACATTGGTGAGGATGTTGTTGTCGCGCGCATGACGTATCGCTTCGATCGCCTCCTGCGCAAGATGATACGCGGTGATCTGATCCCGCGCATAGTACGCGGCCGCAAGGCTCTTGGCGGTCAAGGCCATCGGGGCTGTAATCGCAACCGAAAGGATTGTAACTGCAACAAGCGTCTCAATAAGTGTAAATCCCTTCTTCATATGTCCAAGATCCTCTGCACGGCGGTAGCTTGTATCGAAAATGTAGTACTCGTTTTTACATCACTACCTCCCGCGGTACCGCTCACGGCCACAACAACCTTTGGCTGTATCGTGTCGCCCCGCGTTGTACCGATGACGTAAAATGTCAGGTCGTCGATCGAGACGTCTCCCGCAGTAACCGCATAGTAATTGTTCCCGTTGTTCTCGGACTTGCACAGACGCCCTTGTCCGCAGAATGTGCCGTTCGTGTCATACGCGTATACCCACCTCTCGAGGGAATCGCAGTCTTCTTCGCAAAACGGTTTGAAAGCGAGCTTCGTATCACCGTCTTCGCATGACTGGGGCGTGGTTATGTCACCTGCCCCACAATGGTATTCGGAACCCATACGGACTGACCGCACCATGCCGTCGAGTGCGACACTAAAGTTGTTCATGACCGATTGCAGGGCATGTGCTTTGCGGTTCGCGCCCACGAGAGAAAGAAGCGCCGCTGTCGAAACAAGCATCACAACCGCAAAGAGCCCGACTGCTACTATCATCTCGATGAGTGTGAAGCCGCGGTCCCCCATACCTATGGTTGCGTTGCGATCTGCCCTGCCACCTCAACGATTACGCTTATGCGATCCGCACGTGGCGATTCGAGTACGATGCGCCCGCGCTCTTGAAGTGCTCCGGGGTTCGCAACTCCCGACACACCGTTCGCACTTATATAGGCATCGGGTTCTGGCCGCTTGAAGAGAATATCGAGTTTCTGCACTCCGCACACTTCACCTCCCCCGCCACCTGCAGTCGCGCACAGATCGGCGATGTGGTAGCCGCGGAGTATGTCGGTAGATTCGACCAGCTCGCACGAAATCGAGTCGGGACAGCCATCATAGAGACCGTTGGCGGATAACGCGTCGGCAAATAGCACGTACGTGGTGGGACTGTCGATAGCAAAATGCATCCCGTAGCCGATGCTGAAATTAGTAGCACCGTATCGCCTCACCGCAATGCCGTACACCTGTGCCTGCCTAACGGAGAGAGCGACATCATAGGCAAGATTCTCAACGAGACCGTGCATGTTTGAAAGCCATATGATGAGTGTCGCCGCGACGAGAAACGGACCGAACGGTACCTCGCTTTTCATTGTAAACCTCCCACGAAACTTCTGCGAAGCTCCTGTGGGGGTAAATCGCGCCCGCATGAGCTCCCAAGCGCGTGAAGAAAAAAAGAGGAGCGGAATACCGATGGCCGCTCCGAGGACGAAGGCGAGAAAGAGCGCCTCTAGTCCGCTGACTATCCCTAAGAGCCACCCCATAGCAAGCGCGAGCTTCACATCGCCGAATCCCATCCACGTGCCGTGCGAGAAAAACCAAAATCCAAAAAGAGGAAGTGCGACGAGGGATCCTCCCACAGGACCAAAAAAAAGCGTCAGGATGACGTCGAACAAGGTTTCCTGACCTGCGAGTGATAGTAACGAACTAAGAAGCGCTAACCCAGCAACTGTCAGGACCCACGCATCTGGTATGAGGGTGTGACGAAGATCGTATACCGCGATCGCAACAAGGAGAGCCGCGATCGGGAGCGCGGCGAGACGGGTGAGAAGTGGAAGCGAAGATAGTCCGATGAGCACGAAGAGTATCGCGGTACCTGCTTCTACGAGCACGTATTGGATGGATATCTTTGCGCCGCACGCGCGACAACGGCCGCGCAAGAGGATCCACGAAATAACAGGGATAAGGTCATACCATGCAATTCGCCCACCGCAAGAAACGCATGCGCTTCGGCCTGTGACACGCTGTTTACCCCACCGGAGAATAAGAACGTTGAGAAAGCTTCCTACAATGAGACCAAAGAGACCAAAAAAAATTGCTTCACCCATCTTTGCATTATATCCGCCTGAGGAAGTCGCAGGTGCGATTTGTTGACGAGGACTGTTTGAGCGAAGCGAGTTTCGCAGGCAATAAATCGTCCCTGCGACTTCCGATTAACTCGTCACGTCGTAGCAGAGAGTGCCCGTATCATTCGTATTGCACTTTCCGGAATCAGCACCGTTGAATCCTCCGGCCGCTGCGGCAGCGGTAAAGCAACCTGCTGCGGCAGACGTACAGTCGGCGTCGCTATTCTTCGCCGAATTGTTTGTATCCTCGAGAGATGCGCCCATATGGTAATCCCCGCCGTTTGTTGTATATGCATATGAGTAATCCCTCTGGTCGCTCGGATCGTGGGGAATGGCAGAGAGAAATCCGTCAGAAACGAGAGTCGAGGAATCAAGATCGGTGACCTGCGGATAGGCGTTGGACTTGTCGTAGTAAAGTTCGAGCGCAAGCTGCAACTGCCTCACGTCTGCGATACGGCGAGCGTCTCTCCCTTTCTTCCTCGCGCTGTTCAGAGATGCGAGAACGACCGATGAAAGGATCCCGATGATGGCGATCACGACAAGCAATTCGATCAAGGTAAAACCCTTCGACGGGCGGAGGGCAAGGCCTCGGACATCTTTCATGCACCTAGTATAGCAGACGGAATGCGCTCTGAAATCTTGTGTGGATAGCCTAAAAGCCAGATGCGATGTTGTAAATCGGAAGAAGCACAGAGGCAAGGAGGATCGCGACACCGACGGCAAGTGTCACAATCATAAATGGCTCGATGAGGCCGACCAGCGTGTCCACGGCGTTATTTACCTCACGTCGGTAAAAGCGCGCCATCGTGTCGAGGACTTGGGCCATGTTGCCCGTCTCCTCTCCGATCTTAATCATAGCAACGACAATGCCTGGAATTTCCGGATGCTTCCGGAACGCCTCTGATACCGGAAGACCTCCTTTCACATCTATGGCCGCGGCGACAAGTACCTTCTCGTAGACTGCATCGCCAACGACAGAACCTGTTATTTCAAGTCCCCGAAGGATCTGCACGCCGCTTTTGAGCATCGTCGAGAGGTTGTCGGCAACGCGCGAAAGAAAGAGCTTCTTGAAGATTTCGCCGATCGCAGGAACTTGCAAGCGTGCGCGGCTAAACATCTCGCGTCCTACCTCAGTACGGTAAAAGCGAAAGAGAAACACCCCCGCGACAGCAAGAAGAATCAGAATAAGCAATATGTAGCGCGTGAGGAAGGTGCTGATGCCGATCACGATTTTGGTATAAATCGGGACATTCTGTCCGAGCTCCTCAAGGAGCGTCGCGAGGTTGGGAATTACGAGTGTCATCATAAGACCCATCACGACGATAAACGTAGTCATGATAAAGGCCGGATAGATGAGAGCGTTCCTCGCTTTTTGGGTAATCTCGTAATTGCGATCGAGGTAATCGGCAAGGAACGAAAACGTCTCATCCAGTTTGCCAGCCTCCTCGCCCGCACGCACCATGTTGACGTAAAAGGGGGAAAACACGTCCGGGTGCCGCGAGAGCGCCGCCGAGATCGAGGAGCCGCTCTGGATGTCGCTTGCGACGGCGGAGAGTTTCTCTGCGAGCTTGGGCGTACGCGCCTCTGACGCAAGGAGACGGAACGCACGCAGTGCGGAAACCTGTGCTTCGAAGAGCGTGGTGACCTGACGGCTCACCATCACGATATCCGCATTCGTGATACGGTCGAAAAAAGAAATGCGCGTCCACGCACTTACCTTCTCCCCTTCCGTTACAATGGAAGAAATGACGAGGCCGCGCCGCTGCAGCGCCGTAATAGCAACATCAACGTTGACTGCGTCGATCGTACCCGCCCGTTCGGCTCCCTCCTGATCAACTGCGCGGTATGTGAAGAGCGCCATACCTTTAGAGTAATTTCTGCAATACGTTCGGATTGAGCGAAAACTGGTAGGCACTCTCAACGGTAATCTCGCCACGTGCGACCAATTCCGCAAGAGACCGGTTCATGTCGATCATACCCTCTTGAGAGCCGGTTTCGATAACGGTCGGAATCTCGTGCGTGCGCCGCTCTCGAATAAGGTTCCCGACAGCTTTATTGTTGACGAGAAGCTCATATGAGGGGATCAGGCCGCCCGAGACACGCGGGACAAGACGCTGAGAGAATATTCCCGCGAGAGATGCCGCAAGCTGAAGGCGGATTTGGTCTTGCTGGGAAGCCGGAAACGTATCGATGATGCGATCGACGGTTTGCGCCGCGTCGTTCGTGTGCATCGTCGAGAACACGAGGTGGCCGGTTTCGGCCGCGGTCACCGCTGCAGCCATCGTCTCCGGTCCCCGCATCTCACCAACGAGAAGCACATCGATGTCCTGCCTGAACGCAGACTGGAGCGCGGTCGCAAAATCTTTCGTGTCGATCCGCACCTCCCGCTGGTCGATGAGCGATTGCTTCGGTTCGAACACGTACTCGATAGGATCCTCGATCGTAACGATGTGTTCCATGCGTTCGGTATTGATGAGTTCGATGAGGGAGGCAAGTGTTGTCGTTTTTCCCTGACCTACAGGACCAACGACGAGAAAAAACCCCTGCGTCTTCCGCGCGAAGGTCGTGAGCACATCGGGAAGATTCAACTCCTGAACGGTACGGATCTGTTTCGGGATGAGACGGAGCGCTATCGAAACAGATCCCCGCTGAAAGAAGGCATTTCCGCGGAAGCGATTTTTGTCTTCGCTCTCGTACGCAAAGTCGACTTCCTTGTCGGCAAGAAAGCGCTTTTCCTGTTCCGGAGAGATGAGCGTTTTCAAAAAACCCATGGTGTCTTCAGGCGAAAGCGGCGGCTCTTTGAGCATCGGCGCTAAGATACCGGAAGCACGAATCGTGGGATGCGCGCCCGCCGAGAAGTGCAAATCACTTCCGCCCTCGTGCGCGAGCACGTTAATATATTTTTTGAGCGTGGATGCGTAGTCTGCTGCCATAGTGCGATTATACCCCGATATGCGGACGCTATTTCGGATTGATGTGAATTAGATGTGCGAACTTACGAACGTTTGCCGCCCTTCCTCTTCGCTATCTCTTCCCCGACAGCCTGCACGACCTCTGACGGAATCATGCTCGCTTTCACGATGTAGCGATGGACTCCTAAGTGTTCGGCCTTTGTTTTCTCCGCGGGGTCGCTTTGATTGGTAAGTGCGATGAGCGCCGCGGCGGGTGCAAGTTTTCCTTGCGAAAGCTCTTCGATAAACGAGAAGCCGTCGCGCTCCGGCATAGTGAGGTCGAAGACAATTGCGTCGGGCACGAATCCCGATTTCAGTGCAGTGAGCGCTTCGGCAACCGATAAACATGACTGCACCGTGTAGCCCGCCGAGGTGAACTTCATACCGTACATGTCCGCCAAAAACTTGTCATCGTCCACGAACAAGATGTTCCCTTTCGTTGCGTCCGTCATACCCGGTTAGTAGAATGCGCCTTTGCGGCAGGCCCGCATGCATGGCTGCCGCGGCGTGAGCGACGAACTCTCACGTGTTGCGCTTTTGATACGTTTGTTGTTTGTTTTCATAGTTTGTGTAAGCCTAAGGCACATTTCACTACCGGGTCATACGTTTGGTTCTGTTCCTTCAGCCTTCGCTCCTTTCTTCGTTTTTTCTTTTTCGGCTTCTTCAGCATCTCCCGCCAGAAGCGTGGAAAGTGTGTTCACCTCCGAGTACGGTACGAGTTTGCCAAACGCTTTCATGAGCGCGTCTTCGCGCATCGTGAGCATGCCGCTTGCGCGGGCTGCATCCCAGAGACGCGATTCGACGGGATTGTCGAGAATAATGCGCTCGATCTCGCGGGACATTTCGAGAACCTCAAATACCGCCATGCGTCCTCGTAGTCCCGTGGGAGAGGTCGCCGTTCGCACGGGCTCCCACACTTTTTGCGGGATCTTAAAGCGATACTTCGCAGGCAACGATGAGAGCTCGGCTTCGATTGCTGTCCTGTCGCTGGGAGATAGCTCCACTTCCTGACCTCCATCTTCCGCAAGGGTCCGCACGAGACGCTGCGCGATCGAGACGATCAAAACCGGCGGAATGAGATAGGGCTCCACACCCATGTCGATGAGGCGCGGAATGGTGCCGACTGCGTCGTTCGTGTGGATTGTTGAGAGCACGAGGTGTCCCGTGAGCGCAGCCTGTATCGCGAGTTTCGCCGTCTCGCCATCGCGGATCTCGCCGACCATGATGATGTCCGGATCCTGCCGTAGGGTCGTCCTCAAGCCGTTCGCGAAACTGTACCCGATTTCCGGCCGCACCTGTGATTGCGTCACGCCGTCGATGAAATACTCGATAGGATCCTCGAGTGAAAGCACATTCTTGTGCTCGCGATCCATCTCGGAAAGCATTGAGTAGAGCGTCGTCGATTTGCCGCTGCCGGTTGGCCCCGAAATAAGAATCAGACCATGAGGACGAGAAATACCCTCACGAACCAATTGCAGGTTGCGCTCGGTAAATCCGATTTTATCGAGCGAAATAAAACCCTGATCACGGTCAAGAATACGGATCTCGACCTTCTCCCCATGATATGAGGGAAACGTTGAAACGCGAAAGTCGATGGCGCGGCCATCGATCGAGGCAGAAAAGCGGCCGTCCTGTGGCTTGCGCTGTTCGTCGAGCCGGATAGACGCAAGCACTTTAACGCGAGCGATCAAGGGGCGAAGTGTCGCGGCCGGCAGGACGACGCTCGTATGCAGATCGCCGTCGACGCGGTACCGCACGCGCACGCCGTGCGCCTGCGGCTCGATGTGGATGTCTGAAGCTTTGCCATCGATCGCGTACCGGAGAATCGTTGAGACGATTTTTATCGTCGGCGCATCCTCCTGGATATTTTTATCGAGCGATCCCTGCTGGACGAGAGACGGGTCGCCGAGATCGAGAGGTGCGGCTTCGCCCTCCGCAATTCGCGTTTCTTTCTGCTCTGTCTGCAGGTCGGTAATTGCCTTATCAACGTCCCCACCCAAACCTTTGTACATCCTCAAGATACTGTCGAAATCTGCCTGCGAGATCTGATAGACCTTAAAGGGCATCCCGGTGCCGCGCGCGATGAAATTGAGCGCGTCAAAGCCGCCTATGTCGTCCGGACTAACCATTCCCACCTCGAGAACACCGTCCGTAACGCTAAGTGGCGCAAGCCTGTAGTGCTCCGCGGATTCCTGCGGGATGTAGCGAAGCACGTCGTAGGGCACCTTGCTGTCTCCGAGGCTGCGCAACGGAGCACTCAGCGATGGGCTCGGAGCCCCTCCGACAACGCTCTGTGCTGCTGGTGCGGGCATAGCTCTCTTAGGGGCGTCGTTGAAAGAGTTGGCTCCCCGACGAGGTGCTCGTCCCGCGGTAGGATGTCGGCGCAAACGGATTCGGCCGGCCTACCGGCTCGGGAATAATCTGCGTGCCGAAATCCTGCAATTCAATAAATGCCGGATCGGAGAAAATCGTCCCTCCTAATGAGACCGCGCGCAGCTGCAAAAGCGAACCGACGAGCTCTTTGTCGACGAGGCCGCCACCCATCGGGCTCTCGGTTGCAAGAAGTGCATCGTCCTGCGGCTCCGCGGAGAAGACCCACCATGCACCGATGGCTACAGCAATGCCCACGAGGGCCAGAGCGTATAGTTTGTATTGTGAGAAGAGCTGTCCCATATTATTTGAGCCAGTAGGTTCTGATCGTAATGTCGTACCGGTACCTTGGCTCCTGTCCCGCTTGGTTGTTATCAGCTTCCTGCAAACTTAAGCTGACCAAGTCGACAATGCGCAGGCTCTGCTCGAGGTCCTCCATGAATCCCTTAAAGTTCGGATACGTACCGTGGGTCGCAAACTTGAGCGTAAGCGAATTAAACTTCTGCCTGCCCGTTCCGATCGCACCAATCGCGCCCTTGTCCGCCGTCTCTGTCGGATTTGAGAGAGTCACGTTCTGAAGCGCCATGCCGTGTCTGCCCGCCATGTTGTCGAGATCAAGCACAAGACGCACATTGTCTACATGATCGGGAAGCAGCTTGTGAAGACGATCAATGTCCGATGGATTGAACGCGTTGTAGCGAGAAAGAAGTGACTGCTTGAGACTCTGCAGCTCCGCCGCCTTCTCGAGAGCCTGGTTGTATTCGCCAATCTGCGTTTCAAGTGCGCGCACGCTGTCGTAGGTGGGCTGGGTGTAGAAGAAGAGCGCCCCTCCTGCAATTGCAAGCCCCGCGACGGCAAGAATTGTCTTCGTCATAGGCTGGTTTCGTCTTGCGCAGCACCGGTGTCTTCAGGTTGCGGCTCGACGGGCACGCCAAAAGGAAGCGCCTGCGGGGAGGGAGCGATCGCGCTGGGTGCCGAGATTAGCTGGGCAAAATTAATCCCAAGAGGGTTCACGTTTGCAGATAGGCTGAAGTGCACACCATCGACTTCCCGATTGATGTTGGAAAAGATAGGAGAGGTGAGCATGCCGCCTTTTGAGAAAAGATCTGCCTGCAGTGCAATGCCGTTCACACTTCCGGCGAGCCCATCCATTCTGATTGCCATGTTCTCGGCATCCGTCACTTCGAAATCGAGAGAGGTAAATGCAACAGAGTTGATAGTTGTCTGCTCGAGCATCTGGAAGAAAACCGAGGGCGCGATATGTTTCTGTAGAATTTCGCCCGCCGCCTGCATCCGGTCGTCGAGACGAGTCAGCTCATTGATGAGGCTCGGCTCGAACGCTGCCTTCGCCCGCTCAAGCTGGTCGACCTTCGATGCCGTACTTGATCCAAGATACTCCTTGTAGAGAAACATGCCGACGGCAAGCGCGATCGAAGCGACAAAAAGGACGAGTGCAATAAGCGCAAAGAGGTCGGTGAGGCCCTTTCCGCTCCGCCGCACGATAGGGGCGGACGCCTCATGCGGTATGAAGCTCTGCGGTGCGCTCTGTGTGGGCATAAATTTGTTATGTGCTCTTGAGTTTGCGGAGAACGAGACCGACCGAAACCGAAAACCCCGGACCTATTTCCCGTAAGACGTCTGCGAGAAAGGCCGGCGCCTCTGTTCGGGCAAAGGGATCGGCAAGTGCAACGTCCGCGCTCAAGGATGCCTTCGCCTGTGCTGCGAGGCCGGGGAGCGATGCACCGCCGCCCGTCAAAACGACGCGCGACACATTCTTATTGTATCGCTGCCCGTAACTCAATAGTACCCGATTCACCTCTGAAAAGAGACGAGAGAGTGTTGATAACAGCGCTGATTTGATGCGGTCGTTCTCATCGGCAGAGTAGGCGCTTGAGTCCTCAAGGCCCCGCTCGCGCTTCACACGCTCGGCTTTCTCGAAATCCCAGTTGAGCGAGCGCGCTAAGGTTTCTGTCATCTGCTGGCCCCCTGTTGAGATGAGGTGCGTGAGGCGTACAATCCCCCGCTCGACGATGTACATCTTGGTCGTTGATGCCCCGATGTCGACGACCAACACCGGTGCGATGCCGTGCGAAAGCGAGGAGCGTATCGCGCCAAAAATCTCGATCTCGTAGTAGTCGATATGAATGCCGGCTGTTTCCACAGTCGTCTGAAATCCGCTTACTGCGTCGTTGTGAATTGCAACGAGAAGCACCTCCTGCCCCTTCGGTTTTTGCGGCACACCTTCTATGCGATCGAAGGCACTTTTCTCGACCTCATCCTGCGGAATGACGAACCAGTCGAGCGTAACTTCAGAAACAGGCACCGGAATGTACTTGCGGGCCTCTATGGGAACCATGCGCTTAAGTGTCCCCTCGTCGACTTTTGGAAATTCCAAGACCGAAATAAGACTTGACGAAAACGGGATGGAAAGCCCGCCCGAGCGGGCCGTGACATTCGCCTCCTTCATCAAATCAATCAGCGCTTCGGCCGTCTTTTCTGGCGTAAGTTTGACAGCCTTTCCGATTGGCTGACCGCCATAGGGCCCTAGCGCGATCTCGCCGTACGTTTCGAGAATTGCGGCGCCGTGCGAGGCGCGCAACTGTACGATTTTAGCGGAACTCGTGCCGATGTCGATGCCAAGAAAACTTCCCTCTCCGCCACCGCCGAACGCGGAAGAAATTTTTTGCGTAATACTGCCTAGCGAAAACGCCATTGGACTGAATTATAGCACTCAATTGTTGTGTGAAATGCGCAAGCAGACGAGTCCGTTTTACTGAATCTGGTCAATCTTTGCCGCTAGAATGAAGTCGTTCTCAGAGAGGCCCTTAATGGCATGGGTCGAGAGCTCAATACCGACCCTTCCCCAGCCGATAGAGAGATCGGGGTGATGGCCTTCAGCTTCTGCGACTGCCGTTATCTTGTTCCCAAACGCCATTGCCTCGAGAAAGTTCTCAAGCTTGAACTCCTTTGAGATATGCTTCGCATCGCCCGAAAGGTGCCATCCTTTCACCTGTTGCATGTATTTCTCCGCTTCTTCCTTCGTAAGCGGAGCCACGCCCGCCTCGCATGGGACACACTTTTTCTTCGTGAGATCCATGGGAAAATCCTAGCATGGCACTCTGGAAAGACATCATGAATTCCGCTTTAGATGCCGTTTTGCCGAGGCGGGAGCGGCGGATGCGAACGGAGGCAAGACAAATGGAAGACATTCCGCTCTCGCCTATGCCGCACGATCTCCTCGGCGTTCGCATCACCACCTTGATGGAGTATCAAAATCCGGCAGTCGAAGATCTTATCCGCTCTCTCAAGTACGACGGCTCTGCGTATGCCGCGAAACTTGCAGCTGCGGTGCTTGCAGACTATTTGCGCGAAGAGATTTCTTCTTCGCGAACATTCAGCGCACGAAACGTCCTCATCGTCCCCGTCCCTCTGCACAAGACCCGTACGCGCGAGCGCGGGTGGAACCAGATCGAGCTCGTCCTTCGCGCCCTTCCAGCAGAATTCCGCGATGGCACGATCGCGACACTTATGCCTCACACGCTCGCGCGAACGCGCGCGACAAAGCCGCAGACAAGACTCCCCCGCTCCGAGCGTCTCTCGAACGTCGCCGGTGTATTCGCGGTCAGCGACGAGACACTTGTTCACGACACGCACGTTTTTCTCATCGACGACGTAACGACAACCGGTGCGACACTCGCAAACGCGGCAACACCGCTGCGCCGCGCGGGCGCGAATGTCATCCTCTTAGCACTCGCCCGCGCGTGATTTTATAGCGCTACAATGAAGGTGTGATCGACGAGAAGTATACATACTTGCTCTTAGGAATCTTTTTTGCTCTGGCGTGGCTTTTTCTTTACATCCGCCGGAAAGACGAACGCCCCAAGCTACTTTCTCTATCGCTGCCATTAGCTGTACTCGGAATAGGAGCCGATGCCCTCTATGTAAAAGATTGGTGGACACCTGTCACCGTCATTGGAACCCCACCACTAAGTGGCGAAGCGCTTATCGCATCATTTGGCATCATCGGTGTTGCGGCAGTCTTACCGGAATATCTCCTGCGCATGCGAGACACATCTCCGAGAACAATTTTTACGCTTCGGGAGATTCACGTGTTGTGCGTGACATTTTTTTCGATGGCTCTTCTTTTCTACGGGAGTTTCTTCTTGCTGGGTACGAACAGTTTGATCGCGACGGTCCTTGCACTGGTCATCCCGACTGCATTCATGTGGGGGGCGCGAAGAGATCTAATCAAAGTCGCGCTGTTAAATGGGTTACTTTTGGTTCTTTTTTCTATTCCCATATATGCGGCGTTGAACTATCTCACCCCGTCTTGGATTGACTCTTTTTACATGTTCAAAAATACACCACATCTGCTCTTCGTTGGCGTCCCTATTGATGACGTTATTTTCTATTTCTGTTCCGGTCTCTTTTTCGGGACATTTTACGAATGGTGGCAACACATACACCGAATACCGCTAGTTCAAGGACACCGACGCGTAACACGTTGGTGGCAGCGCTTAGGCTTTTGACGTTAGAGTATCGCGTATAATTCTTCTATGAGATTTGGTACTCCGCTGAAGCCCTCCGCGATAAAAATCCTCCTCCTCGGAAGCGGCGAACTCGGCAAAGAAGTCGCGATTGAAGCGATGCGGCTCGGCTGCGAGGTCGTCGCGTGCGATCGGTACGAAGGCGCTCCCGCGCAACAGATCGCGCACCGCTCGTATGTTTTTCCGATGCTCGACGGCACAAAGATCCGCGAAATCGTGGAAAAAGAAAAGCCGACATACATTGTCCCCGAGATCGAAGCAATCGCGACGCCGACTCTGGTGGAGCTCGAGAAAGAAGGTTGGACCGTGATCCCCACCGCGAGGGCGACACGTCTCACGATGGATCGCGAAGGTATCCGCCGCCTTGCCGCAGAAGAGTTGAAACTCCCGACGTCGCCGTACCACTTCGCTTCATCACTTGAAGAGCTCAAAAAGGGTGCGGCCGACGTCGGCTTCCCCTGCTTCGTGAAGCCAACGATGTCTTCTTCAGGACACGGACAGAGCAAGGTGGAGAAAGAAAGTGAACTGGAAAACGCATGGAACTTTGCGATGGAGTCGGGCCGCGGAAAAACCGGCAAGGTCATCGTCGAAGGACAGATCAAATTTGACTCCGAGATCACGCTTCTCACCGTGCGACACGCCGCGGGGATATCGTTTTGCGCGCCTGTCGGGCATATCCAAATCGCCGGAGATTATCGGGAATCATGGCAGCCGCACGAGATGAACGAAACACAGCTAAAGAAAGCTCATGCCATAGGAAAGAAAATTGTGGACGACCTGTGCGGCGAGAGTGGTCGCGGCATCTTCGGATGCGAGCTTTTTATCAAAGGCGACGACGTCTACTTTTCGGAAATCTCGCCGCGGCCGCACGACACCGGCATGGTCACCATGGTCTCACAGAGCATGAGTGAGATGGAGCTACACGTGCGTGCAATTCTCGGCCTCCCGATTCCGGAAATTCCCTGCCACCCCGGCGCCTCGGTCGCAATTCTTGCCGAAGGCGACATGAAAAATCCCACGTATGAAGGAGTAGAGAAAGCGCTCAAAGAATCGGGCACATGGGTCCGCATCTTCGGGAAACCCGAGGTCATCAAACACCGCCGCATGGCCGTCGTCCTCGCAACTGCGGAGACCGTCTCCGAAGCCCGTGCAAAAGGGAAACGCGCCGCCTCAAAAATAAAAGTCGTCGAGGGCTAGAGGGAGGTATGTCGGTCATGCTTCTTGAACTCGTTAGAGCAAAAGGTCGCACTCGGGGTTTGTGCACCCTTTGTGGTCGTGTCTGTTTTTCTTTAACACTGTCTCATACGAATCGAGAGCAGTGAGCACTTCGGAGGGAGAAGAAACAATTGAAATAACATCGATCTCCTCCGGACGAATAAGCATGTGTTCTCTGAAATCTTTGATGAGATGTTCCCAGAAATCTCCGTAGAGAATGAGAGGCTTGTGGTGACCGAAGTAGAGTCTTGCGAGTCCCCACGCCATCCCAAATTCAGATATCGTGCCAGTGCCGCCGTTAAAAACAATATAAGCGTCGCCAAGTTCCAACAGTTTCTTCGTTCGCAGAATGTAATTCGATTCTTCAAATGATTTATCGGCATGGTTCGCCGCGAGCGGCCCCTCGGCGAGCTTCGCGAGCTCGGGGCGATAGTATACGGCGGTCGTTTTTCCTCCTCCCTCGTTCGCGCCCATTGTCGCGGCGAGCATGACGCCGGGGCCCCCGCCATTCACAACACGCCGCCCGCTCTGCGCGACTGCCTCCGCAGCGGCAAAGGCTCCGTCGTAGTGCGGATCACCCTCCTTTCCACACGAACAACCGAAGAAAGAAACTGAGGTGATTTCCATACGCATGATTATGCGATCAATTTCAGCACGTAGCTAACTGCGATCATGCCTATCCCGATCACACCGATCATTTGCTCGCGACGCATCGAAGTGACAACCTTGCGGCTTATCTTTTCATCTCGCAGTACGCGTCGGTGCACGCTCAACGCCGCAATACCGATGAGTATCGTCCCTAAAGCATCGAGTGTTGTCGTGACGAGATGCATAGCTAAGAGTGTATCTTATCCGCAAATTGGTGCTCTCATTGCAATATTTTTATCTCGTCGATAGCACAGATGCCGCGAACTCTTCGAGCGCTTGCCGCTGGCTATCCTGCAGGTGCACCGTCAGCCGTTTTGCCTTTACAAGCGAAATCGCTTTTTCAGGCGTTGCCCCACGATAAATGAGATATGCGGAGACAAGGGTCGTTGTGCGTCCGTGTCCATTCTTGCAATGCACGTACACTTTTCTTTTTTGTTTGATAATTTCTTCGAGCGTCCGTACGCCAAACATGAGCTGATCTTGTGTCGGAGGCGTGTCGTCGGCGGTCGGAATCCAAGCGTACATGCTCACCCCATACGGATGATCGAGACTAACATCCTCGAGTGAAATATCGGCAGTAATCCCTTCTTTTTTCAAAACTTCTGCGAGACCGAGGGCACAACATTGGTTGGTCCCTGCGTAAATGCCGTCGGCAATGTAGTTGTAGTCGAGCGGTCCACCTGCCTTGTGCTCGTGTTCCATCTTTATAGAGCGACCGAGAACGGCCAGTTGGCCGAGAGCGCATAGAGAGCAAGCGAGGCGCCGAGGAGCGCCATGTTCTTGAGGAACATCTGCATCTCCATCATCCTCATATTCGGATCGGTCACCTTCCAGAATGCGTGCATGATGGGTGTAATGACGACGAGAAACACCGCTATGGCAAGGAGAGACAATCCTGCGTAGGTCCCAAAGACGACGCCCGCTCCTGCGAGCATGATGACGACACCGGTACCTATGACCGAAAGCCGGGGGCTCGGCGCACCTTTCATGCGCGCGTACTCCGTCATCATTGAAAGGTTCATAAAGTGCATAGCCCCGCCCATCACAAAGTAGCCTCCAAACAGTATCCGACCGATAAGCAACACTAATTCCATAGTTCTAAGAAGTGTTAGCAACCTGATAAATCTCGTTTGATGGTACCACGACGATTATTACCCATGTTCATACAGGTACTTCATACGACCTCGACTCCTTTCCAGAACACGAAGTATCCCGCGATCTCCTGCGCCGCCTCTTTTGGCTCTGGGTACGTCCACGCAGCGCCCGGCGCAGCCTTTTCGCCCGCGACGACATCATAGTAGTCTGCAATACCTTTCCATGAACATACGTACGTCTTGCCGTTCTTTTTGAGATACTCGCGATACACCGATTCCGGCGGGAAATAATGATTGCCCTCAACAACGCGCGTCGCGCTACTTTCAGCTATCGTCACTCCGTTCCAGATTGCTTTCATAGATCTATATAGGTTACTGCTGCGAATAACGACCTCACTGCCAGATGGCGAGAAACTTACCCGCGTACTCGACAATGACATAGAGAAACACGACATAGCCGATGACCGCGGCGATGAAAACGACGATGGTCGTATTGATGATCTCGTTGCGGCATTTCTTTGCTTCGTCGATGGTGCAAATACCTTTATTGCGGAAATAGACAACGAGCGATGCGGCAAGCAGCAGGAGCCCCACCGCACGAAAAGCCCACGCATACTGTCCGTATAGAACGTCTGCAAGAGATGCGGCGAATGACGCCGTGCTCAACCCCAGAAGTACAAGGATTACGGGCGAGAGGCAGCAGAGCGACGCCATAACGATGGGTACCGATGCGATCTTAAAAATGTCTTTGGCCGGCGTTTTCATACGTTAGAGGTAGTCGAGCAGACGATCGTAGTTGACGAATTCGAGAAGACGATACCCATACGAGATGAGGAGACCGACGTTTCCGGTAAGGAGCAGGAACCCGAGTCCGATGAGAAATATGCCGCCGATCACCGATACGACGTTGAGAAATCGCGAGAGGTTTTCGATGTAGCGTGAAGCATGACCAACGGCCGCAGCGGTAAGGAGGAACGGAACCGCGAGCCCGAGCGAGAACACGGTGAGGAGAAGTCCGCCCTGCAAGGCCGTCGTCGAGGTAGACGCGAGGAGAAGGACCGAGCCCAAGATCGGGCCTACGCAGGGCGTCCAGCCGAGTGAGAACGAAGCGCCGAGGATAAGGGAGTTGAGGGGGCGCCCGCGCTCAAAGAGCGCGGGCGCCTTGAAGTGCGTTTCGCGCGTAAGGAACGGGACCTTTATCACGTTGAGCATAAAAAGTCCGAAGATAATGACGAAAACTCCACCGATACGTGAGAGCCACTGCCGGTATGGAGCAAGGACCGTTGCGCCTACAAATCCGACGATCGTGCCGAGAACGATAAAGACCGCGCTGAACCCGATGACGAAAAATAATCCGTTGAGAAATATCCTCCACCGCGCCCTCGCCGATCGCGCGGGATCTTTGAGATCATCGATCGACGTTCCACTGATGAAGCCGAGGTAGCCCGGAAGGAGTGGGAGCGTGCAGGGTGCGAGGAACGTGAGCACGCCTGCAATAAAGGTCGGTATGATGAGCGAGAATTCCATACGCTAGTTTGTCGCGCCTGCGGCGATCTGCCGGATTACATCGCTGAACGCTTCGTAGGGAAGCGCTCCCGAGACGAGTGTACCGTTTATCACGAAGGATGGTGTCCCCGAGACTCCAGCACGCGTTCCTTCATTGATCCCCTTCTGCACGAGTGCGCGGTACTTCCCCGAATCGAGGCACGAATCGAATGCTGTCGCGTCGAGGCCGAGTGCTTTCGCGTACGCTTTAAGATCTGCTTTTCCGAGGCGATCCTGGTTACCGAAGAGAAGATCGTGGTACTCCCAAAACTTGCCCTGTTCCTGTGCGCATCGCGCCGCCTCGTGGGCGAGTCGTGCGCGTGAGTGTATGGAGAGCGGAAAGTCTTTCCACACGATCCGCGCGAGACCCTCCTTAATTTCATTCTGAATGAGCAACTGCTCAGCTTCCGCCGTGAACCGCGCGCAGAATGGACACTCAAAGTCTTCAAACGCAATAATCGTGACGGGAGCATCGGCGTTTCCCAAAACGGGATCATCGGGAGACAGCGGCACCTCGACCGGTGCCGAATTTCCGGCATGAGGAGATCCTGTGGCTCCAGAGCCTGCGCTTGCAATAACCGCGAGAGCAATTAGTGTACCCGCTCCGACAATCGAGAGAGAAATAGCAGTTCCGCTTTTCATGAATGTGTATCAACGGCGTCTTTGATAATGTCGAGATTGCAGCTCTTGTGTTCCGTGCACCACGCCTCACAGCGCTTCGCCGTCTCCTCCTTGCGGTAGAAGAGCTTGCATTCGTCGCACTGATAGAGAGATGGCGTGTGTTTTGTTTTTGTGACCATAGGCTATTACTCGGCAAGCGTAAGTTCGAGGACTTTCTCCCGCATTTCCGAAAGACTCATCGGCCCGCGCTTGTGAAAGACGATCGCACCCTCTTTGTCGACAAAGATCGTCTCCGGCATCGTGAAGCCGCCAATTGCCTTGTAGAAACTGTCGGAAGGATCGAGGAGAAGCACGAGCTTTCCCGTAACACTAAGCTCGTCGGAGTAGCGCTTCGCTGTCGCGAGCGATTCCGCCCGATCAACTGCGATGACTGCAAGGTCGGGGAACTCCTTCTGGAGAGCTGCAAAATCCGGCAGCTCCTGCCTGCAGAACGGGCACCATGCGGCCCATGAATTGACGATCAGCGCTTTGCCGGAAAAACCCGTGAGATTCACGTCGTTGCCTTCGTAGTCTTTAAGCGTGAGAGCAGGCAGACGCTCGCCAGAAGCGGCCGCATTTTCGGGACTGGCTGCGCTGTTCTCTCCTAAAGACACCGGCTGTTGAGATCCGCTCCCGCCGAGGAGGTACACGCCCCCTGCGATGATGATGACCGCCGCGATGAGAATAAATGTGTATCGCATACTCTGCCACGCGTTACTTCTAATTGTGCGCAGCGGGCCTGAATTCCGCGTGGGTAATTCAGGCCCGCTGCATTACTCCTTCCCGCATCCGCAATCGCACGTGCCGTCCGGCTTGTGATCGTGACCGCACGCGGGGCAGGTCTTTTTATCTTTTTCCATACTGATGAAAAATGATCTCTAGTAATGTTCGACCGCTTTTTAGGTTCTCGCCTCCCGAAGCAACTTTCCGAGACGGATCGGCATCATGAAGAGAAGGAACGCGATTGCGAGAAGCGCAAGATAGATCCCCGTCAGGATCTTTCCTACGCCGACAAGTTTCAAGCGCAGAAGCTCGGATGGATAGTTCTGAATTTGCGCCAACTGCTGGTTGAGCGCAGAGCCGCTCTCCGCCGAGTCGCGTACCTGTTTACTTTGCGAGAAGTACTCGTTCTGGAGCGCGTGGAACTTCGCCTCCTCCCCCTCGACTTGTCCCTGCAAACCAATACCATTCGATGCGAACGAAATCGATGCGATGACTAAGACCGCGAGAACAAGAAGCGGCACCATCATCTGCTTCATTTGTGACATCATACTGTTTGTATACATGAACTAGGTTAATAATGTTCGACCGCTACTTAAAGAGCGCGGTATCCGGATGCGCTGAAGCCCAGGAGAACCAAAATCCGCCGATGGTTTCGATGCGCACGAGTGTTCCATCATCCTTTTTCTCGAAGAGACGTACGGCGCCGCTTCCAGAATCAAAGCGCGCGACAATCGTTTTTCCTTCGAAACGATCTTCGATCTCCCCTGCGCGCTTCACTGCCGCCTCGGCGTACGCCTTCGCTTTGCCATTGACGACTATGCCGAGCACGAATTCCTTGTCGCCCAAACGATTGTCCGTTTTGTTGAGGGGAAAGAAGGTACCGGGAGTCGTGTAGTAGTCGCCATATGGGTCAGTGCCGTAGGGACGAGTAGCGCCCGTTTTTCGCGAAAGCACCTCGCCTTTGGGATATAAGTTCTTGAAATTCTCATAACGCATGATGTCGGAGGGAATGACGGCGAGACGCGCTCCGGTTTGTTCGCCGACGATCGCCTCGCCCAAAACCTGCGACCACAAAGAATCCGTTTTCCGGTCGTACATCACGAGGTTCGAGTTCCACAGCTTTCCCGAGGTACCAAACTCGACGCGCTCGCCATTCACGAGAGGATCAAAGACGATGCCCGTGAAGCACAGCGGACAGTACGTTACCAAAACGCGCTGTCCACCCACTGTGTCGTTCACGATCTCGTGCCACACAAGAATTTGAAATGGATAAAAACGCGCGACGCCCTTGCGCTCGAGCGCGATTCCCGGCTCCGAATCTTTAAGGAACGAACTTGCCTCCGCGATCGAAACGAACTGCGGATCATCGATCGGCGGGATGCCATCCTTCGCGGGACCGCCACCGAGGATCTCATCGAGCGGAACGCTATGCTTGACGTTGTTGGTGACCATAATGGTTCGTGTGGTTTGCGACCCGCCTCCCGCCGCTTCTTCCACAGTGATGGTTGTTGTCGCAGCTTCGCCACCACGAGGCAGATCGAAATCGTCGCGTGCAAAACGTTGGAAAAGAATGATACCCGCGAGGCCGACAATTACTACGAGAACTGCAATCATAAAGTTGTTCATGGTCATACATGTAAAGAAGTGCCAACGGGCCGCGCGTGAAGCACGCACAGATCCCCGTGGACTTTATGGTCCTCGTAGGCCGAGGTGGCCGCAACCGCGCCCTGCGCCGCCGCCGTGATGTCCTGCTTGAAACGGCCGAAATGATTCGTGACATCGCCCGCCGCAAATACGCCATCGACGTTGGTCCGCATGAGATTGTCGGTTTTGACATAGCCGGATTCGTCGAGCTCAACGCCAAGAGATTTTGCGAGCTCAACCTGCGGCGAGGCACCGATCTCTACGAAGAGGCCGTCGACGACGAGTTCGCTTGAGCCCTTGTATGGCTTAGAAAGAATGAGTTTCTCGAGTTTCTGTGTGCCGACGATCTCTTTCACGGAAGTCTCGAGGAGTACTTCGACTTTATCTCCTAGCTTCTTCATGCGCTCAAAGTTGATCGGCTCGGCGATGACTTCTTTTCCTCTCACAATGAGAAAAATCTTCTGCACGTATTCGGCCGCGAGATTCACGCCTTTCACGGACGCGTCGCCCCCGCCCACCATCGCAATCGTTTTTCCTCCGTACACTGGCCCATCGCAGGTAACGCAGTAGTGAACGCCTTTGCCCGTAAGTTCTTTTTCATTCGGAAGCCCCAAGCGCCTGCGCTCTGCACCAATGGCAAAAAGAACCGCGTTCGCGTTGTACGTTTTTCCGTTTGCCTCGAGGGTAAAACAATGGCCCTCGCGAGAGATCGCCGTAACTTTTGCGTCTACCAGGCGAATGCCGAGCGCTTCAGACTGTTTCTTCATCGCGTCCATGAGCTCATACCCGTCGACCGATGCGAAGCCGGGATAGTTTTCAATGTTCCCGGCTTTCGCCGTCTCGCCGCCGAATTCCCCTCCAAGTACGAGCACCTTCATTCCATAGCGACCGGCATAAATTCCTGCCGCGAGTCCTGCGGCGCCCGATCCGATGATGACGAGGTCGTGGAGCTCGTCCATACCTTATGCTTTGATGTCGAGAAGCTCAGCGAGTTTCGGCTGGTCGAAACCGACGACGATCGTGCCGTCGATATCGATGACCGGCACGCCCATCTGCTCCGATTTCTTGATCATTTCCTCGCGCGCCGCCGAATCCGATGCGACATTTTTCTCCGTATAGGCAACGTTGTGCTCTCCGAAGAACGCCTTGGTTCGCTTGCAATAGACGCACGTCGGAGTTGTGTAAATGGTTACATTTTTCATACATTTATAGATTTCTGTTAATGCTCGTAATAGTTCCCCACAAACGACGCAATGGAACGAACGCATGGATCATCGTCGCGTAGCTCATAGCAAATCATCTGTCCCATACGGTCGCGACGTACCAGCCCGACCCGCTCCAAGACACGGAGCTGCTGGGAAGCAGCAGAGACCGTGCCGCCGAGGACAGACGAAACGTCGCTCACGCACAGATCGTGCCGCTCCATGAGAAGTCTGAATATCCGAAGGCGTCCGGGATCGCCGAGTGCTTCCAGAATGAGCGCAAGGCGATCGCCCCCTTGGGGGATCTTTGCGCGAACACCCCGTACCTCCTCTTTCGTGAGCATAGCCAGCCTAGATGATTTAATGATTAAGCAAGTGCTTAAAGATATACCAAAGTAAAATTCTCGTCAAGGTATCGTGAAGTCAGACAACGAGATTTCCCCTACGTCAAACGCGGCTTTGTAACTCGATCAAACTCTTTGGGAGTCAGGAGCTTCTTTGCAAGGACGACTTCGCGCAGGGTCTTGCCCGTACGAACGGCTTCTTTGACGCACGCGGCCGCGGCGTCGTAGCCAATGATGGGGTTGAGGAGAGTGGCATATGCGGTTGATTTTTCGAGATGCTCCTTAATGCGCGGCTTGTTCGCGACAATGCCTGCGACACACTTCTTTGCAAACTGCTCTATCATCTCGGCGGAAAGTTTGAGCGATTCGATGAGTCTATCGGTGATTACGGGCATCATGACGCCGAGTTCAAGCTGTGCGCCTTCGCACGCCTTCTCGATCGTGACGTTGTTGCCCGAGACGAGGTAGTAGAGCTGTGAGAGCGCTTCGGGCAAAACAGGATTCACCTTCCCCGGCATGATACTAGAACCTGCCTGAAGCTCCGGCAAGATCAACTCTCCTATGCCGCCTTTCGGACCGCTCGAAAGAATACGAAAATCGCCCGCTATCTTCGAGAGATCTGCGCAGAGCGCCGTTAGCGCCTGCGAGACAACGAGAAAATCAGTAACGCTCGCGGTTTGCGACATGAGATTTTTCGCAGGCTTGAGCGGAAGTTTCGTGACCTTTTGCAATTCCCGATATAGAAACTTTTTGTACTTCGGTGAGACGTTAATGGAATTTCCCACCGCACTGCCTCCGAGGCTTAGCTCAAAGAGATATGCACGCGCCTCACGCATTCCCTTTTGCCTGCGCTTCAATGTCTCCGCGTAGGAAGCAAATTCATCGCCAAGTGTCACCGGCACCGCGTCCTGCATGTGCGTGCGGCCGAGTTTGAGAATTTTTGAGAACTGTTTTGCTTTCTTTTCGAACGCCCCAATCAGAACGTCGAGAGAATCGTCGAGTGTATCGACAAGTCGGATGGTAGTAATTTTCAAAGCAGAAGGCATCACGTCGTTAGTGGAGTGCGACATGTTCAGATGGTCATTCGGGTGAACCGTCAATTTATTTTTGAGAATCTCGGTGGCACGAGCCGCGACGACTTCGTTCACATTCATATGGTTCGAGGTTCCCATTCCACCTTGGAATGACGGCAGGACGAACTGCTCGTCAAACTTTCCTCTCAAAACCTCATCGCATGCGCGTACGATCGCCGCCGCACGCTTTCTATCTAACTCCCCCGCCGCCGCGTGCGCTCGTGCCGCGGCCTTTTTTATCTCGACGATCGTGAAGATGAATTCCTTGTACGTCTTCCGAAAATCAAACGGGAAATTCTTTCTGGCCTTCTCTGTCTGCGCGCCGTAGTAGTGCTTTTTCATAGAGGCCGCTATTGTACCTATGTGTGCAGTATTTGACTATAGAGTTGGCGACTACTGTTTTTGGCTACCCTGAACATATACGTGAATGTCGTTCTCGTCAGCGACGCTCTTCCAGTTGGGAAACTCGAACGTGTTCGAGAGTATTCGCGTGCCCTCATGCGTTTCGCGCTTCAACTTCTTTTCCAAGTCTCCCATCATCGGCCGAAGTCCGAAAACAGTGATGATATCAAACCTGGACGTATTCACATTCCAGTAATTGCCCCAATGGATATGTGCGCGCCCGCGAAGTCCGCGAAGCAATACTCGGGTGCGGGCCCACCAGACAAGAACGGGATTTAATTCGTAACCGTGCGCTACCGCGCCTGCAGACGCGAATGTGATAACAAGGCGTCCATCACCCGATCCGAGATCGAGAACCCGCTTACCTCTAACGTCGCCTGCAAGCCGGAGCATCGTTTCAATACGCCTTCGCGACGTTGGGACGTAGGGAACCCCTCTGCCGCGCGGACCTGCAAAAATCGCGATAAAACCGAAGAGTATGAAGAGCAGGCCAACTGCCCAGAGGACGTAGAGCACCAGCATAGAGGAATCGTATCCAAGGTTCATTTCAATCGTGATTATACCGGTATCCTGTGATAAGGTTTCCGCTGAAGGAGAGGTGGCTGAGTGGTCTAAAGCGACACGGTGCTAACGTGTTGTCCGGGTAAAACTGGACCGAGGGTTCGAATCCCTCCCTCTCCGCACAGATGGTATTATTTAGAAACCGCAAAAGAGCCCGGAAAAACATCGGCTCGAACCATGTGGTGTGGGGAAAAGAAAATTTCTATTCATACAATTTAATTAATCCAAAGCAATTTATATGAGTCGCAACATTTTGGTTGGTATCGTCGTGGTCGTCGTACTTCTGGCGGGAGGATGGTGGTATTTGAACCAGTCGAGTGCGCCTGCGACTTTCGAGACAAATCAACTGCCGACGACGCAGCAGAGTACGAACACACCAAATCAAACATCCACTCAAGCGCCCGACGCTATCTTTCTGGGCGATGGCATCAAGATAAACGGCTTTAGTATCAAACAAGAAAAAGTCCAAGCTTGGCCAAGTGGAGTAGAAATCTTCAAGACGAACGAGCCGACTTATGTGGTGAGTATTAATACAAGAAGGTTCTCGGCCAAACATGTTGATCTGCTTACGGATATACAAAGCTTCGGTGAGTACAATAAATCGAGTTCTCCAGTCATTATAGAGGGTGCAAGTGGGACAAAAGGTTATTTGGTATCTCTTTGTGAAATGGGATGTCGGCGCGCAATTGCTTTTCGAAATCCAACTGAAAAGCCGTATTCTGCTACAACCTATATGAGTTTGTGGGTCGGTAATAGAGAAATGACCGAAGCCGAATATAAAGATTTCTTTCTGCATAATATTTCTTTCTTATCACCAACACTTGCTCCGTTTTCTAATTAGAATTAACAGCCGGTAAAATATTGTGCGCGCTTCGCGCACACTCGAATGTATTCCGCCAAAGAAAAACTTGAAATTGTCATCCTCCTACGCTAAAGCTTCGGACGGACAAAGGCGGGGGTGCTCGCCGCCGCCCCCACCGGCGGCGAAATGCGTTCGAGCTATCTCAAGCGTAGCCCGCTCATGAAAAAAGCTAAGAGAAGCGGCGGTTGGAAAACGTGCAGTCGCGGGCACAAATATCGCGGAAAGGGTTGCCCGACCTGCTGGAAGGGGTTTCGGAGACAATGATCAATCACCTGCTATAATCTGTCTATATGAATCCAACGGACTATATGGGCTTCGGAGGTATGGGGTGGCCGGTTTGGTCGACAGGATTTCTGCTTATTCTCATATGGAGTCTCTTTTGGAAGGGCTTCGCACTCTGGTATGCGGCAAAACGGCACGAGCAGTGGTGGTTCATCGCATTTCTTATTCTCAACACTGCCGGCATCCTCGAAATCGTCTATATCTTTTTCATCGCAAAAGCTCCGGAATTCCGGAAAAAGCTTGGCCTCAAGTAGCGGTTGCTAAAAGATTTTCTCGATCAGCCACGTAAGGATCGAGAGTACGAGCGCTCCGAGAAGCGCGGAGAGAAATCCTGTTACCACAAATCCCGACACAACGAGTGTCATCGCCCAGAATAGGAGCGCGTTCAAGACAAACGAGAAAAGCCCGAGTGTGATGATGGTTATCGGGAGCGTAAGAATCGAGAGTACGGGCCTGATGACCATGACGATCACCGACCACACAACCGCGACGAGAAAAACCGTCGTCCATCCGCCGGAAACGCTAATACCCGGCACGATGTTGACCGTCAGCATCACCGCCGCGACTGTCCCGAGATACCGGAGTACTGTGTGCATATGAATAGCTTACAGCTTTTAGCTTCTAGCTGCTAGCTGCTAGCTGCTAGCTGCTAACTGCGAATTCTCATATTCAACCTCAAGCGAGGGCGGGGGTGCTTTTTCGCCGAGGACCTGTTCGAGCGGCAGCGAGTCCCGCAGGCGGAAAACGCTCCCGCCCGAGCGCCCCTCTATTCGTACCCCTCCTCTTCCTCCGGTACAGCATCGGAGGGTGCATCCTCCTCTTCATCTTCCTTATCCGTATCTGCGGATATCAATTGACCGTAGAGATCTCCATCCTCCTCACGTTCATCATCGTGATATGCCATACGAATTGAATTTAACGACTAACAAACACCAACATCTTACAAAGGCCATACGTCCGTGCAATAGCAAAGACGTTTGGGTGTGCATAACTCCCGACGCTTCGGTCGGGATCCCGACTCTGCAAAGCAGACGTCGGGATTTATACTTCATTGTATGCGTCCCGAAGACGAAATTAGGAAGCATTTCCGTCTCACGTCAACCCAAAACGCAGCTTTGCGGAGGCTCGGCCTCTCGACGATAGAGAGCCTCCTGCGGCATTTCCCTGCCCGCTACGAGCGCGGCGGTGCTTCTGCGCGCGTGCAGGAGCTTGTGCCCGGCGCGCAGGTGACACTTTTCGGGATCCTGACGAACCTGAAGGCAAAAAAACTCTGGAAGAGCCGGCGGAACATTACGGAGGGGTGGTTCGAAGACGCGACAGGGCGGGTCAAGGTTATGTGGTTCAACCAGCCCTACATCGCCTCCTACGTCGCGGAGGGAAGCACCGTAAAAATCACGGGGACGGTCGGGGGGAGCGCAGAGCGGCCTTATATCGCCAACCCCGAGGTTCAGCACCTTCCGCCCGGCGTTATCCCCGAAGGAATTTTTGAGTCTGCTGAAAGCTCAAAGCTGAAAGCTGAAAGCTCTCTCTATCCCGTGTACCCAGAGAGCCGAGGCATCACCTCGCGCTGGTTTTATCATGCGCTCGAACGTGTGTTCGCAAGCGGCGTGCACAAAAAAATTGACGACCCTATTCCCGCCGACGTACGGGCGCGCTATCACCTTCCCGATCTCGCAACGTCACTCGCCGCGATGCACAAACCGGAAAAGGAAACGCATGCGGAGGCGGCGCGGAAACGTTTCGCATTCGAAGAAATTTTTGTCATTCAGGTAGCACGGGCACGCGAACGCTCCGAGAACGATTCGCTTCCCTCATTTTCAATTCAAGACGGGAAACAGCTTGCGGAAAAGTTTCTTCGCTCGGTGACACTTACACCCACCTCGGCACAACACCGCGCTATTGCAGAGATTCTTGCCGATTTCAATAAGCCGCATCCGATGGCGCGGCTCCTCGAGGGCGACGTGGGGAGTGGAAAAACCCTCGTCGCCGCGGCAACGGCCTATGCGGTCGTGAATTCGCGGCCGCCCGGCAGATCGAGCGGGACGCTGCAGGTCGCGTACATGGCTCCAACGGAAATTCTTGCAGGACAGCACTTTCAGTCCTTCATCGAATACTTTTCGCACCTGCCCATCAATATCGCGCTCATCACGGGAAAGACGTGCAAAAAATTCCCCTCGAAAATCGCGAAAGACCGCGCGACTGATATCTCGCGCGCCCAGCTACTCAAGTGGGTCGCGAGCGGCGAGATCGCCATGCTCGTCGGCACGCACGCGCTCATACAAAAAAGTGTAAAGTTCCAGCATCTTGCGTATGCCATCGTCGATGAACAGCACCGCTTCGGCACGAGACAGCGGCGTGCGCTAGCGCATAAAGGCGACGCTGCCCCTCATTTCCTCAGCATGACCGCGACCCCGATCCCGCGCACACTTGCGCTCACCATCTATGGAGACCTCGACCTCTCGATTCTCGACGAACTGCCACCGGGACGCGCGAAGATAACGACAACAATCGTGAAGCCCGACGAGCGCGCGGGCGCATACGCTGCGGTGCGCGAGGAAATAAAAAAGGGCCGACAGGCGTACGTCATCTGTCCGCGCATCGAAGAGCCGGATCCTGCAAAAATAAACGCGATGCAGGCAAAATCCGCAAAAGCCGAGGCGAAGCGGCTCAAATATGATGTCTTTCCCGAGCTTGAAATCGGCCTCCTGCACGGCGCGATGAAACCGAAGGAAAAAGACGATGTTATGATGCGTTTCGCTTCCGGAAAAATCGACATTCTCGTCGCAACGTCGGTCGTCGAGGTCGGCATCAACGTGCCAAACGCAACCGTCATTCTCATCGAGGGAGCGGAGCGCTTCGGACTCTCCCAGCTTCATCAGCTGCGCGGACGCGTTCAGCGCTCTTCATACCCGCCGTACTGCTTCCTCCTCCCCGAGACAGCCGGAAAACCGGCAACGAAGCGTCTCCGCGCGCTCGAAACATCAAACGACGGTTTTAAGCTCGCGGAAGCGGACCTCGAGGCGCGCGGCGCGGGAGATCTTGTGGGCCGCCGCCAGTGGGGCATGTCGGATATCGGCATGGAAGCGCTTAAAAACGTCAAACTCATCCGTGCCGCGCGCGAAGAAGCCGCGGCGATCGTAAAGAATGATCCTTCCCTTTTAAAAAACCCATCACTTCGTGCACGTGTCGAGCGCATGTCGGCCGAATTGCACACTGAGTAATTCACCTAAAGCGAGGGGGCATATCTCTTCCGGGGTCTTCGCGCAGCCCGATGAGGGCGAGCGGGAGCGCCGCACGAGCACGTGCGGACGCGACCCTGGGAGAGATATGGCTCCGAGCAATGTCCTTAAAGCGCGCTCCCGTTCACACATTGCGACGCCGCGACACAGCCAAACCCCGTGCCGATGCTGCACCACACCTGCCCGCTCTCGCACGGACCCTGCATGCCAACGATGACGGTCTCCTGCACGCTATCGAGAATCCAGATTCCGCCGCGGCAAATGTTCCATCCCGTCGTACAGCCGCCGTACGGGCACGCAAGGTACGCGCGCCATCCTTCCTGCGGGCAGCTCACGCCAGTGCCGCTCTGGGTTCCCGAGCCACCGCTTCCCGAATACGCACCTACGTCGATGTCAGCAAATGCAGCTGCGCAATTCGAAGTTTGCGGAATACACCAGCGCCCCGTCTTACACGTTCCCGAAATGTAGCCGGAGGTTTCCGAAGGACACTTGCCCGCCTCGCAGGGAACGGAAAGCGTTGTTTCCTCATCATATGATTGCCCGTCATGTACGCAGCTCCCAATACCACCGGACGATGCAGGCGGGTTATATGACGGAGACGGAAGAACGGGCGCGCCGACGAGACTTTTGAGAACGTCTGTTATCGCGGTACCCGCAATCTGGAACGGCTCGCTGGAACTCTCGAGCTCTGAAAGTGCCGCGCGAATCGTGTAGAGCCCTGGCTCGAGTGCGCAGACGCTCGTATTCCCGTCGCAGCGCGCAAACTTCTCGATGCAGTCGAACGCATTCTCGCCCTCGGTGCAATCGGTGTTGCCCTGCGGTACACGCCAGAGGTAGACGCCTGATGGCGCAAGATTGCGCGCGATTTCTCCTACGGTGTTTCCTGACACATCAATGATTGAGAGAGCGACACCTTTGTATGACGGGACATTTTTGCTCTGCCACGAAATTCTGAGGGTATTTCCGCCCGTCACGAGTGTTCCGTATGAGGGAGAAAGTATCGTCAGGCTTGACGTTGCGACGGGAGAAGAAACCAGTGCGGGTGCGACCGCTGCTTCGACGCATTGGTATCCTGTGAGGCATCCTGCCGCGTCGTATCCCTTTTCCCACGTGCCCGTGCACGCGTTTTCCTCGGGAGCCTCCGGCTCGACAGGACAGGTGCGAGCGGGCACACTCTGCACTTCAGTGACCTGCGTTTTGCATATCGTAAGAACCGCCGCGCGCGTCTTCGGACCGACAACTCCATAACCCGTTGAGGCAGCGCTCCCTGAAGCGACGATGCCTTGCGCCGACTGCCATTTTTTTACAGCAGCTTCTGTGAGCGGACCGAAGTATCCGGTCGCCTTCCCTTCTGCAAGCAGGCCGGCCTTTATGAGAAATTCCTGCAGTTTCTGAACATCTTCACCCTCCATACCTGCGCGCAGGTTCCTGCCGAGCGAAAGACACGGAAGGTACGGATGTGCGCCGGACCCTACGGTAATGTCTGCGGCACGCTCAACCTCCACTTTCAAAACCGAGACCCGTTCAAGTATTCCCAGGAGTTTATCCTTGATCTCATCGAGCGTGAGTGCGGCAGAGAAAAGCGGAAATGCACCAAGGAGAATCGTGAGGGTAATAATCGCTCGCTTCCAAGTTTTCTTGTTGGGCATAGTGCGCGGTACTTCCGCGACGATCGTTTAATTCACTATGCTCACGCCGGAGCTTGCCTTCACCGTTCCACCTCCGTCTCTGAGAGATACCGTGTATGTGCCGCCCGTGCTGTATGTGTGATTGAGCGTGGCACGCGATGCGCCGCCGGCACAGCCGCTTTGCGCCGCGACACTCGAAGGAAGCGCGCCGTCACCCCAGTCGATAGAGTATGCCGCGCATGCGGGATAGTCGATTTCGACCGCAATTGCGAGAGGGTTGCCGCCGACAGCCGGCGTAACGGAAACGATGCCCCACGATGTACTCGGGGCGGGGGTGGGTGACGGCGTGGGGGTCGGGGTCGGCGTTGGCACAGGAAGCGGCGGGCCTGCACCGTATGCCTGAACGGTAGCTGTGGTGCGGTGCGCTCCTGCCGAGAGTGTGATGAGATACGTACCACCGTATTGGTATGTGTGACCGAGCGTCTGCGTCATTTGCGCGCAGTTACCTGCGGGTACAACGATTTGAGAAGGAATCGTGCCGTCTCCGTAATCGAGCATGTACGCTGCGCCACTGCACGAGGTAACGGTGTTGACAGTTGCTTGCACCGCGATCGTGAGCGGCGCGCTTCCGGTAACCGGCGTCACCTGAATGAATCCGCCCACCGGTGCGCTACTTCCCGAAGGTCCGGGAACGCCGTTATAACTTCCTGTTGTGCAGAGAATCGCAATCGCCGCCGCGGTGCGCGGGCCGACAACACCATAGCCGGTGCTTTCGGGAGTTCCGGAAGAAACAATATTGTACTTTGCCTGCCAGCGCTTCACTGCCGCTTCGGTCAGTGTGCCGTAGTAGCCGGTCGTGAGCGCCTCCGGATAAATCGCAGAGTCACGCGCCAAAAATTGCTGGAGTCGCGTCACATCTTCGCCGGAGCTTCCACGCTTCAGCGAGCGGCCGATGTTGGGACAGGAACTCGAATCGATCGTGACCGACGGCGAAGCGCTCGCTGATCCTCCGAGCTGCGCTTGGAGCTGCTGGACCTTTGCAAGAAGCGCCTGTGCTTGCGCACGTAGAGCATCGGCAGTCGTCGGCGGCACTGGAGTTGGTGTCGGCACGGGGATTGGAATAGGTGTAGGAACGGGAACCGGGGCCGGCGCTGGTGTCGGAACCGGAGCTGGTGACGGAGCTGTTACAACAGTAACGGTTCCCGACATGCCAAGACCGCCGGGCGAGCCATGCGGTATGCAGTAATAAGGGTACGTTCCCACCGCGTTAAACGTCCGCGAATAGCTCTGGCCGTTTTGCAGGGATCCGCTATTGAATGAACCATCATCGGCGGTTACCGTATGGGTCGCCCCTCCAACGTGTGTCCACACAACGGTGTCGCCTGCATTAATCGTGATGTTTTTGGGAGAAAAGTAGCTATCACCTATGGTTACGTTCACCTGGGCTGCATCGCTCGTGTATGGAAATGCAATGAGGGCAAGCGCAACAAGCGCCGCCCCGAAAGAAAGTCGAAGCGCGAAGGACATAGGTACATTGTCGCACGGAGCGCAAGGCGCGCAATCACACGAATCCCCAATTGCCCGCTGCCTTCGTTATCGGTACAGTACAAGGGACCGCCCGTAGCTCAACGGTTAGAGCACGGAGCTTATACCTCCGGGGTTCTTGGTTCGAATCCAAGCGGGCGGACTAGCGTATCACTTTTGCGACCGCCTTGGCGACACGTTTGTCGAACATGTCGGGGACGATTTTGTTCGCTGTAGGTTTCGGCACGAGCGCGGCGATCGCGCGTGCTGCTTTCAGCTTCATCTCGGTCGTGATTTTTCGCACGCCGTTGTCGAGCGCTCCGCGGAAGACGCCGGGAAATGCGAGCGAGTTGTTTATCTGATTTGGAAAGTCGCTTCTCCCCGTGCCGACGATCGCTGCCCCTCCCCGCTTTGCATCATCGGGCATAATCTCGGGAACGGGATTCGCCATTGCAAACACAATCGCCTTTTTCGCCATGAGGCGGATGTCCTCGGTCTTTACGAGTTTTGGACCGGAAACACCGAGCAAAACGTCCACTCCCTTCAGCGCCTCTTGCAAGCCGCCCTTGATGCGTCGTCTATTCAGCTTCGCCAGCGCGCGCTTGTGCGGCTCGGGCCGAGAAGCATCCACGATCCCTTTGCTGTCGAGCACGACGATATCTTTTGCTCCGGCGGCATGAAGCAGATGTGCCGTCGCCGTTCCCGCCGCTCCGGCGCCGAGAACGACAATGCGTGCCGATGACAATTTCTTCTTCACCACTTTGAGCGCATTCAGTATCGCCGCAAGAACGACTATAGCCGTGCCATGCTGGTCATCATGCATGACAGGAACGTCTAGCGCTTCAATCACACGTTTCTCGATTTCGAAGCATTTGGGCGCGGCGATATCTTCCAAATTGATTCCGCCGAACGCGGGAGCTATTGCGAGAACTGTCTTAACAATTTCATCGGCATCTTGTGTATCCAGAACGAGTGGTATCGCGTCAACGCCGGCAAACGTCTTGAAGATCGCACACTTCCCTTCCATCACCGGAAGCGCGCCCAAGGCACCGATATTCCCAAGCCCGAGAACTGCTGAACCATCTGAAATGACCGCTATCATGCGTTTCTTAATCGTATACATGCGGGCGAGGCGCGGCTTCTTCGCAACCACGCTCGACACTGTTGCGACTCCGGGTGTATAGACAAGTGATAAGTCAGCCCGGTTTTTTATTTGCATAGATGGCATAATTCGAATTTTGCCACCTAACTTTTTATGAAGCAGAAGCGCTTGCCAACCGATATTCTTTTTCGCCATTCCTTCAGTGTATACTTCCGGCATGAACGATACAATTGCCGTCAAAAAACCCTTTGATGCACACGTGCACTTCCGGCAAGGAGCGATGCTCCGTGCAGTCGTTCCGCTCACAGCATCAAATTGGAGCCGCGCTATCGTGATGCCGAATACCGAGCCGCCTATCGAGACCGTCGAGCAGGCCGCAGCGTACAAAAAAGAAATCCTCAGGGCAGTGCCCCGAGGAAATCATTTCGAACCACTCGCGACATTCTACCTCACAAAAAATCTTACTCCTGAAGAAATAGAAAAGGGTGTGGAGGGAAAAATCTGCAAGGTGTATGCAGTAAAGTCATACCCCTACGGCGCGACGACGAATTCGCAGTGGGGGTATCGTTCGATCCTCGAAGCAAAGGAGGTGTTGAAAAAAATGGAAGAGCTTGGCATGCCGCTGCTCCTCCACGGCGAAGTGCATGTGAATGAAGCAGGCGAAGAAGAAGACCCGTATGAAAGTGAGCGGCTGTTCATACAAGACATCCTTCCCCGCCTCCTCGACGAATTCCCGAAGCTGAAAGTTTCTCTCGAGCATCTCTCGACGGCGACCGCAGCAGACTTTATCGAAAAGAACGGCGAAGAAGGCCGGCTCGTTGCGACGATAACGCCCCACCACCTTCTTTATGCCCGCGAAGAGGCGGAGCCACATGTGCTGCTTCGCTGCAAGCCGCGGAACTGATTCCGCACCGCACCCCGAGTCCAAAAAATTTGCATCGCCCGGAGCCTACGGCGTCTTCAGTGCTCCCGTTGCTATAGAACTCTACACACAGGTCTTCGACGAAATCGGGGCACTGGACAAGCTTGAGAATTTCTTGTCGGTCAATGGCCCGAGTTTCTATAGTTTTGCGCCGAGCGAAGAGACGACCACGCTTGTGAAAAAAGATTGGCAAGTAACCGAGCCGGTTACTACCGAAGAAGGGGAGAACGTCTGGCCCGTCGGTCATGTGCAACGCGGCCTTGGCAACGAAACGATACACTGGCAAATCGCGCGCTAGCGCTGTTCTTACGCGAGTGGCTGATGTTCGATGTCCTCCTTTTTCTTTGGCGTGATGCCGTGCGCGATAAGAATCTTTTCAAAGTCGTCGCGCTCGATGGTTTCTATCTCAATAAGCTTCTCCGCGATCGCATCCAAGGCCTTCCGGTGTCTCTTCAAAACGCCTTCTGCCTTTTTGTGCGCCGCATCGATAATGCGCTTCACTTCTGCGTCGATCTGTGCGGCAACTTCCTGCGAAATTTCTCCGCTCTCAATACCGGCTCCGAAAAGTGTGCGTCCTTGCCCGGCTTCGTAGGCGATCGTGCCCATTTTCTCCGACATCCCATAGCGGGTGACCATGTCCCGCGCGATCGCACTCAAGACCTGCAAGTCGTTGGCAGCGCCCGTCGTCACATCGTCAAACACCATCTTTTCTGCGACGTAGCCGCCGAGCGAAACTGCAATGTCGTCGAGAAATTCTCTGCGTGATTGCATCTTCTTGTCTTCAAACGGAAGCTTGAGCGTGTAGCCTGCCGCGCGGCCGCGACTGATGATGGAGATCTTGTGCACGGGATCTGCGTACGGCAAGACCGATGAGATGAGTGCGTGTCCCGCTTCGTGGTACGCCGTTATCTCCTTCTCCTTTTTGTTGAGCACGTGAGAGCGGCGTTCGGGCCCGAGCATGACCTTCTCGATCGAACGGATGAGGTCGAACTGCGCCAGCTCCTTCCTGTTTTCGCGCGCCGCAAGAATCGCTCCCTCGTTCATCAGGTTCCCCAAATCTGCGCCCGAAAATCCGGGAGTGCGCTCGGCAATGACCGCAAGTTTTACGTCGGGACCAAGCGGTTTCTGACGTGCATGAACCTTCAAGATCTCTTCGCGGTCCTTCCGGTCGGGAAGGTCGATCGTAACGCGCCTGTCGAAGCGGCCGGGCCGCAAAAGCGCGGGATCGAGTACGTCGGGGCGGTTTGTTGCCGCCATCACGATCACTTTTTCGTTGGGCTCGAAGCCATCCATCTCGACGAGGATCTGGTTGAGTGTTTGCTCGCGTTCGTCGTTGCCGCCGCCAACGCCGGTACCACGCACGCGCCCGACCGCGTCTATCTCGTCGATAAAGACGATGGCGGGCGCCGTTTTCTTTGCCGTTTCAAAAAGGTCGCGCACGCGCGAAGCCCCGACACCCACAAACATCTCAACGAATTCCGAGCCCGATATTGTGAAGAACGGCACACCGGCTTCGCCCGCGACCGCGCGCGCAAGAAGCGTTTTCCCCGTACCGGGCGCACCCATCAGGATCACGCCTTTCGGAATTCGCGCACCGATCTGGATGAACTTCCTTGGATTCTTGAGAAAGTCGACGATCTCCGTGAGCTCCTCTTTCGCTTCCTTTGCTCCCGCAACGTCTGCGAACGTGACACGCTGCGCGTGGTCTTCCGGCGAGATGAGCCGCGCCAAGGAGCGGCCGAAGGTAAATGCCTGCATGCCGGCACCGCGCATCTGACGCGAGAGGAACCATATAATCCCAAAGAGTAAGACGATGGGGAGGATCAGGGGCGCGAGTGTAAGGAACCAGAAACGCACGCCGCCCTCATCTCGTATCTCGATCGCGACTGCAGCAATGCTCTCCTCGGAAATATTGTAATTCTTGAGTGTCTCTGTGAACGACGCCTCTGTCTCCTTCCGCGAGGTCTTCGTCGTCTCATCCTTGTATTCAGCCGTAACGTTGTCCCCCTCGACTGTGATGGTCAAAATTTTTCCGGCCTCTATGTCGATCGCGATCTGTGAAAGTGGCACAGATTCGCTCTGGGGCGAGATGTATTCGCGCAGGAGCGAGTAGCCGGTCGAGAGCACGAGAAACACCGCAAAGGCCATCGCAAGCTGCATCCAGATAGAAGGTCCCTGTGGACCTTTCGGACCGCGCTCCTTGCGCGGTTTTTGGCTCTGTTCCGTCTGATTTGCCATGACCTGCGAGTTATATCATAAGTTGCCCGAGAGCGGTATAGTGTCGGAATGGCACTGATAGAGAACCCCAGTACCACAACGCTCCGCGTTGGCTACGGGGCAGGCGCGCGCACATTTCTGTATGGCACTCATTGAAAATAAAAAGGTCTATCTTGATTACACTATCCTCGAGGAGATCGAGGCCGGTATCGAATTGCTCGGCTTTGAAGTAAAATCGCTCCGTGCCGGACAAGGCTCCCTCAAGGGTGCGCGCGTCATCGCGCGCGGCGGCGAAGCATATCTTGTGGGCGCGTCTATTCCGGCATGGCAAATCATGAATGCGCCGAGCTCGTATGATCCAGAGCGGGCCCGCAGACTGCTGCTTAACCAGAAAGAAATTGCCCGTATCGCCTCTGCGGAGAGAGAAAAAGGCTTGACAATCGTGCCAATTTCGGTGTACAATCGCGGGCGACTACTGAAGCTTGCGATCGCGATAGCCCGCGGAAAGAAAAAAGAAGACAAACGTCATACGATACGGGCCCGCGAGGAGAAACGCCGGATCGAACGCACGTTGAAAAAGAAATATTGAGAGGTCAGCCGTTCGTGAAAAGCGAAGTGAAGTGCGCTTTTCGGGGGTGACTGGCTTCGACAGGGAAATCGACATATGTGTGTGCATGCAAAGCTGCAGCACGCTTTCCAAACTCGCTGCACAAATTCAAATGCGAACAAAGTAGCATTTGCGCCTGCGTACGCTTAAAACAGCCTCGACAGGCCGTCCACGGATTCGACGCTTGAGTAGAATCCGTCGGGCGTCACTTCTCTCAAGCACTGATGTCGAATGTCCAAACGATATCTAAGACAAGGACTCGATATCGCGCGATTTGGTTCATCTTTTACGCGCGCTATTTAAACCTCAAGATGATCTACGCATCGTAGAAGCATACATACTGTTTTTCTCTGGACGGGGGTTCAATTCCCCCCACCTCCACTGCTTCGCCAAGGCTTCGCAGTGCAAGCACTGGCACAACAATAGCTGCTCGACATAGGGTAGCTATTTTTGTTTGCAACGAAGCAGTGTCCTTCGTAGCTCCGTCAGGAGCGAAGTAGGACCTGTTCTGCGAAGCTTTATGCGAAGCAGAGCTATAATTCACGAATGTACTTCGTTTACATCTTACAAAGTAGGAAGGACGAGAGCCTTTACGTTGGCTCAACCGAGAACGTCAAACAACGTGTTGCTGAGCATAACAGTGGCAAAGCAAAATATTCTAATTCGAAACGTCCCTACGTACTGAAATGGTTTTGTGCCTTTCCGACTAAACAACTGGCTCTCAAGTTCGAAAAATACTTAAAACAAGGCTCCGGTTTTGCGTTCGCTCGCAAACATCTTCTCTAGCAGGTACCGACATAGAACGGTACAGAACTTTTGAAAGAGCTGGAGATTGGATTGTTTTTTGTGTAGCGTGATATGCTCTGTTCGGACAATAGTATCCGGCTTCAACCCAGGAGGTTGCCATGATGGCAAAGCACGTCGTCCAGCATTTCCTTCGGGGGGCTGGAATCGAGTGCAATGGTCCCAATCCATGGGATCCGCAAATTCACGACGAGCGATTCTATCTTCGCTTTATGCTGAAGGGCTCCATCGGACTTGGGGAATCCTACGTCGAGAGATGGTGGGGCTGCGAACGACTCGACATGTTCTTTTGCAAATTCCTCGGCTCAGGCCTCACAGATCTGATGCCGCGTGCAGGAGTGTGGCGTATCAAGCTTCGTGAGGCACTCATGGGCTTGCGGAGCAAGATCTACTCTCGTCGTGGCGCTGAATCGCACTACGACCTCGACCGCAACTTCTTCTTCACGTTCCTTGGCAAACACAACAACTACACGTGTCTGCGATGGGACGGAGTGTCGACCGTGGACGATGCAGAAGTGCAGAAAATGCACCTCGTGTGTCGCAAGGCACAACTGCAACAGGGACAACGCCTTCTCGACATTGGGTGCGGATGGGGCGGCACCTTGGCTTACGCGGCAGAGAACTTCGGAGTGAGAGGGGTCGGAATCAACGTTGCAGAGGAGCAACTAGCTCATGCCCGTAAGACCTATGGTTATTTGCCTGTTGAATTCCGCCGCCAGGACTACCACGACCTCGATGAGAAGTTCGACCGGGTCATTTCGATAGGCATGATCGAGCACGTCGGACGGAGACACTACCGTGAGTACCTTGAAAAAGTGCGAGACGTGCTTCCTCCAGACGGACTGTTTGTCCTGCAAGGCATCGTCGACCTCACTAGAAGAGCGACGCGAGATCCGTGGACCGACAAGTACATTTGGTCTGGCGGTATGTTCGTCGAGTTGGGGCGCCTGCGTCGAGACGCCGAGGGTGTACTCTATATTCTCGACGAGGAGTACTTCGGCGAGGACTACGACAAGACGCTCATGGCTTGGTATGAAAATCTGCGCAAAAATCGTGCAGCTATCATCGCCAAGTACGGGCTGGAGGAGTACCGCAAGTACGAGTACCTCTTCAACGCGTGTGCGGGTGGTTTCCGCTCGAAGCGAATGACGGTCGGACAGATCGTCTTTTCACCTTCGGATCTTCGATCAACATACAAAGCGGTTAGATTGCCGCTTTGAACAAAACAAATTTGGGCGCGGCTTCGGTCGCGCCCACTCATTTCTTTATTCATAGGTTCTAACCTTCTTCCCGCATCTCACCTAAACAACCGAGGTGTCACGAATACGGGGTGAAGGACTTCCAACCCTTGATCATCGCTCGAAACAACCTTTTCTTTAGTGGCTTTCTCGAGAGCCCCTCGGGCGGCACAATCTCATTGTGCTCGGTATCCAACACGCGATCAGGTTCCACTGGAGGATCGTAGACTTTTGCCTGCCTATGCTCTGAATCTTTTCTGAAAAATGCACGAATGTGAAGCTTGTGTCTCATATGTTCTGACACTACCCATTTCACATGAAGAAAAGGTGAACTTTTTTTACTCAACTCGTGCAAACGAAACTTCCTGCGGACCGGCAGCGTATGGCGCAATTTGATATACCTGAAAGATAAAGGTTACCTGGTCTGGACTCACAATGAATGTGCTGTAATTCTCCGGTGTCGGGTCTGCGCCTTCTGGGGAAATAATGTCGGTACCGAGTTTGGCATTAAGCTCTGTCTTCGCTCTCTCTGCGACTTCCTCGAGTGAGAGACCGACCATCGAAAGCGCGTCGTCGAGCGTAAGTCTATTCCCCGTTTCCCGATTGTAATTCAGTCCATAGATGGCTGCGTTGGAATGTGCTCCTCCCATGTACGTCGAGACGACGAGCTTAGCACTTACCACATCCGCGCCGACGTATGCTAAATCAAACATGCTTTGAAACTCATACTGCGTGACTGCCGAATCAGGAGGAGGCGGACCTGCGGCCGTGTCATTTTTGAATTCTGTTACCGCACCTTCAACAGTTGCTTTAATATCCGCGTCGATCGAAGCGATCCCGAACTGTGGATACTTTGCATCAACGGTGAACGTATCCGTATCCTCACGCTCCGTCGCAGTCGCGACTTGGACCCCGGGCAGGATATTCGAAACAGCCGGCAGTCGCGTTAATCCTTTATAAAGCGCATAGCCGCCCCCAAGCACTACAAGAAGAGCCGCGATGACAACCGCTTTATTCATAGTTTGATTATACAAAGAGCAAGGTCGAGCACCTGTCTAGGCCACAAATATGTGGAGGGGTCAATGAAGCGCCGAGGCAATAAAGGCCTTGATTTCATTGGTATTTGGATCAAGAGCGGTAAATCGTTCCGGCAAATCACGAAACTTCTCAAAGCGCGTGGGCACCGTTGTCTCTTGGCCTGTGGCCTCGCGGATGGTTGCGGCAAATTTCACAGGCTGCGCAGTTTCGAGACACACAAGAGGAACTTCTCTTTCGCGGTGTTCGAGTCCTACTTTTACACCGTCGGCCGTGTGCGGATCAATAAGAACATTGTACTTCTCTAAGATAGAACGAATTGTCGCAAGCCGATTCGCATGCGTGCTTGAACCGGCGATAAATCCATCTTCACTGATATGTGTGCGTTCACTATTGGAAATCTCAAATGAGCCCTTTTTGTTCAAATTCCCCCAAAGCTCCGAAATGCGCTTCGCGTCACAACCGACGAAATCGAACACATACCGCTCGAAATTCGAAGCCTTGGAAATGTCCATCGAAGGACTCGAGGTTGCATGCACTTCCTTCCCGATTCTTGGGCGATACAAACCAGTTTTGAAAAACTCTTCGAGCACGTTGTTTTCATTGGTCGCAAGAATCAGATGTTTAATCGGCAATCCCATGCGTTTTGCGACATACCCTGCGAGGATGTTGCCGAAGTTTCCCGTCGGCACAGAGAACGAAACTGACTCGCTGTTCGTCTTCGTGGCTTTAAAGTACCCCCAGAAATAGTAGACGACTTGCCCGGCGATCCGCGCCCAATTGATCGAATTCACCGCGCCGAGGTGATATTTCTTTTTGAATTCCGCGTCCCCGTTTATCTGCTTCACTATGTCCTGACAATCGTCGAACGTGCCGCGGATGGCGACGTTGAAAATATTTTTGTCCTGCAGTGTATACATCTGCCTGCGCTGGAACTCGCTCGTACGCCCGAGCGGTGAAAGCATGAAAACATTCATGCCGCGTCTCCCGCTCATCGCATATTCAGCCGAAGAGCCTGTGTCACCTGATGTTGCGCCGAGGATATTCAGCGTTTCTTTTTTTTTCTCAAGCGCATACTCGAACAAGCGTCCGAGAAATTGCAGCGCCATATCTTTGAACGCGAGCGTGGAACCTTGGCAAAGATCAAGGAGATAAAAATTCTCTTCAAGCTTTTTTATCGGAGCAACCTCTTCACTTCCAAAGTTTTCTTTCGTATACGTCTCGTTCACGATGCTTCGCAAATCGTCTGCCAGAATATCGTCCGCATATTTCGAGAGTATCGCGAACGCAAGCTCCGGATATGTCATCCTGCGCATCGCGGTAAGTTCATCTGCATAAACCTGCGGGTATGCTTCCGGTACGTACAAACCCCCATCGGCCGCAAGCCCTTCAAGCAAAATCTCCGAAAACCCCTTCGGCTTGTCGTGAGCGAAGTCGAACGGCTCTACCTTTCCCCGGGTCGAAACGTATCGCATGAAATACTCATCGTACGCGATAAGAATCTCGCGGTCACGCGTTGACTCTCTGTTTGAGACAATAGATAGTGGTTAAAGCGCAGTACGTGGTGTACTGCTGCCGCACAAAGCTAGGGAGCAATTCCATGAAAATGTTAGCTGTGGCGCGTCTTTTCGGACAAGCTAATCCCTATTTCAAAATGGAGACCCCATCCGATTTCTGTGCTCTTTGCCGGCTTGTAGAGACCGTTAATATCACCACCGGCGGGATATTCCCCGGTGAGACGCAAGCGGTAACACGAGAATTACGCGATGCACGCGATCGATTTCCGAAGAGTCACTACGAGGCCGATAACCGACTCGCAAACGCGGTCGAAAGACTCAAGGGGCTCGACACAATTAGTGCTCCAGCCAACTGAGGCCAACAAAGACTGCGACATTCGAGGGCGCGGCGGAGAGTTGTTCTCCGGCGCGCCCCGCTTTTTAGAGGTTCAGGTAATACGAATTCGTTTCGTGTTTCTTGAAACCGAGTTTCTGGTAGAGCGCATTGGCTGCTCCACGAGAAGGACGACTGTTGAGCTGTGCCATCGTGGCACCTCGCGCGCGCGCTCGCTCGATTACCTTTTCCATGAGCATCCGCCCAAACCCTTTCCCCCGCACGTTCTCGTGCACGACAACATCTTCTACGCGTGCCGTAATTCCTCCCGGCTTCATGACGACCACGAGCGTTGCCATGCCAAGTATCGAGCCAGACTCTTGCACCGTCCATAATTCTGATTCCGGGCTTTTCGTAATCATCTGCAACAACTCAAGCGAACATTCTCTCTTTTCGGGCGACTGTGAAAGTTCTTTCAACAGAGCATTGATATCGCGAAGAGTCCCTTCATCCGCGGTTTCAAGACGAACGAGTTCTGCCATTCGCGTCATACCTGTCACACGAAATGGCATTGTTGCTCTCGCAACAGGCAAAAACGCATTCTACGCTCAGCGCGCATCGAGATACCATCAATATCATATTTTATAGGGTTCGTTCCCATGCCATTTCGTGTGTACAGGCATAGTACCGCCGAAGCTCTTTCGCTACAATGTCGGGATGAGAGTACCTGCTTTTATTCTCGCCGGACTCATCGTCGCATTTGCACTCGGGTTTTACTTTGGAGCCACGTCTAATGTGCCGGAGCGCGCCAGCGAAACTCCGACTCCCCTGCTCGAAACAGCAACTACTACATCCACAACGGACAGTTCGGAATACCGGTGGTATCCGGTCGCAAAAGTTATCGACGGCGACACGTTCGCTATTTTGAAAGATGGAAAAAACGTGACCGTACGGCTCATCGGACTCGATACGCCGGAAACCGTCGATCCGCGAAAGCCGGTGCAGTGCTTTGGGAAAGAAGCGTCCAAGAAGGCGAAACAAATTATGGCGAGCTCATCGGTGCGGCTCGAAACCGATCCAACGCAAGGAGAATTGGACAAGTACGGCAGACTTCTCGCCTACGCCTTCCTCTCAAGTGGCATGAATGTTGCAGAGTATCTCATCGTCGAAGGTTACGGGCATGAATATACCTACAATCTCCCATACAAATATCAGGCGGATTTCAAGACGGCAGAAGACAAGGCGCGTCTCGAGAAACGTGGCCTCTGGGCCGATGACGCGTGCACTGAATCAGGTGTCAGTGGTCAGGTGTCAGTTTTCAGTAACACGACTCCAAACGCTCAATATGAATGCTCAAGAAACGCGTACAATTGCGGCGACTTCGCGACACAGGCAGAGGCACAAACAGCATTCGAATCGTGCGGTGGCAGCGGGAACGACATCCACAAACTCGACGCTGACGGCGACGGAAAGGTCTGCGAGAGTCTTCCGTAAACCGCGTCCACAAGTCAAAAAATCGATAGACTTTTCTTCGGTATACTTGACATTATGTATTCAAAATCCCGTGGAGTTCTGGTCGCTGGAGCGGGGTTTTTGTTTGCAGTTATTGTTTCCTATGCACACTTCTCAATTGCGGATACAGATGGCCTCCCATGTGATAATCCTCGACTGCCAACATCGGCCGAGGTTTCAGCGGGTGCTCCGGCAGGAGTAAAGGGATGCCCGAGTGATTTTAAAACAGCTGTTCTGGACAGTGGCCAGGCGAAACAGTACTTGAGAAGTATTCTTTGTCCCAACGGCGGAGACTACGGAGGTGCTGGACCAGACACAACTATCAGAGAACTCAACCCAGAGTTTGCATCGTGTGCAGCGAAGTTTCTGAGATTCGCGCAGCAAAACGGAATATCACTATGTATCAACGAAGGTTATCGGACTCCCCAAAAACAAAATCAATATGCGAGAAGTTATTTAAATGGCGGTGGAATTGCTTGTACGCATGGAGCTCAATGCGAGCACCCTCGCGGCATAGCGATTGACGTAAACAGTAATAACTACCCGTGGTTATGGAATAACGGCTGCCAGTTTGGAATCGATTTCTATCTTAGGTCCAGAGACCAAGTACACTTTGTTCCCCTTTCGCACAGCCGTGCACGCAGAAAGTCAACATGTGGAAGTGTACCTTTAACAAATTGTTTTGACCCAAATTTTTCGCCCCAAGACATGGGCGGCGCCGCAACGCCGCTCGGCCTGGGTCAGCAGGTGCGCAACATGCTGAGTCCGCAACAAGAACAGATGTGCCCGCTCCCGGGTGGCGGGCAAGTCCCGTGTTCTTCAATTGCAAACAGAGGAGCCCAACAACCACTTGCACAAGGTCAGCAGCCGCAGCTCCAGCAACCACCGCAGCTCGGCATGCAAAACACGACACCCTATGCGGCAGGCACGTGTCCGCCGCAGTTCTATTGTTCGAACAGCACCTACTATTACCGCAGCAGCACGTGTGTTGATCAAGTATACCAAAAGTGTCCAGCGGGCTGCTCTGCTTCAAGTAATACCTGCGCCTCGACGACCACGGGCGCACTCTCGGCGATCGACCAAATCGGACTCATTGCAGAACCAACCTCCACGCCATCGGGCACCGTAAGCGACCTCTTATTCGAACTCGCCATCAGTGGGGAAGATATTGCGACACTTCAAGACGAAAGCAATCCGGCGAGCACAAAGGTACAAGGCGGCAGCCCATACATGCCGCCAGCCTCGCAACAAACATTTGTTTCAGGCGACCTCCGTTATGGCCAAGCCGAGTATCAGCCGCAGCAACTCTCTGCCCTCCAGCGAACACTCGCAACCATGAAGGACACGCTTCTTCGTGTACTCGCATACCTGCGACCATTCGGAAGACCTGTCCCCGTTGAAGGTGAATACGACGAATGGGCAGAGTGATGTTCTCCTGTAGATTTCTTCACTCCGTGCTATAGTACCCGCACCAAATGGGATTCACGAAGTACACATCGCAGGCGGAGAAAGAACGCATCCGCATGAACGAGGGCATTCGCGCGCGCGAAGTGCGTGTCATCGGACCCGAGGGAGGCAATCTCGGTGTCATGCAGACCAGAGACGCGATCGCAAAGGCAGTCGAACTGGGGCTCGATCTTATCGAGATCTCGCCGAATGCCGTACCACCGGTCGCGAAGATCACTGACTACGGCAAGTTCAAGTACGAACTCAAGAAAAAAGAAAAGGAGGTGAAGTCGAAGGCACACGTGACGGAGACGAAGGTAACGCAGGTAAAGATCGGCACGTCGGAGCGCGACATGCACATCAAGGCATCGAAAGCTGCCGCGTGGCTGAAAGAGGGACACCGCGTGAAGGTAGACCTTTTCCTTTGGGGACGCTACAAGTACATGGAATTCAAATTTCTCAAGGAGCGCCTTGAGCGCTTTCTCGCGATCATTCCCGAGAGCTACAAGATCGCCGAAGAGATACAGAAAAGTCCGAAGGGTCTTTCGGTCGTTCTCGAAAGAGATGCATCGAAAAAGAACGTACCAAAACCCGCCCCGAAAGCCGTGCCGGCATCAGAAGCAGAAAGCGCGTAAAGGTTGCAAACTGGAGCTGATTCAGGCATAATGGTCCGGCCGCTAGAAAGCGGCTTTTGTATGAAATCCAACAAGTCATTCTTGAAACGCCTGCGGGTGACGCGCAAAGGCAAGATCGTCGCACGCGTCCCAGGCCACAACCACTTTAACGCGAAAGAAAGCGGCACCGGCCGCCAGCGCCGCCGCCGCTCCCAAAGGCTGAACGGCCAATTCTCTAACCTCGACCGAAGCCGTTTCCTTCCCCGTTAGTTCTTACTTCTTGCTTCAAGTCTTCTTTCTTCTAATTTTTATGGCACGGGTAAAAAGAGGTGTGACGAAGACCAAGCGACGCAAGAATATTCTTGCGCAGACGAAGGGCTACCGCTTCGACCGCTCGAAGAAAGAACGTGTTGCGCGTGAGGCAATCTTTCACGCCGGATCCTACGCATTCAGGCATCGCAGAGCGAAGAAGCGTGAATTCCGGAATCTTTGGACGCTTCGCATCAACGCTGCAGTCCGGCCGCTTGGGCTTTCGTATTCCAAACTCATCGCCACTCTCAAAAAAAATAAAATCGGGCTTGATCGTAAGTCACTTGCAACACTTGCGAAAGATTATCCTGCCGCATTTGAGCGGATCGTGAAGAATCTCGCCTAACCCCCAGACTATTTCCTGTCGAGGATATTGTATTTTGCGATCCCGAGAAAAAGTCCGATCGCAAGGCCGAAGATCGCGCCGGTCAGGAGATCGCCCATTTGGGTAGAGCCGCCGGTCAAAATATAGTTGAGAAACCCTCCCACAAAGAGTCCGACAATCGCATAGACAATCGTCGGTGATTTCATATGGCATCTATAGTATATACTCCGCGTTTTTCCCCGTCGCGCTCCATTGGTCGTGGTTGTTGAAAACCAGATTTGTTTTCTCCTTATCCTTCATCACCATCTCTACGAGACGCTCGACCATCGCCTTCGGGTCAGAATCATAAATGATACTGTTGTTCGGCCGGTGCGCCGCATCGATAATCTGACGGAGGATCTCATCGGTTTTCCACGAGCCTTCGAGAATCCCTATCGGGCGGCGGTCCTCAAACGCGACTGAAAACTCATTTAGGGTGCCAATGCGCCCGCAACCGATGACAACTGCATCGGAGGATCGCACGAGAAGAAGGTCACGGCCTGCGTAGCCAAACCCTGTGTAGACAACAACGTCCATGTAATCAAGAGGAAGTTTGTAAACTTCCACGTGCTCCCGTTCGGTCGCCGCGGGCGAGAAACCAATCGAGAAACCGCACTCGTCTTTTGCGCCCATCGCAGAATACAAGGGAAATCCGGTTGTTGCGCCGGTCGTGATGATCGACCCCTGTTTGGCGATTTCGCGACCGAGCTCTTTGGCTTTCTCGAAGGCATCAAGTCCGCAGTAACCGGTCTCGGCCGCGCCCGAGACACATATTTTTACGACACCGAAACTTCCCGGAAGCCGGCAGAAATTTCGCGGCACTGCCACATGATTCGGATGCATCACACGTTTGCTCGACATTGGAAAAAGTATACCCCATGAGATACAGCGGTGCTATCTCACGGGGTATAACATCTCTTTAGGAATTGTATTCGCGACGCACGAGAAGTATGGATTTCACCGCGATTGCTACGAACATTGCTCCCACAACGTCCATCAAAAGATCAATGAGAGTATCCGAAACGTAGTTCGGTGCGTTTGATATACCAGCAGCAAGTTCAAAGAACTCCCACATGAGGCCAAGCAACAATGCCCCTCCGATCGCAAGAAGAAGGTTAGATGCGCGACCAACGCTGAAACCGATCCAATAGAAGAAAAGGGCTGCCCACATGCCACCAAGAAAATGTGTCATGAGATCGAACCACTGAAACTTCCAGTACAAATCGTTCTCGAGTGCAAAAATATGCAGCGTCGCAAGGGCAACGACCACCGCGAACTGCATAAAGAGCAACGTCCTTTGCATGGATGAGTATTTTAACCCAAAAATCCGCCTTGTGGCGGATTTTTCGGGGCGGCAGGTACGGCAAGCCTGGGGTTTGAATCCAGGTGGGTTTCCCCAGTTTCGAGCGCAATTGCCCGAAACGATATCGGAATCCCTTACTTGAACCAAGCAGGTTTAAAGTACCGGCCGCTAGAATAAGTGTATACCACTACCAATCGGAAGCAAATGTGAAGAAGGGGTTCGTTCGTGGGCGTGAGCGATTCGGAGTCGCATATTTTTCTACTGAAAAATTGCTCCCGCTCGGCCCGTCGGCCTGCGCGAAGACTCCAAAAACGCTCACGCCCACTCGCTATTAGAGAGAGAAATGCTTCCGATCGAGGCGCCCTCCTTTATTTAGGGAAGTATGCCACGAAGTTCCTTTTCGTAGAGAATATCTTCGTGTGTCACTTTGTAGTCGATGAGTTCCTTCTTTTCGAACCAGTGCGGAATTTCCATCTCGGCTTCGGAGATAGAGCCGGATGCATGGATGAGGTTGCGCACTGCGCGATCGTCTGCATCCGACATTACGTATGAATCGACAACAAAATCCCCCCGTATCGTGCCGACGGGAGAGGTACGCGGTTCGGTGCCACCCGTTATTTTGCGAACCAGTTCCACTGCGTGCGCGCCCTGCCACACCATGCAAATAATGGGGCCGGAGGTAAGGTATTTCTTGAGGTTTTTGAGAATTTTTGCCGTGATCTCGAGCGGGTCTTCCGAAGGAGGCGGCAAATTGCGGGAACGGTAGCTCGCGATGGTTTTCTCGCCCGTTACCTTCCGCCAGCTGGGATCGAGCGTGTAATGCCCTTCCACGTGTTCGGCGGTCGGGACAACCATCTTGAGGCCGATTAGTTTCAAACCGAGTCGTTCATACCGGCGAACGATCTCGCCAATGAGCGCCCGCTGGATGGCATCGGGCTTGATGAGTACAAGTGTTCTTTCTTCTTTCGGATGCTTCATTGTTCAGTACACTAGCACGTTTTTTTCTCAAAAACTATTGATAGAGAGAGGCGGGATCGGGAAGATTTCCAAGTGCTGCGCCAAGATCCGGAGCAGATGGTCTACCATAGCTTGCTTCAAACTTTTTGCGCATCTCCTCTTCCACCTCTTCCCTGTCACGTCCGTAGGTCTGGTAGGAGAGTTCTTTGATGGGAGGAACTTTGCTGTAGTCAAAGGGCGGCAGGTTCTCCGTCTGGATCGAGAATGGGCGGGCAGGGACACCATTCACGAGAAGCGCCAATACAGCATGTCGGTTCGGGAGATTTTCAAGGTCCGACTGACCGAAGATCGGCTGGAACTGTTTTTCCAAGAACTCTGCGTCCGTCGTGCCGACCCGAAATGCCGCTTTCGTGCCAACGTTCCCCACGACCGCGTCGCGGATCTTTTCGTCGAGCTGCGCGATGAATTGGTGCGCTATCACGAGCGAAAGCTTGTATTTACGAGCCTCGGATAGGATCGTGCCGATCGAGGGCGTTGCAAAGTTCTGGAACTCATCGATATAGAGGTAGAAAATCGGAAGATCGCCCTTGGTGTCCACGCGGGAAAAGGCCGCCTGCAAAAATTTGGAGACGAGGATAAGACCGAGGAGAGAGGTATTGCGCTCGCCCAAACGCCCTTTTGAGAGGTTGGCAAGAAAAATTTTCTTCTCATCCATGATCTTCCGGAAATCGAATGCCGATTTCTCCTGCGAAACGACCGGCCGCATGATGTCGTTCGTGAGAAAGACGTCGAACTTCGAGGTGATATAGGGCGCGACGTTCTCGAGCGATGGATCACCCTGCGCCTGCTCGGCGATCTTTTTCCAAAATTGCACGATGATGGGGTTCTTGCAGTGCGCGAGCTTGAGATTGCGAAATGCGGTATCAGCAAACACACGCGGAATCTCTACGAACGTACTTCCGGTGTCGGGGTCCTCGACAACAAGCTGCACAGCATTGCGGTAGTACTGCTCGAACATCGGACCAAACGCTTCGGGCACGTCGGCATAGAGCTTGCGGAAGATCCCGTACACTTCGTCGACCACGAACGTCTTCATCTCCGGTCGCGCGCGGTCATACTCGAGCATATTGAGCCCCATCGGACGCGCGGTGTATGCAGGATCGAAGTAGATGACATCCTTCATCCGCTCCGGTGGGATAGCGGCCAGCACATCTTCAATGTCGTTCCCGTGCGGGTCGACAAAGGCGACACCCTCGCCGTTTTTGATGTCCTGAATGATCATGTTCTTCAAAAGCCCCGTCTTTCCGGTACCTGTTTGCCCGATGACGTAGCAATGGCGGAGACGATCGTTCATACCAAAATGCACCGGCCTCTCCTCCGCGCCGTAGCGGTTCACCCCGAGCACAATGCCACTCGGCGGCATCTCAACAGGCGCCGGCGCCTGCTTCGCGAAGCTTCTCTTCAGCTCGCGAGAGGTTTGCACACGTTCTGCGGTGAAGTGGAATATCGAGGTGATCTCCGCGAGCGAGAGCGGAATGGCATACGAGTGGTCGAAGATCCGGTACGTGAAATCGCGCAGGAACGAGTTCAGGTGCCAGTTCGATATCTTCTTGAAAACGAGATGGTTCCCCTTCGGATCATCATACTGATTGAAGGGGGCGATGAGATTTTCCAAAATGGCATTCGCGCGATCTCTTGTGGGGGCGGAGGCAGCGAGGCGGATTATAGTGGGGCCGATGCGGCTCTTTATCTTCCGCTCGATTTCCTCGCTCGCCACCTTGTCAGCATTGCGGCGGTATTGCCGCTGCTGCTCGTCTTCCAACTGCTTTTTGGACTTGAACGCCATATGTGAAAAATCGTAGAGCATCTCGCCGATAGCGGTTTCCGGCACGCCGAGCGCGCGATGGAGCGCCTTTCCCTTCTCGAGCCTTCGGATCATCTTTTTGAAGTGGAGGTTGTACCGCTCACCCTCTTTGCCGACCAATATCTGGAGCGCCGCACCCTCGCCGTGCTTCGCTATCTTTGCAAATGCGGCAAGGAGCACATTCATCGGATCGTGCTCGAACATCTCGGGCGTCTTCAGCGGATACGCGGGCGTGTCGGCAAGCGTTGCGTAGGCTCCCGCGTGGTAGCCTTCGTAGTTGAACATGTTGTAATCGCCGCGCTCCTCATTGATGCGGGCGTTCGGGAACACAGAAGCGATGAGCCGCTCGGCAAGATCTTTCTTTTGGCGCGGGACTGCGAGATAGAGAATTGCTGCTTCCGTTCCTTCGGGCACCGCTATCTCGAGCGAAAAACCCTCGTGAGGAGCGATGAGCGAAACGAGTCCTGCATAGAGTTGTTCGGAGGACGAAAGGATTTGTTCAAGACGATGCTGGCTACTGTCCTGTTTTTCGCGCTCGCCATGCGCCTGTGGATCAACCATGAAAAGCACGAGGTCGAGTGCGCGGCGGATTTTTTCCGGAGGCTTCGTGCCCATATCCGGAAGACCTTCGGCAATGTAGGCAACGAGCGTGCGGTGGAAATCGTCTTCAAGGTGGGGATTTTTTAGCTTTGCGCACACGGAGAGAGCGTTCCTGATCCCGCGCTCCTGCACGATCTTCAAAAGTTCGTCCATTTGCACGTCGTGCACTTCCGGCTCCAAACGGAGCTTGTGCCGGATTGTTTCGTGCTCTGGCATCACATACGCTTCGTGAAGAACGGTTGCCTGCGGCACCTGTGCATACTCCGCAACCTCGCGCTTCGCGATGCGGTCACTCTCGAAGCGGTTCGGTGCAGCCTCAAGCTGCTGTTCCTTTTCCTTCACCCGCTCACGCAAGTACGCGAGCTCCTCTTCGGGAGACTTGAATTTTTGCAGCGATTCGGCCGGAGCGCGAACTTTCTGCTCCATAGACATCGGAGGCATGCAAAAAGTATAGCAGACAGTAGCGGTGTTATACTCGCAAATATGAAAAGTGGGCCGGGCGACGCACCCAAGGCAGTAGCAAATACGCTGACGCTCGACCCGATAAAGGATAAGGAACTGTTCGATAAAGCGGAGCGCATACTTACTCACTGTGGTGTTTACAGAAACACTGGCCCAATCACAAAACTTGAGAAAACCAGAGATGGATTTTATCGCGCCCACTATACAATTTATGGTTCTAATAATGAAACATCGCTACTTGATCTTGACTTTCCTTTCGCGCAGGAAGACTTCGAGACACTGCTCAGACGCATCGAGACAAAGAAAGATATACAGATATTCTTAAGCCTTGGCGCGGGCCAGTTTGATTACCCAAAAAAGGAAAATGAGGATCCCCAAGAGGCAAATCGTGCCTTTTTTGTAGTTGATAAGGCCTACGGCTTCGTCGAAGATACAGAAGTAAAAAAAGAACGACCTTTACTTGAGTTGGATTGGTATATTACTAGCCGTAATGTTCGCAGCGAAAAACCGGAGAGAACATATTTTTACAACGGCCTTCCTTACGATGCCGCAAAAAATTCATTCGACATTGTTCAAATGATCAATCTACTTTCAGAACCGAAAGGAAGCATTTTTCAGGAACATCGAGCAGGGGAAATTTACGGATATGTGAAACTGATAAAACCCATCACCGGTGAACTATTTATTTTTAATGCCAACACGCCCGATGCATACCCATTGAGGCAAGTTAAAAAAGAGGTCGAGAAATTAGGGGGCAGCATAGAAATTCTTATAGATTTGTCGGATGGCGGACTAATAACTGACCAGCAATTAGTCCAAAGACTTCGACAACACTATCACGTGAACCCAATTCATTTCGAAGATCCGCTTACTGATGGACCGCAGGAAATGGATGCTGGAACTTACGCAGTAATAATTAGGAAACCAAAAGAATCAGAGTAGTAGGGCTTTTGCGCCGATGTCGCGGCGAAAGTACATTCCTTCAAAATGAATTCTGCCGACCGCTTCGTATGCGCGGGTGAGTGCTTCTTCGAGAATAGCGCCGAGAGCGGAGACGCCGAGGACACGGCCGCCGGATGTTACCAATGATGGAGATACGTTCTCCATCATTTGTGTACCGGCATGAAAGACGACGACTCCTTCCACCTTTTCCGCTTCTTCGATTCCGGTGATCGGCAAACCTTTCTTGTATGTATCTGGATACCCGCCGGAGGCTACGACGATGTTAGCGGCGAAGCCCGAATCCCATTCGAGCTGCTGGGACACGAGCGTTCCGTCCACACATGATTCAAATACATCGAGGATATCGGTTTTGAGAAGCCGCATATACACCTGGCACTCTGGATCGCCGAAGCGGGCGTTAAATTCCAAGACTTTCGCTCCCGAAGAGCTCATCTTGATACCCGGATACAAAATTCCCGCAAAGGTGGCGCCGCGTGCAGCAAGTGCGTCCAACGCCGGCTTTACCACACGCGTTTCGATATCGGAGAGCACTTCAGGCACAAGCCACGGCACGGGTGCGATGGTGCCCATGCCGCCGGTATTCTTGCCCGTATCACCCTCGCCTATCGTCTTATGATCCTGTGAGACAGGAAAAAGCTTGTGCGTCTTGCCATCAGAGAGCGCGTGAATCGAGATCTCCTGCCCGTCCAGATATTCTTCGATGACAACTTCCGTACCTGAATCCTTAAAAACTCCCTTTAACATTATTTCTTTTAGTGCTACCTCGGCTTCTTTCAAGGTGCGGCATACCGCGACACCCTTTCCGAGCGCAAGCCCACTTGCTTTGATAACGATAGGAACGCCGTGATCGTGTACATAGTGGAGAGCATCGTCGTGATTCGTAAAAACCGCAAAGTCGGCCGTTGGAATGCCTGCCTCGCGCATGAGTTGTTTTGCGAATGCTTTCGAGCCTTCTATCTGCGCTGCGGCTTTCGTCGGCCCCCAAATGCGCAAGCCGCGCGACTGGAAAAAATCGACGATGCCGCCTACCAAGGGATCGTCCACACTGCATATCGTGAGATCAATCTTCTTTTCTTCTGCGAACTGCGCAAGCTTCTCAAATTCCATCGCACCAATGGCAATATTCTCGCCCAGCAATCGTGTGCCGCCGTTCCCCGGCGCAATATAGAGCTTCCCAATACGCGGCGACTGAGCAATTTTCCACGCAAGCGCATGCTCACGTCCGCCCCCACCGATGAGAAGTACGTCCGTCATGGACGCATTCTAGCCTATTCCTTCGTCAAAATCTCTGGCCCGTCTTTCGTTATCAAAACAGTGTGCTCGAAATGCGCGGTGCGGGAACCGTCTTTCGTGCGATACGAATGTCCGTCTTTGTCGACGTATAATTCACCCGAACCGAGAGTCATCATCGGCTCTATCGCGATCACCATCCCCTCCACCAGTTTTTCTCCCTCCCCACGTTTGCCGAAGTTCGGGATATGCGGCTCTTCGTGCACTTGTTTCCCGACACCATGACCCGAGAGATTTTTAGGGTATCCGAAGCTGTATTTCTCGGCTATTTTCTCAACTGCGCAGCCGATGTCACCCGTTGTATTTCCGATACGCGCCTGCGCAATACCTGCGGCGAGCGCCTCCTGCGTCCCGCGAACAAGTTTTTCGTCGTCAGGACTTTTTGCTGTTCCTGTGATAACAGTGACCGCGTGATCGGTGTAGAGTCCGCGGTGCCGGATGCCGAAATCGATGCAGACGACATCGCCCTCCTCAATGACTTTTCCGTTTTGGCCGGCGGGAGAGTGCACGATGACGTCATTCACCGAAACACAAAGGCCCGAGGGGAATCCTTCTCTGTCTTTCTTTCCCTTATAGCCAAAAAATGCCATTTCGTCGCCGTCTTTGGCCACCATCTCTCGCGCCCTCGTCTCAAGAAAAGCCGACGAAACGCCGGGCGCAACTATGTCTTTCAAAATCCGCACGTGCCGTGCAAGGCGTCGGCCGCCCTCGCGCAGGATCTCAATTTCTTCGGCCTTCTTCGCAATCATGCAAGCTTGAGAGTTGCGAGAATTCTTTTGTGGACCGTTTCGACATCTGACTCGCCGTCGACTTCGTGGACCGTCCATCCGAGACTGCGAAGCTCCTCGACTGAAGGGACGACATGTTCTTCGTACCACGCGAAGCGGCTCGCGAGTGCTTCGTCTGTTGCATCGTCAACCCTTCCGCGTGCGACGAGACGCTGCTTCGCCGTTTCTTTCGAAAGTTTGAGAACGACTGCCTGCAGGCTTTCGCGTTTCCAAAGCCGCATCATGTCGTCGACCGCGCGCGATTGATCGGGTCGTCTGCACGTTCCATCGAGGATCAAATGCTGCGAGCCATCAAACTGTTCATTCAAAACGCCGGTGAGCATGTAAATAGGCATGAACGACGGAACGAGACCGCCGGAATTAACGATCTCGGCGATGTGCTTGCCTAGCGATGTCCCGCTTTGCATGAACCGGCGCAGAAGGTCTCCCATCTCGGGGCGCACGACGCCGCGCGAAGGATCTTTCTCCTTGAGATAATCTTCGAGGAGCACACACTGGGTGCCCTTGCCACTTCCGGAAATACCAAAAAACGCAACCGTAACAGGAGCCATATTACTCGAGAGTATAGCCCTCTTTTTTGAGAATCGCCACGACCTGTTCGACCGCTGCGTCGAGTTTTCCGTCGGCGTTCACGACAACATGATCGTAAAACGATTGCTCTTTTTGCATCTCACGCACCGCATTCTCTTTGCGGTACGCGATCTCCTTTTCGCTCAGATCAGGCGAGCGCTCCCGAATCCTTCGCTCGAGCGCGTCGACATTTTCGGGCACGATGAAAATCGTTACTGCGCCGTAGTGGTCTTTGTAGTAGCGTGCGCCAACCAGGTCAGGATTTACGATAACGATGTTTCCTGAGGCAATCTTTTTCTCCAGATCAGGCGCATACGTGCCGTAGTAGGTATCACGATTCTTGATGTATGTCGATTCGAGAATCCGACCATTTCCCTCTTGCTTTGCGAATTCCTCCTTCGAGAAAAAATAGTAGTCGGTGCCGTTTCTTTCTCCGGCTCGCGGCGGACGCGTCGTTGCCGTGACAAGTCGCTTCACGCGCTTCGGATATCGATCGACGATACGCTGGGTAACCGTACTTTCGCCGCTCCCTGAAGGACCGGCGATCACGACGACCTGCTTTGTGCTCATGTCTAATATTCCCGTATAGACGTCTGGGCGTCAATCTTTTTTACGACATCGAGAACAACTGATACGACAATGAGGAGTGCCGTGCCGCCTATCGTGAGAGCGGTAATGCCGGTAATACCCTGAAGGATAATGGGCAAGACCGCAAGAAAGCCCAAAAAGAGTGCACCGACCAACGTGACGCGCGTGATTATCGTGCCGAGGTAGTCGGCGGTCGTCCCGCCCGGACGAACACCGGGGATAAAGGCGCCGTTTTTCTGTAGGTTCTTTGCAACCTGATGCGGCTCGAAGGTGATCGCCGTATAGAAGTAGGTAAACACGACGACGAGCAAAAAGTAGAGCGCACCGTACAACCAGTTATTTGCAAGTCCCGAAGCGACAGAGGCGGCAAGTGAGGCAATGAACGGAATGGAGCTTTGGGCAAGGAAGGAGGCGATCATCTGCGGAAAGAGAAGGATTGAGAGCGCAAAGATGATCGGCATCACGCCCGCCTGATTTACGCGCAGCGGCAGGTACGTGGAGATCCCTCCCAACACTTTCATGCCGCGCACGCGGCGTGCATAGGTGACTGGTATCGGGCGCTCTGCTTCCGTAATGAAGACAACGCCGGCCGTAATAACGGCTGCGGCGACGGCAAATCCGACATACGCGGGCACTTGCGCAACATCGAAGGTAAACGCGAATTGCGAGAGCGCAGAGGGAATCCCCGCGACGATACCAGCAAAGATTATGAGAGAAACCCCGTTTCCTACCCCATACTCCGTGATAAGTTCGCCGATCCACATCAGGAGTATCGCTCCTCCCGCGATAACGCAGACGTTGGCAAGTAGGTGCAAAGCGTCGAGCGCCGGTACGATGCTGTTCTGCTGCAACAGAATGAGAAAGCCGAACGCCTGAATGAACGAGAGCGGCACCGTGAGGTAGCGCGAATATTGCATGAAGCGCTGACGGCCCGCGTCGCCTTCCTCCTGATAGAGCGCTTTGAGGCGCGGCGAAAGAACCGTCGAAAGTTGCATCACTATCGCGGCTGTGATGTACGGGGAAACCCCGATCATCATGATAGAAAGTGTCGAGAAGCCGCCGCCCGAAAAAATGTTGAGAAGACCAAGGAACTGGTTGTTTCCGAGATAGTTTGCGAGAGCAGCAGCGTCAATGCCGGGAATCGGAATAGCTGCAAGAACGCGGAAGACGATAAGCGCACCGAGAACGAAGAGGACGCGATTGCGTAGCGTTTCGTCTTCGATGATGAGCCTTACCTTGCGAACAAATGCGTCCCACATAGTTACATGATACTACCACCGGCTTTTTCGATAGCCGCGCGGGCCGACGTAGAAACCGCGATTCCCTTGATAGTCAATTTCTTCGTAAAACCGCTTGCCCCGAGCGAATTTGAGGGGCCGACAATCTTAACCGACCGAAATTTCCTCCCCCCGACGCCACGCTCCGAGAGCGTAGCCGAAGAAACAGTCGCCCCTGATTCAAAGAGTTTCTCAAGACGTCCTACGGAGAGCGCAAGTGCGTCGGGGCGAGTCCCTACGACAGTACGCCCGCGGTTTTTGCCAAAACCGCGCCGCTTCGGAAGTCTCTTGATGATGTCGCGCCACTCGGGGCGGATCTTCGCACCGGCGCGCGCGGTCTGGCCCTTGCCGCCACGACCCGATTGTTTGCCGCGGCCGCTGGATTGACCCCTTCCCACACGCTGTTTTCCGCGCTTCAGATTTTTGGGACGATGTAATTGGTTGAGTTGCATACCCGGTTAGTACAATTTCGAATAATTACTGCCGCGGCTCCAACTGCGCACGCTTAGTAATACCGATGACGTGGTTTGTCTTGTCATAGTCTGGTGATTATTCATACCAAGGCGATTCGAAATTGTACTACCGGGCATAGTTTTATTTCGAAATTTTTCGCAGCGCCTCGATAGCCGCGCGCGCGTTGTTGATTGGGTTATGGCTTCGCGAGAGGATCTTCGCCGTAACATCCGACACACCGCCGAGCTCCAAGACAGTGCGCACGGATGAGCCCGCGACGAGACCGCGTCCCGGCGAGGGACGGATCTCGACACGCGACGCGCAGTACTTCGCTTCGACGTTGTGCGGGATGCTCCTCCCCTCCTTGAGATCCAGCGTGATCATGGATCTTTTCGCCGCGCGAGTCGCTTTCTCTATCGCAAGTGCAGTATCCGCTGCCTTGCCGACGCCGACACCGACGCGCCCCTTTTTGTCTCCCAAGACGAGCGCGGCAGAAAAATTAAAGCGACGTCCGCCCGCCATGACACGCGCAACACGCCGGATGCCTATCAACTTCTGTGCAAATTCGCTCCGGCGGTCGTCGCGCCCACGGCCGCGCTCCCCGCGGGGACCTCTCCTGCGTCCGCGGGTGAATTGTCTTCGCTCCGGCCGCTCCTCCGGTATAGCCTTTTCTTCCGGTGCGGCAGATACTTCCGCAGGGACCGATGTTACCTCGACTTCCTCGATGTTGTGTTCAGTTGTCATATACATTTAGAAGTCCAATCCGGCTGCACGCGCCGCATCGGCAAACGCCCTTATCGACCCTACATACTGGAATCCACCTCGGTCGAAGACGACGGCGCGGATGCCCTTTTCTTTAGCACGCTTCGCGAGTGTAGATGCAGCGGCTTCCGCACGCTCAAGCGGCGTCTTTCCCAATTCCTTCGCCGAGGAAACTGACGCTAGGGTCGCTCCTTTTGAATCATCAATTATCTGCACAAGGAGCGCGGTGTTCGATTTGTAAATCGAAAGACGCGGCCGCTTCGCGTTGCCAAAAACTTTTGCACGCACTCGCCGGTGCCGCCTCTGTCGTTTCTGTTGTTTTATTGCAAGTGTCATATGCTCAAATGAAAAATGTTATGCCGCTGCGACAGCTGCCTTCTTGCCCTGCTTGCGACGCACCACTTCGTCCTCGTAGCGAATGCCCTTGCCCTTGTACGGCTCGGGTACGCGTTTCGCGCGCACTGCGGCGGCAAACTGACCAACCTTCTCTTTATCCGCGCCTACGATCGCGATAGTTCCTTTGTCGATCGAAACGGTTACGCCTTCGGGCACAGGAACAAGCACGGGGTGGGAGAAACCGACCGAAAGCTTCAGTGCTTTACCTGCAACTTCCGCACGATAGCCGATACCCTCCACAATGAGCTTTTTCGTAAACGGAGTATTCACGCCCGCGATCATGTTGCGCACATGCGCTGCATACGTGCCCCAGAGTGCGCGCGCAAGACGACTTTCGGATGCGGGTGCAACAGTCACCTCTCCGTTTGCAATCGATATCGCAACCGCCGGATGAACCGTGCGCTTTAGTGTGCCGCCTTTCCCTTTTACGATCACCTCGCCAGAGCCAACCGACACATCGGTGCCCGAGGGGATCTGAATTGGCTTTTTTCCTATGCGCGACATACATTATTTATAGTGAGCGTAGTCGAACTACCAAACCTCAAAAAGCGCCTCTCCTCCGACCTTTTGCTTACGCGCATCTGCATTCGTCAGCACCCCTTTTGGTGTCGAGAGGATGAGAGCGCCGTGACCATAGCGGATCGCGAAGAGCTCGCGCGCGCCGCGGTATACCCGCCTCCCCGGCTTGGAGATGCGCTTCACGCCAGAAATCGCCGGTTTGCCCTCATTGTAGGTGAGCGTGATGTCGAGCACCTTCTTTACCTTTTTTCCTTTCTTCTCCACCGTTTTCACGTAGCCCGCGTTTTTTAGCGTCTCTGCGATCGCAAGTTTGAAATTAGAAAAGGGTACCGAAACAGACGGCTTGCCGATCGCTGCGGCGTTCTTGAGTCGAACAACCAGATCTGCGACGGGATCGTTTACCATGAGCTCTTTTTTATTCCTGGAATATTTCCTTCCAAAGCTTCCTCGCGGAAGCAGATACGGCAGAGATTGAAATCGCGCATAAAACCGCGCGGCCGGCCGCATTTGAAGCAGCGCCGCACCGTGCGCGAAGAGAACTTCGGCTTTCGGTTTGCCTTAACGATAAGTGACTTTTTTGCCATGAATGTGCGCCGCGAAAGGAGAAGCTTGAAGCTCCTGCACGTGTCCTTACGGACTACGTTACGGAAGCTTCCTGCGTGACCTTGTTCTTACGATATCCTTCGACTACGCTCAGGATCATTTAAAAACAAAGCCCCCTGCGAGGCCTGCAAAATATACGCGAGATACGGTTAGAAGTCAAACTTATTTTGCTTCGCGTAACGGGAGACCGAGGTGGCGGAGAAAGCTTTCGGCTTCTTTCTTGTCTTTGGCAGTCGTGGCGATCGTTACGGCGAGGCCGAATATGTCCTTCGAGTCCTCATCCGCTGTTTCCGGAAATACCGTGTGCTCCTTGATACCAATGGTGATATTCCCCATTTCATCGATCGAGGAAGATTTCAGGCCGCGGAAGTCCTTGGTGCGCGGAAAGACAATATGAATGAGTTTCTCTAAGAAAGCCGCGGCACGTGCGCCACGCAAAGTCACCTGATAGCCGACGATGTCACCCTTGCGTGATTTGAAGTTCGCGATCGCCTTTTTGGCGCCACGAGGTGCGGGCGCTTGGCCCGTGATGCGTGCAAGGCGATCCACGATGAGATCCATGCGCTTTTTATCCTTGTTGGCTTTGCCAACACCGCTTGAAACTATGATTTTTACCACACGCGGCGTTTGCATGGGCGAGGTGTAGCCAAAATCGCCCTTCATCACGTCGAACATCGTTTTGTGTGAGGTTGCGTTCATAGATTATTTGATCTCCTGCCCGCTTTTGACTGCGATGCGAATACGAGTGCCTTCTTTGTCGCGACTGAATTTCACACGCGTGGGCTTCCCGGACCTTGGGTCGACGATCATGACGTTCGATACGTGCATCGGCATCGCGCGTTCGATGATCTGACCCTTGCGATTTTGTGCTGAAGGGCGCCGGTGACGCTTCGAAAGATTGAGCCCGTCGAGGATTACGAGATTCTCCTGCGGCAACACGCGAACGATCGTCGAGGTTTTCCCGCGTTCCTTGCCTGCAATTACTATCACTTTATCTCCTTTACGTAATTTCATACAGATTTATACGACTTCAGGCGCAAGCGATGCGATTTTCTGATAGCCGCGCAGGGCGAGCTCGCGCGGAATGGGCCCGAAGACGCGATTCGCCTTCGGCTCCTTCGGTTCCTTTCCGGTTCCCGCGATCAGGACAACGGCGTTCTCGTCGAAGCGCACGTAGGAGCCGTCGGAACGCCGGTACGGTTTTGTCTGACGCACGATAACAGCCCGGTGCACCTCTTTTTTCTTGACGAGCTTTCGCGGCTGGGCGGTCTGTATCGAGATGACAACCTCGTCGCCGATCTCCGCGGCGCGCTTTCGCGAGCCGCCGAGGACCTTGAAGATCCTGCCGACGATGCCGCCGGAGTTATCAGCAATCTTAACGAGTGAGCGATCTTGCAACATATATAGTTTCTAGCTTCGATCGTCCGGCCTCGAGACAATGACGAAGTGCTTCCGCTTGGAGATCGGACGAGCTTCGTGGATCGTGACTTTGTCACCAACCTTCGCGCTATTCCCCGGATCGTGCACGAGATACTTCTTCCCTCTCCGCAGGTACTTTTTGTATTTCGGATGCATCACGTAGCGCTCCACAAGTACGGTCACCGTGTCTTTCATCGCCGCCTTCACGACGATTCCCGAAAGAATCTTGCCTTGTTTTTGAGTGGTTTCCATATGCTGTTATTGCCGTGACGTCTCGCGGCTGCGAAGTTCGGTGAGAATCCGCGCGATCTCTTTGCGGAGGTTGCGGCCTTCACGAACGTTGCGCGTGCGGCTTCCTGCTCCGCCGAAGCGGAAATTCCTCAAGGCCTCGCGTTTCTCCGCGATCTCCTTATTCAGATCTTCCGCACTCCAAGATGTGTACTCAACCTTTTTCATAGCGATTTGCTTACTGTCGCGCAACGACGCGTGCTTTTAAGGGAAGTTTCGTGCCGGCTTTACGCAGCGCTTCGCGCGCCATATCGGCAGGCGCTCCGTCGATCTCAAAGATCACCCTCCCCGGGCGCACTTCGACAACGTAGCCTGCGACGTCGCCCTTCCCGCTCCCCATGCCGACTTCGGCTGCTTTTTGGGTGAACGGCCTGTCGGGAAATACGCGGACCCACACTTTTGCAGTCTTTCCGCCTGCGCGCACCAAAACACGACGTGCCGATTCTATCTGATTGGAGGTAAGACGCGCGGGTGTTATCGCGCGAAGCCCGAACGCCCCGAAGGCAACCGTGATGCCACGGGTTTCAGGCGCATGCTGCCTGCGCTCATGGCGGCGGCCTGTCTGCCATTTTCTGAATTTCGCTTTTTTGGGTGCAAGCATAGATTATTTTCGGCCCGAGGCCGATCCGCCTTGGGCGGACTTTTTCTCGTCCGCAAATATTTCTCCGCGATAGATCCAGACTTTGATGCCAATGACGCCGTAGGGCAGATACGCCATCTCGCGGGCGAAATCGATATCGGCACGAATTGTCTGAAGCGGCACGCGGCCTCTCTTTATCTCCTCTGAGCGTGACATCTCCGCTCCGCCCAAGCGGCCGGCAATTGCAATACGCACACCCTGTACATCACGATTGGCCATCACTTTCTCGACGGTCTGCTTGAGTACGCGGCGGAACGTCTGTCGCTTTTCGAGACCCTCGGCAACCATGTAGGCAACGACAGGCGCCTGACTCTCGGGAGAGCGTACCTCTTCGATATCGAGACGCACCGAGAGTTTCGGTGCGTTCGGCACCTTGCGGACGATCTCCTCGATCTCCTTCGTGAGTTTCGTCGAGCCTTCTCCGCCGCGGCCGATGACAAGACCGGGGCGCGAGGTCTTGATTAAACATCGGATGTGCTTTTCGCTCCGCTCGATCTCCACCGAGGTGATGTAGTGCCCGCGCAGGCGCTTCCGGAGGAAACGTCGTATCGCAGCGTCAACCATCACATTCACGCGGAACTCTTTAGGAGTTTTTGCAAACCAGCGGCTTTTCCAGTCGCGGATGACGCCGAGACGATGTGCGTATGGATGGACAACGTGAGTCATAGAAATAGCGTTTAGCGTTTAGCGTTTAGCTTCGAGGAAGATTTCTTTTTGCCGGCTTTGCCCGCCGAAGCTGCATTCGGAGGAGACGCGGTCCCCAGTTCAAGCCGAATAATGCTCATTGTCTTTCGGACGCTGCCTGCTCTCCCGCGAGCGAACGGGCGATAGCGGCGCAGCACCGCACCTTTGTCGACCGTTATCGTTTTTACGAAAAGATTTTCGGCCGTGGCTCCGCGGCTGCGCGCATTTGCGACAGCCGAATCGAGAAGTTTGCCAAGCACAGGAGAAGATTTTTTGGGAAGATAGAGGAGCGCCGCTCGCGCATCCGCGATCGACTTGCCACGTATCAAATCGGCGACGAGCCGCACTTTGCGCGGCGATTGGTGATAATTTTTCAGGAGCGCTTTCATACCCGGTTAGTAGAATGTGCCTTTGCGGCAGCCGGCATGCCGTGCTGCCGCGGCGTGAGCGACCGATTCCCACTCATTGCACTTTGTATGTATTCGTTATTTGTTTTCATAATTTGTGTAAGCCTAAGGCACATTTCACTACCGGGCATAGACTATTTGGGGGCTGCGGGAGCTTTTGCCGCCTCGGTAGTTGCCTTAGCGGCCTGCGCCGCTGTGATTTCAGCAGCCTTTGCGGCCATTTCTGCTTCCTTCTGCATACGACCGCCGTGCTTGATGAACTTTGTTGTCGGTGCAAATTCGCCGAGGCGATGCCCCACCATATCTTCGGTCACGAAGACTTCCTCGAAGCTCTTTCCCGTATGTACGGCAAATGTGTAGCCGACGAACTCCGGCGGGATCTGCGATGCACGTGCCCACGTCTTTATAGAGCCTTGTGCAGGCTTTCGGGCGCTGATTTTTTTCATCAGCTTTTCGTCGACATACGGGCCTTTTTTGAGTGATCGGGACATACAAGTGAGCAACTATACAGAAATTACGCGCGTTTTCCAACCTTTCTGCGCGAAACGATAAAAACATTGGAGTACTTTTTCGGCCGGCGCGTTTTCTGTCCTTTCCCTGCAGGCCTGCCCCAGAGTGTCCGCTGCCTGCGACTGCCCCGGCCCGCGCGGCCTTCACCGCCGCCGTGCGGGTGATCAACCGGATTCATCGCGCTGCCGCGCACCGTGGGTCTCACGCCCATCCAGCGACTTCTCCCCGCCTTTCCGATATTTACAAGCCGATGTTCCTCATTCGAAGCTTCCCCCACAGACGCCCACGAAGTACTAAGTACGCGTCGCACCTCCGTCGAAGGGAGCTTGATGTGGGTGTAGCCCGCGTCCTGCGCAACAATTTCACAGTAGTTGCCCGCGGCACGCGCGAGGCGGGCGCCCGCACCCGGCTTTAATTCGATGTTGTAGACGAACGTGCCGACGGGAATGTTTGCGAGCGGCAAACGATTCCCCGTCGTTGCAGGGGCATTTTCAGACACAATGAACGTGTCGCCGACCGCACACGTGCGCGGTACCACAACGTAGCGCTTCTCGCCATCGGCGTAGCTCGCAAGACCGATGAAGGCACTCCTGAAAGGATCGTACTCAATGCTTGCGATCTTTGCAGGGATGTTCTTTTTATCGTAGGTAAAATCAACAAGGCGATACGTCTTCTTATGCCCACCACCTTTGTGTCGCATCGTGATGCGCCCAAAGCTGTTCCGTCCGCCTGAGTGGCGTTTTCCCTTTGTGAGCGCCTTCAGCGGCTTATGTCCGCTCAAGAATTTGCGATACTCGATGGTTGTCTTCCCACGAGAGCTTTTTGTTACGGGTTTGTATGTCTTCATAAGTACTTGTAGTGAGCTTGTCGAACTAAGAAATGGTTATAGTGTCACCCTTTTTAAGGTATACATACGCCTTCTTGCCACCCCGGGAAACACCCCGAGCTCCGGTGCGCACTGAGCGCTTCATCTTTGAAGGAACCGTCACGATGCGGACTTTTCTCGGCGTTACTTTGTAGAGGGCGGCGATCGCGCCGGCTACAGAGCGCTTTGTCGCAACCTCAGCAACGTCAAAGGTGTAGACGCCGAGCTCACCGTGCGCTGTCGCCTTTTCGGTAATCCGCGGATTCTTTAGAATGTCAGACATACCTCCCGTGCCGGAGATTTCCCGCGAAGAGACTGCGATAGCAGGTTTCTCTGCCTTTTTCTCCATCTTTTTGCTCTCCGACGGAGCAGTGTCGGCGGGTTCTTTTTTCTTTCGTTGGAATAGTGCCATACTTATTTTTTGCCACGCGCGCTCAAAATCGGAAGTGCCGCTTCCGGATTTTCGATGACGAGGTAGGAATTTGAGAGAACGGCAACGGGATTGAGGTCTGAAACCGGCATACATGAGACACTCCCGATATTCCGGAAACTTTTCACCACCCCCTCCGAGATACTCGAAAGTGCAACGAGGGCCGCATTTTTCCTCTTGCCTACCATCCGCTCGAAACCAGCTTTTGAGAGCGCTGCGAGGGTCTTTTTCGCAAGCGCTGTCTTTGGCTCCTTCATACCGAACGAATCAATAAAAATCACCTCGTTGTCTTTCAGCTTTCGGGAGAGTGCCATAAAGAGCGCTTTTGAGCGCATCCCCCTCGGGATCGTCCGGGAATAGTTCTTTTCACTTCGCGGGCCATGCGTCACTCCGCCACCTCGCCAGATCGGAGAGCGGATCGAACCGTGCCGCGCACGTCCCGTACCTTTCTGTCGCCACGGTTTTCTGCCGCCGCCTCGCACGTCGCCACGACCCTTCGTGTGTGCAACACGAGGCCGAGCGTTGCCCTGCATCGAAGTCACGACTTGATGCATGAGAGCGTCATTCCATGCGACCCCAAAAACGTTCTCCGGCAAATTCACAGAGCCACTCTTCTTTCCTTCTTTGTTGTAAATTGTTGCTTCCATACGTATATCTATCCTTCTATCTCGACAAGCGTGCCGGGCGCACCGGGAATAGCGCCGGAAATGACAAGCGTATTCGATGCAGTATCGACTTGCAGAATGCGTAGATTTTTGACCGTCACGCGCACGCCGCCCATACGACCACCCATGCGCATACCCTTCACGACGCGCGCTCCCGCACGACCGCCACCGCCGATAGAACCCGGCGCACGCTCTTTGTTCTTCTGCCCGTGAGAACGCGGACCTCCGTGGAAGCCATGACGCTTAACGACGCCTTGGAACCCTTTGCCTTTCGAGATCGCAGAGACTGCAACAACGTCGCCGGGAGCAAACACGGAAACATCGATCGACGCACCGCGCTCAAGTGCTGCATCGGGCGCGAATTCACGCAGGTAGCGGAACATACCGAGACCTTTCAAGTGACCTTTCACTGCCGCGCTCAGATTTTTTTCCTTCCTGCTGCCAAAGCCGACCTGTACTGCCGCATAGCCGTCTTTTTCAACGCTTTTTACCTGCGTCACCGCAAGCGGACCGGCGGCCACGATGGTCCCCGGTGTCACGCGGCCGGAATCATCAAAAATCTGGGTCATGCGACCCTTGGTACCGAGTATAAATTTGTTTGCCATATAACTGAAAACCGCGCACTAGCGCGGCCTTTCAAGCCTTGCCAGTGGTCCCCGCCACATCATTATTCTGGGGGACATGGGACCTCTTTACAGAGGTGCGAAGAGTATACACGGCATCCGCCGCTATGCAAAGCCGGAGCTACGAGAGCGAGCCGCGTACGGGGTGGTGACCGTGCGTGTGCAGGAGAATGGAACCGAGAACAAAAAGAAGAAGTGCGGAGCAAACCCCGAGCAAGAGCGGGATGATGAGTGGGGAGCCGCTGAAGCCAAATGCATCGTTCAGAGCACAGAGGAATGCGGAGTACCCGCACGTTTCACCCGAGCCACTTCCGACCTCGTCGAAAGAAGCCGGATCCTGCGGCCGCCACATGATATCTTGGGAGGTAACGCCCTGCATTTCTGCTTCCGAGGCAAGTGCTGCCACCATCGCGTCGATCTCTTCTTCGGTCATACCGGATGAACGCGGATCAGAAAGAATTGCTGCACGGATCGTTGCCTGCAGATCAGTGCTATCCTGCGCGAACGCAAGCGTCACAAATCCCATGAGAAGTATGAGGGCAACGAGGAACGCCGCACCTCTTCGCGTGGCCTTCGTATACATATGCATTAGTATACTGCGCAAAATCTTCAACCCGCGCGGGAAGTTCCCGACGTGTTGACAACGCGCTCTTTAGCTCTTTAGGATCACTGGGTCGGAAATGCCGGAGGTGGAGGTGGGGGTGGGGGTGGGGGCGGTATGTCCCTGTTCTTCCCGAGACGTCGCAGAAGTGCCGCGGCAAGGAGCGCAAGGAGAAGGATGACGAGCGCCGACCCGATAATTGCGGGGAGCGATGAGTCACCGGCGAATGAGAACAGGGTAAACGCACCTCTTGTTTCGCTGTCGGGAAGACAGGACGATGGATCGATGGCTGCGCAGTCGTAGGTGAGATGCGCCTCGTCAACGAGAACACCGTCTTGGTAGAGCATCGCGTCGAGAGTGAGAGCGTTGTAGCCGGTCTTTGGCGTGAACACGTCGGCTACTCCCATCATGGCGCCCGTCACGTCTCCTTCGTAGACATACTCGTGTATCGTCCTTCCCCACCCGCCCGAGAGCTTGAGCTCAAGCCTGCCGTTTTTTACGACCGCGCTCTCGCCGCTGTTGTGCAAACACGAGAAGAGGGTCGTGGCCTCCCCTGCAACGAGCGGGAAAGCAGTGATACCGGGAAAGTTGATGCGTGTGCGGTCTATTCCCTCTCGCACAAAACGGACATTGATAACAGATTGCGTGTTCTGCCATGAGAGCGTGCCCACGACGAGGTAGACGGGGTAGCGCGCATCCGTCACCGTATACGATGCGCGCGCAGTGCCGTTTTTTGGCACGATCACCGACTGCGTATCCTGCGCGACAAGGTTTTCAAAGCGGCCCTGATCCCACGCATATGCCTGCCAGCGGATTGAGACGTGCGCATCGGTATCAGTTTCATTCATGACGACTGCCTCAATGGGCACCGGGGCTGTTGTGCTGACACGCGGAGGAAACGCCGCGAAACGATACGTGCCGCCTGCTACCGAAACCTTGTCTTTGTCGAACGCAACGATGTCGCGTATCTCACCGACAACGCTGAATCCGGCGCGGTTTCCTACTACGTCGTCAGTGAACGAGAGGCCGAGAAGGTTGTACTTCTTCGAAGTCGTGAAGAAGGTGGCGACTTCATAGCGGCCGCTCGGGGTGTAGCTCGGTATGTCCCAGGTAAAGATGAGGGGCATGCGTCCGCCCGCAGGAAGATTGATACCGTCGCGCACGAAGAACTGATCGACGACAAAGGGACCGTTCACGTTTTTCTCGCGCGGGTTGTCGCGCAGGCGGAACACTTTGACATAGAGCGCGCCGTCGATGATGGGATACGAGTTTTGATTTTCGAGCGTGCCGGTAAAGGTAATGGGGGTGCCGGAAACAGCCGACGAGGTTTGCGCGGCGATGTTGGCCTGCACGGAACCAAACCGGTAGTAGTCGAAGCAGTTTACGGTGCCTGTGGGCGCTGCAACACTCGACGGACCAGGAAAATTCTCGATCGAATCACCAGAAGTGGGGCTTTGCGCATACGCGAACGAAGCGAGCATGAGAAACACCGCGACGCCCATCGCTCCTAAAAGAATCAGTGATCGTTTCGCAAAGAGCATGTATCTTGACATGTGACTTGAATAATACACCTTAAAACTCACTCCACACAGGAAGGATGTTCACGGTTGTGGATTGCGTGAGGGTGTTGCCATCGTCGTCCTCGCAGGAGAGGGTGTAGGTGGTTTGGGCGGTGATGGGAGAGGTTTCGTTCCCTGTTGGTTCGTCGGATATAGTGCCTTCGAAGCTGTCGCCGTTCTCGCCGGTGACGGTGCAGGCAGTGACGTTGGAGGCACTCCAGTGGAGCTTGGTGGTCTCACCGGATCTGACGAGTGAAGGAATAGCACGGATCGTGAGGTTGGGGGTGGCTCCACTGTCTCCTCCACCTCCTGTATCCTCGTCGTCTCCGAGGTTCTCGCCTGCTCCTTGTGCTTCGCTTCCTTCGTCAGTGCAGGAGAAGGTGAGAGTGGTCCAGCTTGAGGTGAGACCGTTGTCATCTATTGCCATCACCTTCACGGTCTTCGAGCCCTCTGTGGCGTATGTGCGTGAGACTGTCTGGCTTGTGCCTGAGGGGACGTAGCCCGTCGCAGGGGCAAACTGGTCCACCGTGCCATTTGCGTCCCAGTCCACTCCGTACTTGATGTCGTCACCGTCGGGGTCGGAGGCTGTGATTGAAATTGAGTAGCCAATACCGACAGTACATTGCGCTGAACCGGAAACAACTACAGGAGACACAGTCGGCTTCGAGGGAGACCCCGGAACACAATCACCCGTACATTCGGGATCCGGAGTGGCCGAAGGAGCAACGTCGGTGATTGTTATAGGGTATGGAATGGTTCGTTCAGGTACGAATCCCCCGACACTCTGACCTCCTCCCGGCGCACCGGATTCGTATCCACTCCATGGCGTCTGCGAGAAAACAAACTGCGGCTCGACTTCTCCGGGATTCGTCGCCGTGCAATTCAGATCGCCTCCGCCTGCACTCTGACACGAGAGATGCGATTGGTATCCCTGTACAGATTTACTCGGGGGATCAACAACTACTGCAAAAACCAAACTGCCATACAGAAACGATTGGTCAACACTTATCGAAACCGTAATTAGCTCTCCGGTGCACACACCGGACTCACCGTAAGCACTGTTTCCTCCCAGCCTAAACCCTTCTTCCTTCCAACAACCATACGGAGAATCCCAGGCGGAGCCGGTCGCAAACCATGAGATATGGGTGTAGTGGTGCGGAACAAACTTCAGTTTCATTTTTGTCCCGACGGGAATAGAATCTCCCGGAAGAATGAGAATACCTGTCGGGCTGCCGTCTGCAGTAAGACGTTCAATTTCTGCAAGATACTCTACCTGTACCTGACCGTTAATGGCCGAACCCCAGACACCGGTCGGCACATCCTGCTGGCAACTCCAACAGCCGCCCGTGAACGTAGTGCTCCATATGGTACTCGCAGCATGCGCGAGCGAAAAGCCGAGCAGAAAAGCGGCAATCGCTAACGTGGATACCCATAAGCCAGTAGAGCGTAGCATCGAACTCATTATATATGACACGAGAGCCTGCCCCTTCGGGGCAGGCTCTCGTGTGGAAAACCTTTACATTTTTTTACCCCAGTTGGAAAGCTTCGCTTCCAACGGGGCAGACATCTCACATCATCTTCACGTCGATGGAGACACCGGAAGGCAAATCGATGTTGGTGAGTGCTTCGATTACTTTCGGCGCAGGATTCAAAATATCTATCATGCGTTTGTGAATGCGCATCTCGAACTGCTCACGCGAGTCTTTGTCGATGAAAGCCGCGCGGTTCACCGTGTACTTCTTGATATCGATAGGGAGTGGAACGGGGCCGATGATGTGCGCATTGTAGCGGGCAGCGGTGTCGATGATCTGCTTCACCGAATTGTCCAAAACACCGTGCTCGTAGGCGCGCACTTTGATGCGCAGGCGATGTGCGGTTTCAGCCTTTTTTCCTCCGGAGGAGGACCGGCCTCTGGCGGGTGCACGAGTTGGTGCAACGGAAGGTGCGGCAGGTGTTGCCGCCTTTTTTCCGCCCGAGGCGGATCCGCCTTTGGCGGAGGCGCGGGGCTTCTGCACCTTCCCGCCCGAACGTACCGTTTCGGTACGGGCAGGTTTTACTTTCCCTTCCGCTGTCATAGAACCCGCAGAGTATGCCCTATCTATGGGTAGAACGCAACATTCCCTATTCCTCTCCCTCCTCTATTTTTGAGGCATTCGGGCGGCACTTCTTTCCACAGCCATCGCAGGTTTCGTCACCGGGCTTGCACGTACTGTGCGGACCGCAATCGCAAAACTCTTCGTCCATAAGGCTCACAACTGGATATTAATAATTACCAATTGTAACAGGTGATTATTACCTGCAGGTTCTGGACGAAGACGGGTCGGCAGGCGCCTGATATAAATCAGACATGCTGGACCGCTCCACCATGGACTTGAAACTCGGCACTGTCCTTGCATCCGCCATCGACGCAAACGCAAACAGAGAGAGAAAAATGATAGTAAGACTGATAAGTGCATCGATTTTTAGATGGGTAACCATGTTTAAACGGTACTCCTCCCCACGGCTTTGGCAAGCCGCCAGATTTTGGCTCTATTGAGGCGCTGTAGAAACAGCGCGCGGCCTTCTCATTTTCAAATTTTCCGCCGCCTGCCCGTCCGAAGTCCAACACACGCAATGCGTGTGACGGACGAAGGAGGGAATTCCCCGAACAAAAAGTCTTACCAACGGAATATAATGCAGTGGGTTCATTGAAACAGGGAGTGGAACATGATCGAAACAATCATGGAATGGCTCAGGCATGAGCCGACAAGTCTGGACGATTGGCTGGAGCTCACCGCGGTCGCCCTCATGGGCGGTATCGCGATGGCGGGTATCGCATTCGCGCATGGGGGCAGTAACCCGGCCGCTGTCATGTACGAACGGTCGCTCACGGTTTCCGAAGACGGTCAGATGGGGCGGGCGTGGAAACTCACCCTCTTCGTCCTCGGCGAGACCATCTTCTACCAGGGCATCCTGATGACGGCGACCGTGTACTATTCAGCCGATGACCTCAACGTTATTGCATCCGCAGTTGCGGTCGCAATAGCCCAAGGATTCCTGCCGCCGCACCACCATCTGCCTATGCAGACGCGGATCGCCGCATGTCTCGGCGGATTCATCCTTTCGCTCATCTTCCTGAAATGTGGCGGATGGCAAAACACCTGGCCGTTGATCCATGCGAGGGCGTTCATAGCAACGTGGTTGGCACACCTTGTGCCCGTCACCGTCTTGAGCGCGGTCTTCGCTTACAATCACAGGAATCGCGAGAGCACAACAACTACGCCCCGACCACCATAACGGCCGGGGCGCTTTACATCGGGCCGAATTCCCCAAGCAAAAATTGATCAGAATATTCTCATATTCTTAAGAATATGAGAATATCTCTAGGCGAGTTTGCTGCCGAGATCGACGGAATCTGCTTTTGGTTCGATAAGGACCCAGCCTTCTCCGACGTTGTTCTTGAATCCAAGCGTGAGTACTTCGGATGTAAAAGGGCCAATGTTCTTTGACGGGAAATTAACGACGCAGCAAACGAGAGAGTTCAACAATTCTTCTTTCGTATGCGCGCCGACAGCTTGCACGCTGGATTGTTTGGTTCCAATCTCTGAACCAAAGTCGATTTTCAGTTTATACGCAGGCTTACGCGCCTCGGGAAAATCAGAAACCTCAATTATTTTCCCTACGCGAATATTCACCTTCTCAAAATCTTCCCAAGAAATAGTAGTCATCGCTAGACTCTACCACTGAAACATACGTCCCGCCGAATTCCCCGCCTGCCGGCAGGCAGGCCCGAGCAAATTCTTATCGCTTCCTTATATTCTAATTCGCGCGAATAAGCATATAGTCAGAAGCAAAATATAAATGCGCCGAATTCCCCGAGCAGAGAAGTTCTGACCTCTTTCACGATTTGCACAAGCTTTAGATCCTCTTCAGAATGTATATTTTTCTGTTGTATAAAGGCTTATCTTTTCGCAGTAAGCGAATTTCCAATCCGTCTTCAGAGCAAAAAAGGGCACCCGTACCTTTTTCTGCAAACTCATAGGAACTCTTGGCGGTATTATACTCTTTCTCAAAAATAGTCACGTCCGAACTATTATTGAATATTGGTCCTTCTAATTTATATTCTGAGTCATAGGTTATGATTTTTTCCTTCCAGAAAGCAAAAATTTTATTATTCTCCACTACAAATTGAAACTCCATTCCGTTTCTCGATTTCCAAATGCCGGAAACACCCGATAAATTTGTCCCCTTTGTAAACTTCGAACCGGCGAACCCGAGGATAAACTTTCGTAACAAGAGGGCTTTCTCTGTTCGTTGCTTTTCGAGGTCGTCCTCATGGTCTTTTTTCTTTGAGAGAGCTGAGATTGCCGCACCTACATTGGGGTGTACTTCTTCCTTGTTTTTTGCGACATTCAACTTCTCTTCTGCTTCAGTAGTAAATCCAGCATCCATAAGCCGGTAGGCGAGATTGGCGCTTGCCAGATTTTCGCCGAGCAATTCTGCTTCTTTATAATTCAAAGTCGATTTGATTGGCATTCCGAGTTTTTCGTATTGCACTCCAAGGTTGTTGCGGACGGAAGCATTTTCTGGATCAATTTTGCTTGCATTCCGGTAGTGCAAAAGCGACATCTCATCATAATCACCTTGAGAATACGCATATGCCGCTTTAAACAATAAATCGGGATCGTTTGGCTGAAGTTCCAACGCCTTATCTAAAACAAATGCCCGCTGCTCAAAATCCTTTTGTTTTTCATACAACTCGGCCAATTCCACGTAAAGCTTCACTTTAGGCCTGTCATCTTTAATCGAGAAAAGTCCTTCAATTAAAACCTCGACCGCTTTCTTCTTTTCTCCATTAGCGTACAAAGATGAAGATAGATTAGTCGTTGAACCGGACTTCTCGTCCTCATCCCTAGCAAGCTCCACAGCTTTCGAATAATACTCATTTGCGCGGTCGAAATCGTCCGAGACGAAAAAACAAAATCCTAGCGCAACATTAACTTCATAAGCGATATCTGTATTTTCTAACTTTTGCTTCAATTGAGTTATAGCGTCTGTATTTCCCAATGCATGAGAATATTTGAGATATGTGATGTCGTCTTCTTTTTTTGAGCCAGAGTCAGAATTTAATTCAAGAATCTTCTTATACGCTTTTTCTAATCGTGGCTTGTCTTTCTCAATATAAGCAATGAGCATCTCGGTGCGCCAATCGTCTAAAGTTTTTGGTACATCAGCTGCCTCGGGAATTTCCCCTTTCTTTTCTTCTTCAGATGTTTTTTCTGGAACTTGTGCTTCTTTATCTTCCTCTTTCGTCGGCTCATTAGTCACTGGACTATCTACTTCGATACCGTCCCGTCCTACCTTAGTTTTTACGGATCTATTTATTACGGCACTTATCGGTCTGCGGAAAATAATAAAAAAGATTAAACATGTCAGTACCAGAGCAACGCTCCCCCACGCAGGCCATGATGCCCAAAGCTCAGGTGGGAATGCGAAATTTTGCGTAGATGATGCAGAATCAAGCATGTGGCCGAATAGTACTCCTTTCAGTTTTCTTAGCAAAAAGAAAACCCCGGCGCATCGAGCCGGGGTTTTCTGCTGGTTTCCCTATGCTATTGAGACGTTAAGCCCTACTTCGCCTTACAGGCTACGAAGGGCGCAGCGACGATTTTGGTTATCGTTATTCGAAACGACAGCGCGCTGGGATTCTGTTACATTGCTCAAAGCCCCTGCTCTCTTAGGTCTCTCGGGGCAGATGGAGATGCCCATGTTCAGGAATTTGCTGATCTACCTGTTGAAGTCCATCTTCGGCCTTCCGTATTACACCTACATGGCGTGGACGGACCGAATTCTCGGCCATAAACAGAAGACGCTCCTCACACTGACACCTGTCACCTGGGGCATCCTGATCCTGCTACTGATCGCATGCTTCCGGCATCCGCCCACGGTCGACGGAACACCGCTGTACATCACCGTCGCCATTGTGTTTCTATTCGTCGGCTGGCTGGCGCACTTTGCTGCGACAGAACCCCCAAGGTCTGCGCGGAGCTGAGGTGACACCGACAAGACGCGACGCGAAAACGCCGACCCGACGGGTCGGCGTTCTCTTTGCAAACGCTTTTGTTTGCGGTTAGGCAACAATCTTCGTTACCACGCCAGCGCCGACGGTCTTGCCGCCTTCACGAATTGCAAAACGCATTTGCTCTTCCATGGCAATCGGGCCGACGAGCTTCACTTTGAAAGTCACGGTGTCGCCCGGCATCACCATCTCTACTCCCTCTTTCAGCGTCACCTCGCCGGTGACGTCGGTGGTGCGGATGTAGAATTGCGGTTTGTAGCCGGAGAAAAAGGGCGTGTGACGGCCTCCTTCCTCCTTGGTGAGAATGTAGACTTCAGACGCGAAATCAGTGTGCGGCTTCACGGTGCCCGGCTTTGCCAATACCTGCCCGCGGTGCACGTCTTCTTTCTTCGTACCACGGAGAAGCACGCCTGCGTTGTCGCCGGCCTGCCCCTGCTGGAGCGATTTGTTGAACATTTCGACTCCGGTGACAGTCGTCTTCGCGGTGTCTTTGATGCCGATTATCTCGACTTCCTCGCCCACCTTTACGATACCGCGGTCGATGCGGCCGGTCACTACGGTGCCGCGGCCTTCAATAGAGAAGACGTCTTCGATAGCCATGAGGAACGGCTTGTCGAGCTCGCGAACGGGCTCGGGGATGAATTCGTCGAGCGCCTTGATGAGTTCCATTACCTTGTCGCTCCATTCGTTGCCCGGTGCGGGGTTCTCGAGCGCCTTGAGGCCCGAGCCGCGGATGACGGGCGCGTTCTTACCGTCAAACTCGTGCTTGTTCAAAAGTTCGCGGACCTCCTCTTCGACGAGATCGATGAGGTCTTTGTCGTCCACTTGGTCCACTTTGTTGAGGAAGACGACGATCTTCGGCACGCCTACCTGACGAGCGAGAAGGATGTGTTCACGCGTTTGGGGCATCACGCCGTCGGTAGCCGCAACGACGAGGATAGCGCCGTCCATCTGGGCGGCACCGGTGATCATGTTCTTGATGTAGTCGGCGTGTCCGGGAGCATCGACGTGTGCGTAGTGACGCTTCGGCGTTTCGTATTCAGAGTGCGAAAGCGAAATGGTGATGCCGCGCGCTTTTTCTTCCGGCGCCTTGTCGATGTCATCGACACCTTTCACCGATGCCGTGTATCCATTACCCGCTTTCGAAAGAACGTTCAAAATCGCCGCGGTCAAGGTGGTCTTGCCGTGGTCGACGTGCCCTATCGTGCCGACGTTTACGTGCGGCTTCGTTCGATTAAATTCTCCTGCCATACAATCATTAATGACTACTAATTTTTAATGCCAACGCAAAGATGTGAGGCTGCCCATATGGACAAAAAAATACCGCCTCTCTAGCGTCCGCGCATACTAGCAAAAATGGCCGTAATCCGTCAAGTCTTCCGCCTTAGCACGAAGACCCGACCTGCCCTCCTGCAGCGTTGTCTCTTCCCGGAACACATGGACTGGCGGAAGACGGGCTTGCGACCGTTATCTTCTGCTCGCCAAGCTCCGAGAAGCCCGCCTCGCCCACCCCCTTCAGTTTCGCACTGTAGGTGCCGGAAGAAGTATACGTATGTTTAACCTGATACGTGCATGCAAAGCCGGGTTTACACACCGACCCATTGTCGCTAGCGTCCCCAAAGTCTATTTCCGCGCCGCCGGAATAGCCGGCGGGAACGTTGCCGCTAAAGGTGACCTCAAGATCCGCGGAGCCCGAAGTCGGTGAGGCGGCAAATGTCGCCGCCTTCAGCGTGAACACCTCGCTTTTTACGGTGAGGAGTGTGGTTGCGGAGGGTGTGCCCGGCGCGCAGACACCAAGACATCCATTCGCGGGGGTGTAGATGACCGCCTGTATAAAGTGAAAGATAAGGTTCTTTGCAACCATGCTGCGCAATCCGGCGCAGTCGGCGTCGGGCGCATCGGAGAAATTTCCATTGCAGGCACCGCTCGTGCTGAAAGAAGCGGAACTGCCGCCGGCCTTTTGCGACCGCACGATGTTTCCGTTCGAGCTGTTGATGAGCTGGAGATAGAGGGCAGCGCCACTCGGAATGCCGACTATTTTCCATGAGACAGGGATCGCATCGCCGATGACGAATGCGGTTCCCGCGCTCGGAGACGAGAGAGTTATCGAGGGCGCGGGAGCGGTCGTGCTCGTGACCGCAGAAGTTTCTGCCACGCTCGGAGATACGACGCTCGGCGGTGGAGGCGGCGGCGCGGGGGAAGCACTTTTCTGGACCGTCGATGAGGTTACTGGTAACGGAGTAGCTTGCGGTGGCGTAGCGGCCGGCGTTGGAGAAGTATTAAATTGTGTTTTCATGAGTGCGCAGCCGCGCGTGAGCGCCGCGCGCGTCTTTGGTCCCAAAACTCCCCAGCCTGTCGAAGTGTCGGAACCCGAAGAAACGACCCCGAGTCCCGATTGCAGTGCCTGTACCGCTCGCAGCGTGAGAGCGCCATAGTAGCCGGTCGCATTCTCCGCGCTGAGGAGCCCTTGTGCGATAAGAAATCTCTGGAGCGCCACGACGTCCTCGCCCCGCATGCCAAGGCGCAGATCGCGGGAAATTACCGGACACGCGGCCCCTATGCGAAACGTCGGGCCTATAGATTGCTGGGTCGAGCCTGCGTCTGAAGCCGGAGTCGATAGGAGTTGGGCTTGCAGGGTGGCGAGTTCCTTGAGAAGCGCTTGTATCCGCGCCTGAATTTCGGAGGCCGTTTGGGCAGAGGCGAGAAACGCATTCGCAAGATTCTTCCGCAGCGATGCGACAGGTGCGCTCACGCTGCAGCTCCCGTATTGGTATGCATCGTCGCCCGAAAGCTTGCCGTTCGTGCACGTGCGCGAGAGCGAGGCGGACGTACAGGTCGAACCGAAGGGGACAGTGCGCTCTTTGTAGAAAACGCTTGAACTACTGTGCCCGAGCGTGAGCCCGTCGAGCGTGCAGGTCGTCTGGTTCGCACACGAAGCGTAGAGGTACGCGCTGTCACCGGAGAGCGTGCCGTTCGTGCAGGTACGCGTGATCTTGTGCGAATCGCACAGCTCTCCTGCGGGCGCCGTCCGGTACTTGTAGAAGGTCGTGCCGAAACCGTTTGCGAGCGATGTGTTGTCGAGCGCGCAGTAGCCAGCCGATACAGGTGCGCATGTCGAGTATTGATACGCAGACGATCCGCTCAAGACGCCGCTTGTGCAGCTGCGCGTTTGCGCGTATGAAGAACACAGCTCGCCGGTCGGGACATATTGCGCAAAGTAAAAGGTGGTTGAAGAACCGTTGGAAAGCTCGATCTTGTCGAGCGTGCAGACGGGCGCGGCAATCGTGCAGTTCGCTTTGCTGTACGTGGCGCTTCCGGAGAGTGTGCCGCTCGTGCAAACGCGGCTTTGCGAAACAGCCGCACAGGTCCCCGAAGTAACCGAGCTTTGTGAGTAAAAGGTGCGCGCGCCTCCGTTTGCGACCGTCACACCGTCGAGCGTGCACGATAACGTTCCCGCCGCGGCGCACGTTGCATACGAGTAGCTCGCATCTCCGGAAAGCACGCCGTCCAGACAAAGTCGCGAGAGCCGGCGCGACGCGCACGTCTCATCGATGAGCGCTGAGGGGGCACTGTAAAAGTCTCTCGAGGCGCCATGCGGAATGGTGACATCTCCCGAGGTGCAGGCCGAGAGTCCGGAAACAGCAATGAGTGTCTTCGCAACTTCCGCACTCGTAGCACAGCGTGTGTTCCCGACGCAGGAGCCGTTGTCGTAGACGCGTGCAGTAAAGGCGCCCGTCTTTTTGTAGAGGTGGTAGACGGAGCGCATGCCGGCTGTTGCGCAAAGTGTCGGCTCGAGCATGACGCTTTCGCCGTCACCATACTCGATAGAAAGCTGGCGGGAAGTGCAGGCCACGCCGGCCTTCGGTTTGAAAATAAATTGCACGTAGAGCGGCGCCGCTCCGGAGGAGGGTGTCGCGGTAAAATTGTCGCCGCTTGATACCGATGAACCTGGTGTCGGTGGTGGATTTGGAGCGGGTGAGCTTTCGGAAGTGGCGACGGTAACGCGCACACTGCACACTGCGGGCAGACTTACCGTGTAGCCGAAGAAGGAGTAGGTAAACGTGGAATCGACTTTGGGATAGAACACGGTAGAGCCTTTCAGCTCGACGCGCTGCGCCGAAGTGTTGTCGACTGCGGAGGAGGCGTTCGTGCTGTTCCACGAGACAGTGACCGGCTCACCCGCGAGAATTGTCTTCCGGCTCGCATTGATGGCGCATCGCGGCACCGTGCCGCCGCTCTCAAGCTCCGGTATCCCGCCGCAGCTTTTCTCCATGATAAGCGCGCGGGTGCGCGGCCCGACGGCACCATAGCCGCTCGTCTGCGGCGAGCCGGAAGAGACAATGCTGTACTGCACCTGGAAGCGCTTCACCGCACGCTCCGTGAGCGCGCCGAAATAGCCCGTAACACTTCTTTCCGGATATATAGATGGATCGCTCGCAAGGTACTTCTGGAGCGCGGTCACGTCCTTTCCCTGCGCGCCGAGAGAGAGCGTCCGAGAAATCACTACGCATCCTGCGGAAGCGGAAGACATGGGAGTTGGCGCGGCCTGCGGTGAGCCTGTCGAAGCCGGAGCCGGCGCTTGAGTCGGGGTAACTGCATTCTGCAGTTCTCCTTGGAGTAATTGCACCTGCTGGAGGAGCGCCTGAATTTCGGCCTGTAGATCGAGCGACGTCTGCGCAAATGCAAAGAGCGGCACGAGCGCGAACGCCCCGAAGCTTCCATAGAAAACTTTTTTCAGCATAGTCGTCTTCTTATGATGTCACACGGACGCCCCTGAAGAGGCGTCGCGTGTGGAAAAGCATCCTCAAAAGCAAACTCGGCCTCAAGGCCGAGTATTGCTTCCAAGTACTGTGCTGCGCTGAAACTCATGCTTAGCCCGAGAATCGCGAGCACGTACTCGTCGTGAGTGAAACTCATGGCGAGCTTAATTTACTGATAATCGACCGCAAGATTGATTCCATCGCCGTGAGCACGTTGGCGAGGTTGCTGCTGTTTACGGAGGCGCTTGCACTGGAACCGGTGAGAGTAAACGTCGAATCACTCTCATCTTTCGCGAGAATCTGACCGTCTTTCCCGCCATCTGAGGGACCGATTATCCTCACGACAGCGCGATACGTGCCAGGCGCCAAGTCGTAGCCGCTGTTTCGTATAAGTGTTCCCGTATGCGCTCCCGCTCCGCTCGTTGCGTTCGAGCATGAACTGCTTCCAGGAAACGCAAACCCACCTCCGTCCCACCCTTCAGGCATGAACAGTGTACAGATGGTACTTCCTCCCGGGACGCCGATTGCGTTCCACGTTACGGTTACACTATTACCTGAGCCCGCAATAAAAGACTGACCGCCGTTCGGATACTGAAGAGTGACCTGCGTATCTGAATAGATAATTTCGTTGTTCCATCTGCAGTGGTGAAGCCACCCGGGATTGTTCGCAGCGTTCAGCTTACAGTTCGCGAGCGCGTCAGCTTTGGTAATGTTTTCGGACGTGGCTTTGAGATAGCCGTTCATGTACGCGAGATACGAACCCGTAGGAACAGGACTGACAAAGCTGAACGGTGCGTCCGACTTGTCGTCTACGTAGCCCGTGCCATCGGATTTTTGTCCGGTGATGTAGATCTTAAAGATGGCGCCGGCGTTGTCGCCAGTACCGAGACCCGCGAATAGATCGGCTGGAGTAAAAAACGCGAGTATATCGTAAGAATCCATTATGGGTTGATCCTTCGCGATCCATGCATACCATTGGTCATTTCTATAGAGCGCGATGGAATACGATTTTATTCCGCTGTGCTTGAATGTAGTGTTCAGTGAATTTTGAGGATTCTGTTGTTCGCCGCCGTTGGGGCTCGTGATCTGAAGTGATGCGGGCGAAGGAATGTAATTCACGTAGAACGGAGCATTCGCGCTGACCTGCGTCGGTACGCCGTTTACGTTCCTGACACACTGCAATACGACACCGTAGGAAATTCCCCCCGATACGTTCTGATACGTAATGTGTCCCGTGACAGATCCGGTACTCGGCTGGATCGTGGAAAAGCTGACTTCGTTGATACCAGTCAGCTGGCAGTTGTATAGATTGTAACTTGTCGTCCATGAGATGGTGATGGGTTGGGCGACATCGTTAATCGCAACATATTTATCAGAGCCGTTTACTAGCAGCGTTATCGGTCTCGGAAGAAGCGTGAACGGCGCATCGCTTCTATCCCAAGAGCCGGTTACATTATTCACGACGCGAATATAATAGTCACTCCCCGGCGCGGCATATAAGTTGCTTTGCGTGGCTGCGGTCAATTGGCCCGTGGTCCAATGTATTGATGCTTTGCCGGATTCTTCCACTCTACCGAGAGTCTTGTAACCATCTTTTTCGCATTGAATATCTGTATCGCTAGTTACACATTTTCTTTCAAGGTAGGCTGTTACATCTTTCGACGGATTGACGTCCGGATTGTACTGGTACGGCGTCCACGTCACGGTGTTGAGAGTTCCGATCTCCCACTGCTCGCCGCCGTTGGGCGCAGTAACTGTGATTGTGTTTGTGCTCTGACCACTAACTATAATTGTCGCAGTACCAATGGTGGCACCTGCTGGGTCGTACTCGTAGCGGCAACCCCGTAGCTCCAGCGTGTCGTAGCATCGATATGCTGACTGCTTCAACTGGGCGGTGCGCGTTCCAGATGAAGTATATGTGTGTGGAACCCCCGTTGATGAACACGAATCGCCGCCTTTGTCGGTGCACAACATTGGTGCCGAACCGTCACCAAAATCGACGAAGCTACCTTCCGCATTTTGGATGCTGAATGTCACGGCGAGCGGTGCAGAGCCAGACACAGGTGAAGCGGAAAATTTTCGAGTCAGCGGGATCTGCGAAGCGTTCTCGTTCACCGGGACGGATTTTGTGCAGGTCGCGGTACCGCTTGGGCCGTAGACGCGGAGCACGAGGTAGGGATTACCGAGCACATTTGCAGAGACAATTGTCGAGCCACTCAATCCAGGTATGCCTATCGGCAGCGGGATGTTGTCTTTGTCGGTATCGTCTATCCATTCAGCCCGCGTTGCGTTTTGGCTCTTCCACGAGAATGTAATCGTCTCTCCGAATTTGTATGACGCTTTGTCGGCAGTGAGCGAACATGCCACGACGCCCGTCTGCTTGCTTCCGAGCAAAAATGCGGAACTTTCTGCAATGACTGCGCCGGTTGAATAGTTCTGCGCGCGGAGGAAGTAGAGCGTCTGCGCCATGTCGGGATGTTCGCTTATCGAGACAGAGCCGCTGCCGCCTCCGCTTACCATCGTGCTTTGCGGACCAAAGCGTTCGTTCGTTGTTGCGTTCACAAACACTAGCTGGGAATTCACGGGGAGGTTCGCGTAATTCACATTTACTGTGCCGGCATATACACTCGAGACCGAAAGATTCGGCGCCGTCGACGGTTGTGGAGGTACAAAAACTACCGTCTCGGGAATCACGACAGGTTTTACATTGCTCTCCGGAATAATCTGCGACCGTATTGCCACACCGCAGCCGCGCGCGAGGGCGGCGCGCGTCTTGGGTCCCACAGCGCCGTAGCCTGTGGTGTCGGGCGTGCCTCTCGACACGACGCCGTTCCCTGTTTGCCACCGTTTTACCGCCCGCTCGGTCGCCGGACCAAAGTAGCCGGTGACACGGGCTTCCGGATAGACAGAGAAATCCTGCGCAAGAAACGTCTGGAGCTGGCTTACTTCGCCATCAGATTCCGAATCATCGATGTCGACATACAAATTGTTCGTGAGGACGATACACGCCGCTGACGGAGCGGCGATGGAGGAGTTGGTTCCGGAGTTAGATGTCGTCTGTGTACCGAGCTGCGCCTGCAGTGCCACGACCTGCGCAAGGAGTGCCTGTATCTGCGCCTGCAGTTCGGCTATCGTGTCGGCAGACGCGGATGAGGGAGAAACCGTGACAATAAATGCGACAGTGACGGCGATGATCTCAATCTTCTTCAGGAAGAACGTGTTATTTTTCATATTTTTAAATTAAAAAAGCCCCCTTCAGGGATGACCAGAGAGAGTGCTGGGCCCAAAGAAGTCTTATCGACGGTTGGCCTCCGATAATGTCTCAATCGTGGCACATTTTTCCCGTTTGTCTATAGGCATTTTCCGCCTTTTGGGGATACGCGGAATTACTTTTCTACTGTCAGACCTCGTCTTTTCCTGTATTCGAGTATCACTGCGAGAAGGTACGACGCATGCGGGCCCCACTCATTGAGGCTATAGGACCGGACGCGACCAACAACACTCTCCGTCTTGTCGAGACGAGCGTATTGCATCTGGCTCTCTAGTTGCTTCTCGAAGCTCGTCCGCTCCGACGGGTGAGAAAATCCAAGTTCATCTCGCGACTTTCTTGCCTTTTCCTCGTCCAGCAAACTCGCTGCCCGGCGCGCCCATTCATCCGGTGTCAGACCCTTCGGAGAAAAACGGTCCGTGATATCATCTTCGGCACTTTTTTCATCCGTTATTCGAGCAGCAAGTTCATCAAGACTCTTAAAATATCCGTCCAAAATCGCGCGCGCCTTGTCGGGTTCTCGAACACACTGTTCATGCGTCAAACTTTCAACGAGAGTATCGTAGTTCGGTGGAACTTTCTGCGTTTGCAGATCACTCAATGCAACGATAGCACTTTCGATTGAACCTGCAGGGTCTGCTCGCAACGTATCGAGCATAGTACTTGCTTTTGCGTCAAGTTGTTTACGGCGAATTCGCTCGGGATCCTTAAACTTTTGATAATCCACTGTATCTCTGTTGTACACGCGCCACTCTAAATCGTCGGTTCTTTTCTTATCATCCTTTTTGCGCTGGATTTTATCCACTATCGAGCGAATGTTTTTCCTGTCGGGACCTTTGGGCCCTTCACCGTCCGATTCGCTCATGTCCTTAGTATAACCTTTGATTACTTTCTCGTGACAATGACCCCGCAGGAAAGCGCTTCGCGCTTCCAACGGGGCAGGCGTTGCTTACTTTCTGGAGGCAATTATGTCGTCTTGAACATTCCGAGGTACGACAGCGTAATGGGAGAACTCGACGTTCGGCACACCACGGCCTTCGGTGAGTGAGCGGAGCTGTGTGGTGAACCCGAAAAGTTCAGAGAGCGGGACTTTCGCGGTAACGACGCGCGCCTGCCCGCGTTCCCCCATCGCCTCTATGCTCCCTCGCTTGCTGTTTATCATGCCCGTCACATCACCCATGAATTTCTCCGGCACGACGACTTCCAATTTCATAATAGGTTCGAGGATCACGGGCTTTGCTTTCTGCATCGCCTCTTGCATTGCGTTGATGGCTGCGAGTTTGAACGCGATCTCGGACGAGTCGACGTCGTGGTAGCTTCCGTCGTAGAGATCGACAGAAATGTCGACGACAGGGAATCCTGCCTGTATACCGCGCTCCATCGCCTCGATGAGTCCTTTCTTCACCGGCTGAATGTACTCCTGAGGGATCGCGCCTCCTTTGATGTTGTTGATGAACTCGAAGTGATCTTCGCGATCGACGTTGTTTTTCACTTTCTTTTCCGGATCCACCGGTTCAAGCGGCTTGATGCGGATCTTGACATGGCCGTACTGACCCCTGCCCCCCGTCTGTTTGATGTGTTTGTATTCCACATCCGCCGACCCTTGAATAGTCTCGCGATAGGCGACTTGGGGCTTGCCGGTCGTCGCCTGCACACCAAACTCGCGCTTCATACGATCGACGATGATCTCGAGGTGCAATTCGCCCATGCCGGAAACGATCGTCTCACCCGTCTCCGGATCCGACTTGATGCGGAATGTCGGATCCTCGTCGGAAAGTTTGGAGAGTGCCATGCCCATTTTCTCCTGATCGGCTTTTGTGTTTGGTTCGATGCGCATCGAAACGACCGGCTCCGGAAAGACGATGCTCTCAAGCGCGATTGGATGTGCGACGTCGCAGAGCGTGTGGCCGATCTTTACTTCTTTCATGCCGACAGCTGCGGCTATCTCTCCTGCATAGACCGTCTTCACGTCTTCGCGCTTGTCCGCCTGCAATCGCACGATGCGGCCGACACGTTCCTTTTTATTATTCGCAGAATTGTAGACGGTGTCACCGGCTGTGAACGAACCGGAATATACGCGAAAGAAGGACAACTGGCCGACGAACGGGTCGGTCTGGATCTTGAATACAAGTGCCGCGAACGGGGCCTCATCGGATGCGGGGCGTGTTTCTTCTGCGCCCCGTAAGCACAGGGAAAATTTTATTCTCGATCACTCCCTTACGAAGCGTTTTCTTCAGCGTCTCGAGAGGAATTTCCTTACCTTCCAAAAAGTCATTCATCACTGCATCGTCGTTTTCGACAATGCGCTCGACAAGCTCGGCACGATACTTTGCGGCCTCGGCTTTGATATTCTCCGGAACATCGTAGGCAATCACCTCTTTGCCCATCTCACCCTCAAATTTGTATGCCTTCATCGAGAGAAGATCAACGACACCGGAAAAATCTCCTTCGGCGCCGACGGGAATTTGCAACCGCACGGCCTTCGTCGAAAGTCGCTCCAAAATACTCGCGAATGATTTTTCAAATGATGCGCCGGTGCGATCGAGCTTGTTGATATAGCAGATGCGCGGCACATTCGCTTCTTCCGCGTAGCGCCAGTTGGTTTCAGACTGCGGCTCGACGCCCGCAACGCCGTCGAAGACCACGACTGCGCCATCCAAGACGCGCATCGAGCGTTTTACCTCACTCGTGAAGTCGATGTGGCCGGGAGTATCAATAATATTGAAGCGGTGTTTGTACGAGGTGTCAGTACCCATATACGTCGGGTTCCAGAAACACGTGATGGCCGCGGCGGTAATCGTGATGCCGCGCTCGCGCTCCTGCTCCATCCAGTCGGTCACCGTGTCGCCCTCGTGCACCTCGCCGATTTTGTGGGACATTCCCGTATAAAAAAGGATGCGCTCCGACGTGGTCGTTTTGCCCGCATCGATGTGCGCGATAATGCCGAAGTTCCTTACTTTCTCTAGTGGGTAATCTCGTGCCATGTTTTAAACAAAAACGCCGCAATGGGCGCCTCAATAATGTAGCGGAAAACGAGAAAAAAGCAACTATTTGCAGAGAAATGCAACATGCGTATTATTCGCGTCAGTCGCACAGTGTGGGAGAACACCATGATCTACCTGCGATGTCTTGTGGCGAACAGGCCTCTCTTGTTGCTTGTTTTGCTTGCGATCGGTCTCTGGGCGCGGGCCATCCAACTCGTCGTTTATGGCGACGGGTCCCAGCTGAGTCAGCTATTCCTCTACATTACGTTGTATGGCATTTTCTGGTCGACTCTCATGTCCGCGTTGCTTTTAAGGTGGACTCTCAAATTCCACCAAAAGTACACGGAAAAGATGAGGGTTGGGCAAAGGCAAAGCCGTCGCGTTCCCGCCCCCCTTGATAAGGAAGCTGTGTGCCGCACGACCGCTCACCGCCTCGCTTATCGTGATCACGAGCGTGTACTGACAAACCACCCTTACCGAACCTAAATACGGCAGGGGGTGGATTATTTTGCCTTCATTAATTATTGCTGGGCGAAATGCGCCTTTCGACGACACTCACGGTAAACGAAAGGTTGCTCGAAATGTTATCCTGCCCGCATCGTCGGGCGGAAGTAGCGGTGGAGGAGCGGAAGCACATAGCGGTCGAGACCGATGTAGCCGGCGACACGCCACGCGAGAATTATGCCTATCGCAAGCACGGCCATGATGGGGTTGACGCTCACCGTGCCGGCCAGCATGAAGTTGAGATTCATAAAAACACCGAAAAACGCCGCAATACCGACGAGGAATCCCGCGATGAGCGCGATGCCGACCAGTATTTCTCCGAAGGTAATCATGTATGCCCAGACCTCCGGATAGGGCTGAACGAGATGTTGAAGAAACCATGCGTACCACCACTGCACGTCGGGATGCGCGCCCTCGGTTTTCGTGAGCGCGCGCTCGACGAATCCGAGCATACCTGCGCCGGCCTCGTCGCCAATCCATTTCGGGTTGTTGAATTTCCCCCATCCGGCTTCAAGCCACTGCCACCCCAAGTAAAGACGCGCAGCGAGCCAGAGCCACGAACTCCGTGTATCAGCAGTAAAAAAGTACGAGAACGGCGACTCTTCTATTACGTACCGCTTCACTCATCTATTGTAAAGCACGGGAAGCGCTCGCGCGTGCTTATACACACTCGCGCGAGATATATCCTTCGACGGTGCTCAAGGTAATTCGCTTCGCGAATTACCAAGCAAAATGTGCAAACGCTTTGTTGGCTTCCGCCATTCGATGAGTCGTTTCTTTCTTGGTGACAGCTACACCTTCGCCTTTGTGTGCAGCTTTTATCTCATTCAAAAGACTCTCTGCCATCGGCTTTCCTTTCGTGCCTTCGGCAGCTTCCACGATCCATCGTAATCCGAGCGCGAGCTTCCTGTTTGGATTTACCTCGCGCGGCACCTGATAGTTGGCGCCGCCGACGCGGCGCGAGCGCACTTCGACAGTGGGTGAAGCCTTTTCGAGCGCATCTTCGAGGATAGCGACAGGGTCCCCCTCCTTTTTCAATTCGTCCATAACCTTGTAGACGATCTTTCGCGCCGTATCTTTTTTGCCGCGCTCCATCACGTAGTTGATGAGTTTCGAAACTTTCACGGAGCCGTAGACTTCGTCCGGCTGCGGAAGATGCTTACGTTTGATAGGACGGCGCATAGTGAGTAGTAAGTAGTTAGTAGAAAGTAGTCAGTAGTGGAATTACTTTTCACCCTTTGGACGCTTTGCGCCATAGAGCGAGCGGCCACGGCGGCGCTTTTCGATTCCCGTCGTATCAAGCTTGCCGCGTACGATGGTGTAGCGAAGGCCGATGTCTTTCACACGACCGCCGCGCACCAATACGAGTGAGTGTTCCTGCAGATTGTGACCCTCACCCGGAATGTAGGCGGTGATCTCCATGCCGTTGGAAAGACGCACGCGCGCGATCTTTCGAATGGCAGAGTTGGGCTTGCGAGGAGTTTTCGTCGTGACGCGCGTGCACACTCCCCGCTTGAACGGTGAGTAGAAATGCGTCGGGCGGTTCTTGAGCGTGTTGAAACCGCGCGAAAGTGCGATGGTCTTCGTGCGCCACGTCTTCTTCGAGCGCCCTTTCTTCACGAGCTGATTTATCGTTGCCATAGTTTAGCTACTAGCAACTAGTAACTAGTCACTGGTAAACAAATGCGCGCTGTGCGCGCAGGGGAAATGTACTATATATACATAGTTGACGCAACGTTCCGACATGAAAATTCTACCCCGGCAAGAAATCAAGTAACCTGCGGAGACCATTTTTGAGACCCTCAAGACTCCACCATGCAACTGCTTTCTCCGCCTGCGGCACATCGGACACAGCTGCAGGAGACGGTGCGTTAAAACCACTGAACTCCTGAGGCACGTACGTGCCCGCCGGCGGTGGCGCTGCTTCTGATTCAGGAGGCTGCGCTGTTTGCAAACGCCGCTCCTCACCCTCCAAGCGTGAATCGATCGGCAGTGGCGAAGGAGACGAGGGTCTCAGCGAAGGTTCGGTGGTAACGAGCGTCTGGTCTTCGGGTGCTTTTGCGAAATTGGCAAGCTCATCTTCGACCTTATCGCCGTCTGCCGTCCGCTGGACGGTCTCTGCGCCCGCCGAACAGTTGGAAGAAACGTACGACGCGCCCGGTATAGAACAATAGAACGGCTGCTGTGCTTGCTTGCATTCGGGGCTTGAAGGATTTTGTTGACAGTTTTGCTGCCCTTGCGATGGAGACTCAGGCTTTGGCTGCTTCTGCGGCGGCTTTGGGAGTTCGGGCATTCCGCCCTTTCCTTCGCCTTGTCCTTTCTGCTGACCCTCCGGTGGCTTCGGTTGTTTTGGCGTTCCCTTGCCCGGACCGGTAATGCACTTTCCGTCTACCTCGTCTCTGCACTTGTTCACGTGCTTGGCGTCTCCCTTGCAGCAGGTAAGCGTTCCGGACTTGTTGTTGCTCTTCCACGACTCGGTGCAGTGAATCTGGCAATCTGCGTTGTCGTTGCATCGGTAGTTGTCCTTCCCAAGATTTATCTTTTGGGAACACTTTTTCTCTTCCAGAACGCATCGTTGGAACTCGAGCTCGCACGTGTAGGGATCCTTGTACGGATCCTGCGTGCATTGTTTGTATCGTGGCTCGCACGTACCCGACTTCGCAGATGCGGCGGAGTACTGACCCACTCGCGATGTCTCTGCCACACCAGCAACCGCCAACCCTCCAATAATGAGAATCGAGACGGCGAGAGCGAGATTCCGCGGGCGCGACAACGGAAAAAATTCCGGTTTGCGTCGCCTCCTTTTCATACATTCAGCCTACCATTTTCGGCAGACACTTTGTTTCTCGGTGTGTACTAGTCGCTACATCCCCGCGATCGCGTGCGCGAATGAGTAGACAAAGGTGCTGAATGCTCCGCCGAGAAAAATGATAATGAGTATGACGATACCCATGCCGAGGAAAGGGTTGTACTCCATGCGCGTTCTCCACTCCGAGTAGCCCCTCGACAAGGCTCGGGGCAAAAGTCCTTCAAGAACCTTCGAGCCGTCGAGCGGAGGGATCGGAATAAGGTTGAAGAGGAAGAGCATCACGTTGATAACAACGATGAGAAAGAGTACTGGCTCCAATCCGCTTACGGCTCCCGAGCGGATGACGATGCCGCCGAGAATCGCGATCGCAAGATTTGCCGCGGGGCCCGCGCCCGCGACTATCGCTTCCGAAAATCTGCCGGGGCGGAGATTGTAGGGATTGTAGGGCACGGGTTTTGCCCAGCCGAAAAATATCGGCGAGTTGGTGAGTGCGAGGATAATCGGAAGCAAGATGCTTCCGAACGGATCGAGGTGCGGAATGGGATTCAGCGTGAGACGGCCCTGCAGACGCGCCGTCGGGTCGCCAAGACGATCTGCCGCAACACCGTGCATCACCTCGTGAATCACGGCAGAAAAAATAATTATCGCGATGACGAAAACGGCATCAATGAGTTGCATAAGGAGAATTATACCAAAATGTAAAGACCAAAAGCCAAAATGTAATGTAAAAACAAAAAGATCACCTTTTTCCCTTCAGCGTGAGAACGCTGGAACCAATTATCTTCGCAACTTGATCAACCTCGTCCAGAATGGAATTCGCCTCAGCTCGAAGCTCCGCAGAGTATTCACGTACAACGACCAGCCAATACTTTGTTTCATTAGCTGATTTGAGTGCTATCTCAAAGAATCTCGTGTAATCCTTCGTACTGCCTGACCCTTTCGCCTCCACCACGTTCGCGCCAATAGAACCTGTACATCGGATAAGCTGGTCTGCGACGGACCACAGGTTTTTATCAGTACGTAGTTTCGTGGCAAACCGTAGTACCCGAACGGTCAGCGATATAAGTCGACCGATAAATTCCTTTTTAAATTTTTCTTTGTCATTTTGCATTTTGGATTTTGCACTTTGCAATTGCGCGTGCTACAGTGCACGCTCATTATGGCACGAGAATGCGTCCCCATTAGAAAGCTCGCGCTTCTAACGGGGCAGGCATAACGGACCAATAAAAAAGTATGGCGAGAACATGTGTAATAACAGGTAAAAGATCTCGTGTAGGAGGTGGCTATTCTAATCGCACACGTGCGACAAAATTCAACCCCACAGGAGCGCGGCGCCGGCAAGTGAATCTCCAGAAGAAAACCCTCTTTATTCCCGAGCTCGGCAAAAAAATCACCATCACCGTCTCGGCCAAAGGCCTGAAGACGATGAAAAAGCGCGGTGCCTTTCAGACTTTGAAAGCCGCTGGACTCATATAGCGTTCGTTATCGGAGTGTGCTTATAATCTGGGTGGAATTCTGGTCCATCTGTATAGGGGAGAGCGCAAAATGCGCAGAACAGCAGTACTGTTAGGGATTGCGGTGGCACTATGCAGCCGTGCGAGCGCCCAAGAGCTTACGCCGTTCTTTGACGGCAAATACATAGTCAACGCATCGAAATTGCTTCGGGGATGCGTGGAGGAGAGATCCGATACATGCAAGCGAATCCTCCACGATCTCGTGATCAGAAACGAGGATATGCGAAAGACTTGTGGAAGAACTTCCGACGAAAAAGATTGCATGATCGCGAAAGGAGTCCAGGATTTCCTTTCCGCGAGCTTCGAAGCCCTGACACCACCTCGAGAGAAGTGAGCTCGAGGTGCGATGTGTAAAGGCCGCCAATCGGGGCGGCCTTTTCGTTTTCGATCGCCGCTTGGGTCAACCCCAGGCAAAGCGATCGTCGTCTGGCAACGATAAGTCCATTTGACTCCTAGGGCTGCTGGAATCGATGTGACGTTCTCGATCCCGAAAGAGCCGTGCAACCCCTTGCTCGGCTCCAGCTGAGTGGTATCCGGGAGTAGACTTTCTCTCGCGAAGCGAGCCAAGGTTCACAAGACCATACGCCGCTGCATGGCCAAATTCTTCAAGAAAAACGGTGAGCTTGCTCTTCATGGCGACCTCCGTCGGGTTTCCGCGTCCACCTTACTGCTGCATAACTTTTTGTCCATCCGACACGAAGGTGACTGTGCCTTCGGTGCACGTGTCGAGTGTCGGGATTTCGAAGCGGGCAAAAAGATCGACGACTTCTTTGTGCGGATGGCCGTAGGAGTTGTCACAACCGTGCGAGAATACCGCGTATTCGGGGTTCACGAAGCCGACGAAAAGTTCTGATGACGATGTCTTTGACCCATGATGGCCTGCTTTGAGGATATTCGAATGAAGCTCACTCCCATCGAGCTGGACGAGATACTTCTCGATCGACTGCGGCGCGTCACCCGTAAGTATGAACGACGTTGCTCCATACACGACATGCGCAATGATTGAAGCAGTATTCGTCTCGACATCTGATACATCTCTGTCCGGAAATAAAATTTCAATGTACGCGCCATCGCCAAGTTCAATTATCTGCCCGCGCCGCGCGTATACCTCGTTCGCCCCTTCCTTTGCAACAGAAACGAGCATAGATTCGGCGGGGCCGGTACTTTTCTCGACGCCAGGATGGAAAATGTACTGCACGCGGTAGCGCTGAAGCACATCAACGAGCCCGCTTATATGATCGGCATCCGGATGTGTCGCGATGACGACGTCGATCGAGCGGTCGTACCACGGCATTAGTTTCCCCAGCTCGCGCAAGACACTTCTATCGGGACCACCATCAATAAGTACCTGCCGGCCCGAGGGCGCATCGATAAAAATCGCATCACCCTGCCCAACGTCGAGAAATGAGACCGTAAGAATGCCACCTCTATCTTCCTCAAAAACTGCCCACCAGATAAGCGCGGCGGCAACCGCAAGAATCACTATGACTATTCCGGTTACCAAAACACTCCGTCGCATCGTGTCATTCTACCTTCACGAATGCGAGTGATATACTGGCACATATGTACGAAGCGAAAAAATTCAATCTCCCGAAGCTCGATGGAATTTCAGAAGAATCGGTGAAACAGCACATCGGCCTCTATGAAGGCTACGTGAAAAATTTCAATGCGATTTCCGCGCTTTTGCCTGAATACGCAAAGGATTCGGAGAAGCACGCACATGCGCTGTCGGAGTTAATCCGCCGTCGCTCATTCGAATTCGGCGGCATGCGTTTGCATGAGCACTACTTCCCGCAGTTCGAGGGTGGTTCGACTGCGCTCACCACAAGCGGACCATTTTATGACGCGATCGTAAATGAGTATCACAAACCGGAGTGGCTCACCGAAATGATGCGTGCGATCGGCAACATGCGCGGCCCCGGCTGGGCAATGCTCTACTGGGATCCGGAAGGCAAGCCCGCCCGACCGGACGACTCCGGTCGTTCGGGCGGGCAATTTCTCACCGGATTTACCGGCGAGCAGCATCAAGGTCACTTTGTGACACTTCCCATCATCCTCGCGCTCGACGTGTGGGAACACGCCTTCCTTCTCGACTACGGCGCGGCAGGCAAAGGCAAATACCTCGACGCCTTCTTCAAGAACCTAAACTGGGGCGTGCTCGAAAAACGCTTCAACGAGGCAAGCGCTTGACCACCTCGACGCCGACAGGCTAGTGTTCCTAAACTCATGTGAAAGTCCGCCGACTCCGCGGACAAAACCATTTGGAGGTATGACATGAGAAATGTTCTTCAGAAACTACTCGGAATAATGAAAAACGCAGCCGAACAGGTGGTCGCTGCGCAAAGCATCGATTTCGAGGACTCGTACATCACCAAAGAGGACGCTCACAGTGCACTCGACCTGCTGGGCAAGCTCGCACGAAAGATTGGCCTCGAGGCCGAGTTCGCCCCGCACCTGCAGAAAGCGCGCGCCGAGGTGAACGAACCTTACGTCTGCGAGTTCGTTTTCCCGAAAGAGGGAGACGGGGTGGAACAAAACAACCACGTGGAGGCAGCATCATGAAAATCAGTGAGCTAATCGCAAAACGAGCGAAAAGGCCACCGACCATTTGCCATCCCGACCGACGCGTCAGTGACGTACTGGAAACGATGAGGAACGAGGGTCTAGCCTCGATCCCCGTCGTGCATAAGGGCGAGCTGGTTGCCGTGCTCTCCATCGGCGAACTGCTCGCCGCTCAAGAAGAGGAAAAAGTGAGGGACACGTTGCCGACTCACGACTATGTGACGGAGGACTTCAGCGGGCCGAAACCAAATTCGCATGCCGATGATCGCGACGATCCCAACAGGTCCGAGGACTGGTGGCACTGACTCGTCGACAAGAAGACAAATCGGACGCATGAGCCGCCAGCAACGGCGGCTCTTTTTTTGAGACTGCGAAGGGTTTACTCGCCCTCGTCCAATATTCCAGGCTCCTTTGGGTTGAAGGGTTTCTTGAGTAACTCGTCAGGATATTTGAAGCTCGCTGGTTTTTCGTTTGCTTGTAGCGATGCTCCGTCTTTCTCTTCAACGTCACTTCCCCCAACAATTTTTAATCCGCTCTTTTCTATCCGCGCTCGGCGTTCTGCTTCTATGTCTTTCAACTTTTTATACGGATTCCCGAGTTTTTCCGGATCGCTCATACAAGACTAATAGTAGCATCCCTGCATATATGATCGCGAGCCACCCTGCGCTAAATGCGGGGAGAGCAACCGAGGCGTACGGAAGTGAGGCAAGGAGATTGCCGACTTCGACGATATAGCCGAGGAGCGCATAGGCCGGAAATGCAATGACGACGGCGAAAGGTCCTAGTGCAAGTCCGGCAAGCGACGCAATCGCGGAAAAGAGCATTGCAAAGGGCACCGCGATAAGTGCAAGAAGGTTGGCGGGAAGACTGAAAAGTGGAAGCTGCCCGCTCTGGTAGAGGAGAAACGGCAAGACGGCGAACTGCGTGCCAATGGTCGTCGCGGCGATCTCCCGCAAACCAAGTTTCGTCGGCACGAATCGCAATTTCGTGATAACTATCGGTGTGAAGGCAATGAGACCAGCGGTCGCGAGAACGCTAAGCTGAAATCCGGGGTCAAATGCAAGAATGTATGGATTCCAAAGCACCATCCCCGCTGCAACTATCGCGAGCGCCCGCGAAGCGAGATACATTCGGCCGCTCACGCGGCCGACAACAGCGATCACTGCCATCGCCGCGGCGCGTACCGACGCCGCGGCGAGCCCCGTCATGAGCGCAAAGAAAATCGCAACAAATACCGTAGTGCCGAGCCGAATGTATCGTGAGGCATGGAACCATCCCAAGACATGCGAGAGTCCTTCCATCACAATCATGATGTTGTATCCGGAGAGGACGACGATGTGGACGAGCCCGACCGTGCGAAAGACATCTGAAAGCTCCACTCCCAAGCCACGCTTGTCGCCCACGGTGATACCGCCCGCGAGGCCTGCGTGCGGCTCGGGAAGCACGCGCCCGAGACCCTCAAGGAATAGATGTTTCGTCCTAATCGCAAACGCCTTGAGAGGATTGGTTGAGCCTTGTCCAACGACCTCAACCTCTCGCACGAATGCGAGTTCGTAGCCGATCCCGTCTTTTGCAAGGTATGCGGGATAATTGAACTCACGGCCGACACCGGTTTCAAAGCTTGAAGGAAACTGCAACGTCCCTGTGGCGCGAATGCGATCTCCGTAGGAAATATCCGCGTGAGCAGGAGCGATCACGAGTATTCCCGTGCCACTTTCCAGCTTAATAGCGAGACGCACGCTCGCCTCCCGTACATCCGGCTCATTGAATATAAAACCTTCAAGGGTTAATTCTTCTCCAACCTTTTCAACGAGTGCGAGATCGGGAATGAGAATTGCTGCGTCCATGCGGAGAATCCCCGCCCCGCACGCGAGAAGAACCGCGACGAACATCACTCCCTGCGCACTCTTGCGCGTAACAACGGAGAGTAGGAGTGTCGCAACAGCGCTAAGCGAGAGAAACAAAACGAAGGAGAGCCCGAGCGGGGCAATCGAGCGCAAGTACACTCCTGCGAGAAAACCTGCAACGATCGCCCAGACTAAGCGCCCGCCCATTACACTTTCGGCCTATCGAGCTTCTCCAACTGGAGAAGCTTAAATGCAACGTACACAACAAGGGCGAGAATAAAAAAATTAATGAGTGCTGAGATAAAGTCGCCAATTTTAAAAGCGCCAACCGTATATTGCGTTAGATTTTCAGTGTTGAAAAAAAATCCGATCAATGGATTCATGATATCGTCCATCAGCGCCTGCACGAGCTTCTGTGCGGCGCCGCCCAAGATGAAGCCGATCGCAAAACCCGCAACTCCGCGATCACGGATGAAGTCGATAAACCCGGCAAGTGTCCCTTTGATCTGCTCCCGCACCATACACCTCTATTATGCCCCGTCGATCGCCTCGTTTACAAGCCAGTCTGCCTCTTTGTTCTCCTCGCGCGGCACGTGGACGAATCGGATGTTCGGAAAATGGGCAACGAGAAGATTGTGCACCTTCATATACTGCGGCCAGAGTGTTTCCTCTTGGATCCTGTACTCGTCGGTGAGCTGGCGTTGGATGAGTTCGCTATCCATGCGCACTTCTATCTCACGCTTTGCGAGCCCGCGCTTTTTTGCCTCGGTGAGCGCGAGAATCACCGCCTCATACTCGGCCCAGTTGTTCGTCCGCTCGCCGATGTACTTTTTGAGTTCAGCGATTTTTTTCGAGCCATCAATAATCACGATCCCCACACCGGCAGGGCCGGGATTATTCCGCGCTCCACCGTCCGTATAGATGATGACGTTTCCCATCACGCGCTCGTCGCTTCAGCCTTTCTTTCAAGTGTGCGGTACGCATGCACAACGGCAAGCGCGGTAATCGGGATTGAAATGAAAAGCCCGACGATGAGTGCAGCCATCCCGAGAATGTTGAGTACGATGCACATCAGCACAAGGAGCAGGAGCTCGGAGCGGGAGCCACGCGTTATCCGCATGCTTTCCTTCATCGCTTCGATCGGGCCGAGTTCCCTGTCGATAACGATATAGACGGAGAAGAGGAGCATCAAAATCGCTATAACACCCGGCACGATGAGAAGAATGAGACCGATAAAAACAATAACCCCGACCAGAAACTCCGCTGCGAGAAATTTCCAGAAGGGTTTGGGATGCCACAGGTCGCCCACTTCGGCACTTTCGATCGTGTCGTGCGCACGAATCACGAGAGCGGTAAATCCCATAGAAAGGAGTGTCGAGAGGCCGAGATTGAGGAGAGTGCCGAGAAGTCCCGGTGCTTCTTTTTCTCCAAACACCCCGCTTATGGCACCGATTACCCACGTGAGCACGAGCATGAGCGCAGTCATTCCAACTAAAAACCATGGGCGCCGCTTGAAGGTAGACCATCCTGCGCGAATGCTCGCCGTTGCCGAGAACTTGTCCATACTATTCATGCTAGCACATCCACAAGTCGCAGAGCCAAGCCCCCGCGAAACGTGTCCCGCTCCACCGTCGCGAGGAGCCGCACCGAGCCTCCGATAGATGGCGTGTGCATAAATCCTTCGGGTGAATTGAAAAAATCGAACGCGCGCGCCGAGATCCCTGTCCGCTCGCATGAAACGATGACTTCGACATGATTCCGGTCGCGCCCGAATATGCGCACCGAGGAAACGGTGATGGAGGAGACGAGAAAACGTGGTTTTGGATTGCCGATGCCGAAAGGTGCGAGCTTCGAAACTTCTTCAAGAAGTCTCTCCGTTACTTCGGGGAGCGTGATGAGTGCATCGTGAACACTCTCATCGGTATCCGAGGCAACGGCAGGAATGTTCGCGCTCGCGGAGACGAGCGATTCGTGCAGTGTGTGTATGCGCTCGTGTGAAACCGTAAAGCCGCCGGAAGCACGGTGGCCGCCAAACTCGACGAATGCATCCCGCGAAGCTGCAAATAAATCAACGACCGATATCGAGCCGTCGGAGCGGCACGAGCCTTTGATGCGGCCGTTTGCGTCGCGGCCCCACAAACACACCACGCCTCCGCGCTCCTCCATGATGGAATTGGCGGCAAGGCCGAGGAGCGCGGGCTTCCAATCGGGAGAACCGATAACAATGATGCGCTCATCCGAGCGGAAACGGGTCCGCGCCGTGCGCTTTGCCGCCTTCACTACTACCGCGACAGCAGTTTTTCGCCTTGCGTTCAGCTCCTCGAGGTGCGCTGCGATCCGCTCCGCTTCATTCTGATCGGTCGTGACAAGAAGCCTGAAGGCAAACTCCGGCTCGTCCATGCGCGAAGCGGCATTGATGCGCGGCGCGAATGAAAACGCGATCGTCTCTTCGGTAATTTCGCTCTTTCGCAGACGAAGTGCGTTGCAGAGCGCCGTGACGCCGGTACGCTTTGACTGACGAAGAACCTTGAGACCAAAGTGAGCGAGCACACGATTCTCGCCGACAAGAGGAACAAGATCAGCAACTGTCGCAATTGCCACAAGGTCCAAGAGCCACTTTTCCCAGCCATCCGGTATGCGGGCAAACGCGTCAAGTTTTTGTTTCTTCCCTTCGATAAGAAGCGCCTGCACAAGCTTCCACGCAACTGCTGCGCCGCAGAGATCGCGGAATGGATATTCGCCCAATTTTGGATTGAGAACGGCGACACATTCCGGTAATGCTCCTGTGACCTCGTGGTGGTCGGTAACGATAACAGCGATGCCTTTTGCTTTTGCGAATGAAACAGCTTCGAGTGCATTGGTCCCTACATCGACGGTAATGATGAGCGAAACTTTGTCTGCCGAAAGCTGTTCGATCGCTTCAGTATGAAACCCGTACCCTTCTCTGTCGCGGTGCGGAATATACACCTCGAAATTTTCGTATCCGATCTTTTTGAAAAAATCCGAAAGGAGCGCCGCGCCGGGAATCCCATCGCAATCAAAATCCGCATATACGGCTATCCGCTCACCCTGCTCGATAGCACTAAGCAATCGCTGAGTGGCCTTCTCCATCCCCTTGAGCAAAAAAGGGTCGTGCGTATCCCGTTCATAGTCCGGCGCAAGAAATTTCTCGACTGCTTCCGTTTCAGTAATCCCTCTTTTCTGCAACAGTTCTCTCACTAGGTCCGAAACAACCATGCCAAGAATTGTACCAGTTAAAATTTGCCCGCGCGGATCACACCGATCCGCGCGGGTAACTACCAGCCTTTCCGAAAGCATTCAGCCCAAAGCACAAGTGCAAACGGGCGGCGAAAGCTTTTCGGATCTGCCGGCTGGAGCATCACTGTCTTCGCCTGCCTGCACAGCTCTTCGTCGGCAAAATCCACGGAGTGCGTCGCGATAGCCCGCGGATCATACCAGGGGTAGGTCGCCAGAGCGTAGATGAGCACCCATTTCATTTTTCGGCTCCTTCACTACGAGTTCCGGGTGAGGAATTCCTACTTCTCCATCGCCGAATACTCATACTTGGTCAACAGCGCGATTGCGATGAGAGCATTTCGGAATAAATCTCTAGGAAATACCTCCCTGATTCTCGCGAGCGGTTGACCAGACTTGTCGACCAACTGCACCCAATGTGGCCTTTGCCAAAGTGTGGCCTCGGGACCACTCCTAAGAGACGCCAAGTCTCCCGTCATCTCTGCCACGGCGCGCGTAACAAAATACGTAAGGTTAAGCGCTGCCCTTGCGTCCCACGGAACGACTTGGACCAACTCAAGGAGGAGTTCATCGTCTTCAACTTCCTGAACAAACTGAAGAAAGACATCCGCTCTTTCTGCTCCGTGCGCACGCATAAGCTTCTGCAGTGCCTCCTCACGAGATATTCTCATTGCATCCTCCTTCCGGCATGCACTACAGATTGTCGATATCAACCGGCGCAATAATCCCATATTTTACTTGACAGTCAATACTTTTGGACATAAAGTGTCGGTGTATTTCCACAACATCATGCTGCCCTTGAAGAAAGCTCTGGAGAACATCGGCTTAAATACGAAGGCACTTGATGTCTTAAGCGTCTTACTCGAAGGTGGGGCGCCGATGTTAGTTTCAGTAATCGCTAAGATTTCGAAGCTCAATCGCACGACGACGTACGATATTCTAAAAGAGCTCGAGACAATGGGTTTGGTTTCGAAAGTAAAGAAAGAGGGCGCAGTGCGTTATCAGGCAATTGCTGTCGAGCTTTTGCCCGCGTACATAGAGCGGCGGCGAGAATCTCTCGAGGAGACGAAAACGCAGCTCCTTGACATAATTCCACAGATCAAATTGTTACGCTCGAAAGGCAACGTATTGCCGAAAGTGCAGTTTTTTGAGGGAGAGGAAGGAGTAAAACAGGCATATGAGGATGTGCTCGAGAGCAACAAGGAGAAATTGTTGCGCGGTATCACCGGAATGGATGCGGTTTATAAAAATATGGGTGAATCATGGACTGAGTATTTTCTAAAAAAGCGTACGCGCTACGGTATTCGTTGCACCAACCTTGTACCAGAGACAGGGGGTGGCAAACGAAGTAAAGATGATGATGCGAAATATATCCGTACGACGAAATTTCTTCCACCGCAGTACAATTTTGAGGGCGATATCAGTATTTACGACAACAAGGTCAATATCGCTTCATTCGCCCGCGAGAATCCCATTGCCGTCATTATTGAAGACGACGCTATCGCCACGATGATGAAGCGATTCTTTGATTTCGCGGCTGAAAAAGCGGAGTGATATAGTTGATGCATATGCCGGATTGCATTTTCTGTAAGATCATCCGCGGAGAGATACCTTCGTACAAAGTCTACGAGGACGAGAAGACGCTTGCGTTCCTCGACATCCGCCCGGTGAATGCGGGACACACGCTTGTCGCGCCAAAAAATCATTCAAATAATATTTTCGACATCACGCCGGAAGATTGGATGGCAGTATCCGAGGTCGTGAGGAAGCTCGCGATCGCAATCGAAAAAGGAATGAAGGCCGACGGCGTCAACATCGCGATGAACAACCGCGAACACGCCGGACAGCTCGTGCCTCATCCGCACGTGCACATCATTCCGCGCTTCAAAGGCGACGGCCTGAAGCTCATGCCACAGCGCTCATACGAAAATGGCGAGGCAGAAGAGACACTTGAGAAGATCCGTACGGCGCTCACGTAAGGGTTCCCAAACCAAGCCACAAACATCCCGATACTTAAGAAAAAACTTAAGTATCGGGATGTTTGAAATATTGCAAAAGATGCTGCGGTTTCGGGTTCAAATCTAGTATCCGGGGCAAACGAATTGGCAGTTGGGGCCCGTGCGGCCGACCCATGTGCCATTGGGGCATTGCATCGCATCAGCCGTGCACGCGTAGCCGCTCTGGCACTGTCCTTCGTAGAGGAACGTTGCGCCCGCTTGATTCATCAGGCAGCGGTTGCCGTACGTTTGGGGCGCGGGTGTCGGGAGCATGCAGTAGGGCGGTGTGTATCGGCACGCGGGTTCGGGAGGCTGTCCGCACACGGGTGCGTACTCCATTGTGCAATACTGCGGCGTGCCATCGATGCGCACCGTGGTCGAGGTTCGCGCTTCCTGCCCCGCGGAGTCACGAACAATGATCGTCACGGTGTATGTTCCCGCAGAGCTGTACGCATGCGTGAACGTTGTCGTCTGCACGAACGCCTCTGCGGCGGAACTCATCATAGGAGCAAGGAGATATTCATCTCCCCAACTCACGCGATAATTTAAGGGACCATTTTCCGGATCGCTCGCTTGGATCGTCCACGTGCCTGCCAGATTGACATTCAACGTGGTCGGCCCCGAGAAAGAAGAGATAACGGGCGGCTTGTTTGCGGTGGAGTCGAAGTATGCCTTGCAGTAGGCGGGAGCCTGCCAGATACATGCGCGCAGCGTACATGCGGCAGGGCCGCCGGGATATTCGCGCGAGCAGTCGTTGCATCCGTCGTACCACGCACGGCATCGTGGATCGCTCGAAGGATCGGCGGTGGAACCTCCAACGTAAATCGTCACCGAGCCGACGACATTGCAATCAATTGGTGCGCAGGCCATCAGAGTATTCCGCAGTTTGGCGGCATAGGTACCGTTTGCTGCGTACGTGTGCGATGCGACAAGCGCGCGGGGGCATGCCATTGCGCCGCTTCCGACAATACCGCAACCGATGGTGAGCGATCCTGTTGTCCCGTCGCCGAATTCGATCATGTATCCGTCCGATATGTTGCCGCCAATGAAGTACGAAAAGTTCACGGTGAGCGGTGCGGAGCCGGATGTGGGTGAGGCGTTCAGTGTTCCATAGACAACTCCACCGCTTCCGCCGCACCAGATACGGATGCGCTCACGCGTGAGCGGGCCGACGGCTCCAACCGCAGAGATACCGTTTGCGGCCTGCCAGCGCGCGACCGCTTGTGCGGTCAGGCGACCGTAATAGCCCGTGGGAGTGGCATAGAAATACCCTTGCGCCTGCAAAAATTCCTGAAGTGCAAGCACGTCGTCGCCGCGCATGCCGATAGAAAGATTGCGATAGAGCGCGCTGCAGATCCGATGCTGTGCAATCGGGTTTGCGACCACACTGCTTTGACTCTGCACCGCCGGCTGGCCAAACGATGCAATTCTTGAGAGGAGAGATTGGATCTGCGCCTGAATCTCGGCCACCGTCAGAGCAGAGGCAGGGGCAGGAACGGCGCCGCTCACGGTGACGAAAGCTAGAAATAGAGCCCCGATAAGGAAGCTACGCGCGTCCATACGTCACATATGACGATAGACCTCCCGCGCTTCTTACGCAAGCCCTGCCCTATTTCAATACTTCTATCCCCGGCAACGTGCCTTTCAGGAGGTATTCCAGCATCGCGCCGCCGCCTGTCGAGAGGAAACCAAGTTTCTCTTTCGGTACACCCGCGGCCTCGATAGCCGCAATCGTGTCGCCCCCGCCTATCACGATTTTCGCCCGGCTCCCCGCGATAAGCTCCCCTATCTGCTGTGTGTAGTGAATGTATCCCTGCTCGTAAATGCCGGTCGGACCGTTCCAGAGAATAAATTTGGCTTGCGCGATATGCGGCGCGAGCATCGCGACCGTGTCGGGGCCGACGTCGACGAGGCGTTCGTTATCCAAAATCTCCTCCGGCTTTTTTACCTTGGCGTGTCCGCTCGCATCTTCTGCCGTCACGTCGATCGGCGCAAGAAAGCGCGGGTTTGAGAGAGTCGTCTCGTCGGGAAGTTCTTTGGAGATGAGCGAACGGCCGACGGAAAGACCGCGCGCTTTGAAGACATCATTAGAAAGCGCGCCGGTGATGAAGAGATGGTCGTATTTTTCCAAAAGAAGTTTGATGAGTGGCGCCTTGGTCTCAAACTTTGCGCCGCCGAGGATCGCGAGCGATGGATGCTCCGGAGCGCGCGCGGCGTCTATCTCGCGTATCTCGTCGCACACCAAGAGACCGGCGTACGCAGGAAGAATCTTCGCGACGCCAACGATGGACGCGTGCGCACGGTGTACTGCAGCAAAGGCATCGTCCACATAGAGTTCGCCAAGTGAGGCGAGCTCTTGCGCGAACGACGGATCGTTTTCCGTTTCGCGCGGATCACGTCGGAGATTCTCGAGAAGAAGAAGTTCACCTTCACGCATCGCTTCCGCAGCTCCGCGCGCCGCGGCGCCGACGATGTCGGCAACGAACACTACGGAGCCGAATTTTTTCAGCTCCCGCGCGACCGGCTCGAGACTTTCCGAAGGCTCACGTCCGATATGCGAGATGATGATGACTTTGGCGCTGCGATCGCGAAGATATTGCACCGTTTTCCATCCCTGCTCGAGCCGGAATCGGTCGGCGACTTCTCCGTCTTTGCCAATCGGAACATTGAAATCACTGCGGAGGAGCACGCGCTTTCCTTTGAGTTCGGAATCAGGAACTTGGTCGATGCACTTCATGCTGTTTCGATCGCTTGCAGAAGTTTTGCAAATTCATCCGCCTTCACGCTCGCGCGGCCGACGAGAAAACCGAGTACATCGCCTTCACGAAGCATCGCGGCGGCGTTCTTTTCGTCGACGGAACCGCCGTAGAGAATTTTGAGTGAGCGGCCGCCTTCGCCATGAGACTCTACGACGCATTTCCTGATGAAAATCGCCATCTGGTGCATCTCGCGCGGATTCATCGCGGTTGCTTTCCCGATCGTCCAGAGCGGCTCGTATACAAGGAGCACACGGGGAAGGGAAGAAGCGGCGACGTCGGCGAGTCCAAGGCGCAGCTGCTCACGAACGACATCGTATTGCTCCCCTTCGTCGGTGCGGCTCGATTCGCCGACACAGAGAATCGGCGTCATTTTGAGCGAAAGTGCTGCCGCAACTTTTTTTCTCGCATCGTCATCCGTCTCCCCTTCCGCGCGCCGCTCGGCGTGGCCGACGATGACATATTTCGCGCGCGCATCTTTTGCCTGCACGAGGGAGATCTCGCCCGTGTGCGCGCCGCCCGCTTCGAAGTGGGCATTTTGCACTGCGAAAGCCACCTTGGAACCGCGATACATCGAGGAGAGCTCCCTCAAAAATATCGCGGGCGGCGCGATGACTACACTTGAGCCTCTCGATTTTTCCGCCGTTTTCCTCTCTGCATCAAACAGCTTTTTTGCCTCGCGCATCGTGGCGGGGTTCATCTTCCAATTCGCTACAACGATCGTCTTTCCAGCCATATGCTTTTCCCGAAGTATAGCAAACCATCCTCATTCGATATCCCCAACTGTCCCCCATACTGAAACTTATACTATGATATATCATAGTATGATTACCGGAAGTGGAAGTATGAAAGTACGCTCAAAAGAACTAACAAGAGAGGAACGGATAGAAACGCTGGATGCGCTCTATACGGCGGCCGGCACGGTGCGCGGCCGCGATGCGATGAAACTTTTCTTGCGCGACCTTCTTACTGAAAGCGAGCGCATCATGCTCGGCAGGCGAATACTGATTGCACGGCGACTTCTTGCTGGCATCACTCATGTGGACCTCGCAGAACAGCTTCACGTTGGCTTTGACACGATACAGAGAGTCCAACAATGGTTACACGATCAGTTTCCCGGATACGAGCGAGCTGTTATGGAAATGGAAAAGGAATTCTCAAAACGCCGCGCAAAGTCGCTCGACAGGTACATGTACGCGACAAGCGCGCTGTATCGCTTGAAGAAAAAATACCCCCTCCATTTTCTGCTCTTCCCGTGGCCGAAAGAGAAATGACAGAGACAATGCAGGGATACTGTGCCCCCAGTAATACTATGATATATCATAGTATCGGGACAGGCAGAGAAAACGACGAACTAAAAGTCTGGAGCAGGATTCACGGGCCTAGGAAGAATTCGCAACGACGATGGATTTCATGCTCGGAGTATAACAAAAAATTCGGGCGCCCTTGTGAGAGCGCCCAACGCGGCATTAGCGTTATGCCGTTCACTAACCGCCTCTTTTCTTTTTCTTGCGTGGGCTTTCCCCAAGATTCACGATCCTAATCGTGAATCCGAGTTTGTGCATCTCGGCCACGAACCCCGTCCGCAGTTCGCCGTGATGGTACGCATACACCATCTCCTCGGCAAAACGCGCCATGCCAGATTCGCAACCATCAGCGGCCGGTCCTCGACGACACAGAGCGAACAGCATCTGACCTTGGGAGGTCTTGCGGAACGCATGGGCCCACCGCGCCACCTGATAGGTAGCCCAGTTGTCAGGCCACCGGTAGAGGGGACGTAGCAGAGCGAATGCAATACAGCCGCGCTCTGCGGCTCGTTGCGATTCGAGCATGGTCAAGTCGCGTGGATCAGCCGATCCATCACCATGCCGTCCGACCTCAACGAACTCGCTCACGTCAGCTGCGGCGATGCAAATCAAGATCGCCTTGCCGACGTTGGTGTTGGACTTGCTCTGGGTCGGCTGATCCGGGGCCGAGGGGGTGGATCCAGCCCCGCCTCCACCAACACCAGGAAAAATGAAGTCACCGAACTGGCCGTGCGCCAGACTCGCGAACGCAAGCACAGCAACGAGAGTTGCCGCAAGCAATGCCTTCTTCATGTCTCACCTCCTGCGCGCCCATTGAACAATCGTATCGCGCGCTGGCAAGACTAGAGCACAGAATCAGTACTCGCGCAAATTACTGTTCGCGCCAGAGCTGGAGACCGTAATCGGCGGCTGCCGCGGACGTAAATGGCGGCGGAGAGAACGCGAGCACACGATCGTAGAAGTCGTTGCGCTGCTGGAATCCGGTGCAAACGTAGCCGCCACAGTCCCACGCGGTACCTGTGCGCTGACGCGAGACGACCGTGCCAATAGTTGTCAGCTGGTCCTTCAACACGTACGAACTGTACTGCGAAGGAACGGCATAGGGCCATGAATTCGTGTATGCGTTGTGTCCGTAGCGCCCGTTCTGCGCGATGAATATGCCATGGATCTCCATCGTCTCCGGCGCGTTCAGCGGAAAGAGAATATTGCGTTCGGCGACGATTGTGAGACCGTTGGAACCATCGTTCGACGCATAGAAAATATTACCCTTGAGCAAAACATCGGAGCTTGTGCCTCCGTCTGTCGGTGTCGCCGCGACGACGAGCACTTTCCCCTTTACCGTTCCCTCGATCCATACACGATCTTCGACGAATATCACGCTGCACGTCGAAGGAATTGTGTATGTGCCGACGAGTGTTTCGTTCCCCATGATGTTGTATTCGGTCTGCCAATTAGTCTGCGTAGAATAGCCCCACACACTGACCGTTGAGCTGACTCGGGACACTGTCACGGTCCCGTCTGCGTTAAAGACAAGGTGGTAGCCGCGATTGTTGACATTCCCGTTCGCGGGACCGAAGTACAACCCTCCGCCGCTTTGCACATATCCTTGCAGGTTTGCGAGATCCACCGAGATCGCGTCGAAGCTGATACTCTGCGCGGGATAACGCCAGAGAGTCGGGTTGCTTCCGGTCCCGAGCACGCCGGGCGCGTTCGACTGCGAGGGATTGCAGCCGTAGCTTGTCGTGCAGTTCCACGTCGAAACAGAGCTCGTCACGTCGGCGTTGTGCGTCGCGTTCATACGCACACCGCCGTTCCCGTGGTATGGCCCCTTGATGTTCCGGTCAGACCCAACCAAAACATTCTCGCCGACGATGTACGAATATTCCGCAACAGACGGCTTCATGTACCGCGCGGTGAGCGTGCGAGGGAAGCTCACGTCTGTGCTTGCCGTGCCTTTCGAAGCGATGTCTATCCACTGCGTTCTTCCGCACTGCAAGGCAGCGGTCGCCGTCACCTCGGCGCTCCCGAGCGTGCCGCCCTCGGGATCCGAAACCGTGTACGTGTACGGACTCACGATTCCCCCACCGGTTTGGACCGCGGTCGGCGTTCGGGCAAGGAACCACTTGTAGTATTCGAGCCCCGCTTCCGCGATCGAGAGAGCCTGTTCGCGCGCAAAGAGCGCACGGCCGTATTTCGATTGTTGGAACACATAGCTCGCGATCGTCCCCATCACGATCGTAAGAACGCCGATGAAGCCGACCGCAAGGAGGGTGGTAACGCCCCGCGATGACGAATGAGAAATTTTCATGTGTTGTACGTCACGCGTCATACTCATTCAGTATCCAACAAGATTACGCATTCCAGCCGACGAGCGGAGGGTAAGCTGGTCGGGAAGCCTATTGGTATCGACATCAATAATGAGGTTGACGGTGACAAACCGTACGTCGCCGATCTTCGAGTAATCCGACATCAGCGCACCGTTCTTGTCATAGTATCTGAACGTTGAGGTCGCCTGTGCGATATTGCGGATGTATTCTGCTGCCGTCGAGGTTGCCTCCGCTCCGGTATACACCGGGGGGTCGCCCGAGGGATTCACGATGCCTTCGAAGAGCGAGGTGCCTTGCAGAAAGTAGCGGATCTTCTCTATTGAAGCATCGGTATCGACATCGGCGTAAAAGGAAAACGAGGACGTCGCCATCGAAATGATCGGGTAGGCACCGTCGGAAGCGTATGCGGCTTCGCGGATGACGCGCATCATGTTGTCTAATCCGCGCTGTCCGGAGGAAACAGCGGTCGCCTGACCGAGTGTGTAGGTGTTCGTGCGGTAGAAATAAATGATCGCGATGACGATCGCCCCGAGCACAACGGTGAACACGCTGACCCACACAATAACTTCGAGCATCGTCAGTCCGTGATTCTTTTTCATGGATTCAAGGTGACCTGCACGGTCGAGGTGCCGGAGACGGAAACATTTGGATTGGTATAGGTCTGATAGCCGGATGCGCTCACCGAGAGTGTGTAGGTTCCGTCCGAAAGATAGTTGAAGTATGCCTGCCCGCACGTGGTCGTCGTGGTCGCGCTGTATCCCGTCTTCGAGAGTGCCGCCGAGGCACCCGAGAGGAGCGCTCCTCCCGCGCGAACTTCCACGCCGAGCGCGTGCGCTGCAACCGGCGCGAGGTAGAAACGCGAGCTCACTGATGAGCCGGGCGCGAGGTATTCGGGGTGCGGGTTGCATGCGATGGCGATTGTCTGCGTCGGAATGCTCGGGAAACTCACTTCGTACGTATCCCACTCCAGCCCTGAGACCGTGAGTGTGCTATCGGCGCCTGTCTGCAGATCCTGATCATACTTGTACACGGGACCCGAGCCGATGATCTTGTCGCGACCTCGCAGGTGGAGTGGTGTCGAGGGGCGCGGTACCGGACCGTAGTCGTAAGAAACGGAATACGAGTCGATGGAAGGTGTCGTGCTCGCGTCCCCCGTCGTAAGGCGCGCTCTCACCAAGAGCGATGAGTAGGTACTCGTTGAGACATCCGTGAGATCGATGGAAGTTGCCGTGAGGCCCGCGCTGTTGCCGGAGAGCATCGAGTCGGGAACAAGCACGCCTCCTATATCGTAGAAGCGGAACGTGACCGCCGTTTGCGCTGGGGTGGAGCCTGTCCAGCTAAACGTCCGCCACTTCGCGAGATAGTTGGGAGTAATCGCGACTGATTCAAGTTCTCCGTATTCGGGATACGAACCCGAGCCCGTGAGGCGCGCGAGGCCACCCACAACCGTGATATTGGTCGAGGAAGCGATCTGACTCTCGCCGCTGAAGGCCTCGTTCCACGTGGAGGTCGCGATCGCGGAGTACGTGTAGACAGTCTTCGTGGCAAGCACGTCTAGGCCGGACTGGGGAGGCGCGAAGACAAGCGCGGTGGTCTGATTCAGGAATACCTGCTGATGCGGAGGCACGGGAGAGGGATTGCTCGGGCTCGCGCTGTATGTTTGTGCGGAGTTGTACCCTGTCTTCGAAACGGTGACCTCGTAACCGGAAGAAACCGGCGCACCCGCGAGCACGACTGCTCCGCCGATGTTTGTGTACGTAGTGAGATCTATGGCGGGAGTTGTGCTTGTGTTGACGACCCGCACTCTTGCGTTCGGCACGGGTTGCGAGAGCGCGTTGAAAACGGAAATGGAAAGCGTTCCGCACGAAGATGTGCATGCGACCTCGATCCCGTTTTGCGGCTCGACGCGCGTGACGAAGTACACCGTGCGTTCACCTTGGCGGGATTGCCACGAAATCGCAACGCGCACTGCTTTATAATCGACAAATACCGGAGCCGCGGTCGGGAATGTGTCTGCCGCCCCGAGACCGTCGTATGGATCGTCAACGAACTGGATGGTGGTGCGGCGCGTATACGGAATTCCGTTGAGAGTCACCGTCTCTTCCTGCGGCACGACGCCCGCGGGAATGCCGCCCATTGTGCCGACATCGTCAAACTCGAGTGAGCGTACGTACTCCATCCACTCGTTCGCAAGCGCGATCGCTCCTGCGCGCGCCCTGTTGTTCGTGACGACATCAATGGAAAGCTGAAAGACACCTGCAATGCCGACGAACGCAACAAGGACAAGGGCTGAACCGACGACAGTGTCGATAAGCGTCACGCCGCGCGACGAGCTGCGAGTTGCGAGCTGCGAGCTGCGAGATGGAATGTGCGCTTCTGTATTCATGTCGAAGCTCGAAGCTTTAAGCTCGAAGCTATCCAATATTTGCCGAGAGAGAGTATATCGGCGTAATCATCGAAACCGCGAAGAAGCCGACAGCGCCGCCGATGATAACCATCAGGAAGGGTTCGATGATCGTGGACATGTCTTTCGTTTTGCGATCGACCTCTTCTTCGTAATACGCAGCGAGGCGCTTCAGCATTTCGGAAAGCGCGCCCGTCTCTTCGCCGACCGCCATCATCTCGCCCACAAACGCAGGATAGAGATCGCCGCGTCTCGCAAAAGAGGTCGAGAGGGGTTCCCCTTTTGCAACGCTCGCTGCCGCGTCTTTGATGACTTCGCGAAAGTATGAGTTTTGCACCACCTGCCCTGTGATCTCGAGAGAAGCAAGCACGTCGACGCCCGAAGAAAGGAGCGAGGAGAGCGTGCGCGCGGTGCGCGCGGCGTTCACTTCGCGTACCATCACTCCGATCATCGGTGTATGGAGAAAGATAAGGTCGGATGCACGCTTGCCCGCGGTGGTGCGAAGCGCTCCGGTGATAAAGACGAGGAACGCGATCGCGCCCCCGAGTGCAAGCAATGTGTGCGCGACGAGAAAATCACTTATCGCGATAATGATCCGCGTCGAGGTCGGCAGCTGGGCGCCCATTTCTTCAAAGGTCTGCGCGAGCGTGGGCACGACGTAGACCATCATCAGGGAGCCGATGCCGATAATGGCGATAATGATGATAATAGGATAGATAAGCGCGCCGCGGATCTTCTTCTTTAAGGTATACATACGCTCCATCTGCTCGGAAACCACCGAAAGCGCATCGGGGAGGCTCCCACCCTCCTCGCCGGCACGCACCATCGAGACGAACAGGTTGGAAAACATCCGCGGAAATTTCGCGAGCGCTTCGTGGAGAGAGGCCCCGCGGCGTACGTCGCTCGAGATCTGGGTGACCGTCGCCGAGAGTTTGGGATTCTTGAGTTGCCGCTCCATCACCGAGAGCGCTCGCGAAAGCGCGAGACCTGCGGAAAGCATCGCGCCGAGATTTCTTGCAAAGAGGATCTTGTCGTACTCCTTCACCGAGGTGAACATCGCGTTCCAATGCTTGAGAGAAAGCCAGTTGTCCGCTCCTTCTTCGGAGAGCGAGACAATTTTCCCGCCCTCGCGTCGCACGATGGAATAGAGCTCGAAGCGGTCGTGCGCTTCTGCCACACCGGTGTATGTTTCCCCTCCCGCTTTCTCCGCGGTGTATTGGAACTTAGCCATTCAATTAAGTATAGCCGCAACAGCGCGCAAAAATGGTAAGGACTTGGCATCGCTGTGGACGCCAAGTCCTCTTTGTTAGACCACCACATCGTGCTACGAACTCAAGAACGTTATGGCGGCAAGTGCAGCGAGACTGGCGGCGCCGACCCATGGTACAGCCTTTGTCATGAACGCGAGGCCGACCGGGAGCGCGACGAATCCGAATTCAACCAGTGCCACCACCACCACGATGGTGATGAGAACGAGCGCGACACCAGCGTGTCCAAAGAACACGAAGCCGACGAGAACGGCCGCGAGGATCGCGAAGATCCAGAACATAAAAGCGGGAAACGCCAGCACTTCCGGGGGAACTATCTTCGGCAGCCATGCCAGAACGGGGGGTAGTGCTACTCCACCGTACGCCGGCAGGACGCTCACGGCTATTGCCGCCGCAAGAAGTCCTGTAAGGAACAGAAAAACCCTCATTTTGATCCCTTTCTGCAAACCATCAAGGTACGGTTTGCCGCATGAATACAACTATGGAAGAACACGAGCGTCAAATGAACAGGGCTCGGCATTCCATCCGAGCCCTATTGTTTGCGTCTGCGTTTGTTAGCGACGACTGGTCTACCCCTCGATCTCGAGGAGGTCCAGGATCAGGCCCAACACGGCCCAAATTACAGCGATTGCTGCAAGGATCACGAAGGACAGCAGGGCAACAGCTGCTGCTCCGTTGCGCAAGACCGGATATCCCGGCTCTGGGCCGTACGCGCCCAATGCGGCGACTAGACCGATCGCGAAAACCAATCCAGTCACCCAGCCCCAAAGATTGGCGGCGCGGGACTGATCATCACCTTTCGCTTGCTCAGAAGACGTCATCTCACACTCCCTTGTTTTGGGTTTACAAATCTGACACTGCGTCAGTACACCGCGGGAATTCAATAGGAGAAAACCTGTTACGTCAACGCCGTGTCATTCCGTCACCACGCGCAAGACTTCTTCTATCGCTTTCGTCCCCTCAAGTAGACATGCGGTGCGACCTCCTTCTCTCTATCGACATCGTAGAGCGGACGAAAAATTAGGCGATCATTCTGCTTTGAGATAGCAATGCTTGTTAACGCACTCTGCATACCTTTAGGGGCGAGAACTTCCGCATCGAAAAATTCAGACGTTTTTTGAGCGATGCCGCCTTTGCGACCGAGTGAACAACCGTCAAATATAATTGTCGGTTGATCAGAAAAATAGTCTCTCATTTTTTTGAAATCCTCTTTTGCAAAATCATGCTCGTTAACATGACCGTCATCATCATTAGCGCCTAATTCCCAGTCCCATCTGCCGGCATGCGAACGGATAAACCAAAACGGTATCTTCTGATAAGTGCCATAGGAAGAATCGAGGAGTTTAAAATAATCAAACATCTCTTGCTTTCCGTTACATTCAATGAAACGAACTGCGCAGCCGAGCTCCTGCAGTTGTCGTGTGGTGCTCTCCACGACAACGCGATCATTCTCACTCGCGAAGACATTTCCCGCATCTTCCATTCCACTCATAAAAACACCGCATGGTTTCTCGACCTCGTCACGTTCAAGGTATTGCTTTTCAAGAACCCATGCTGGATAACGAGAAAATCTTCTAAGACCAAAGCGCGAGTGCAATTCCTTTATGCTGCCTGGATATTTGTTTTCCAGCGAATGGATTACACTAAATTGATCTAGTACGCGAGATAAACTTACTCCTGCAACAAGTTTTCCTTGGAATTCCTGCTCATCAGCATATGCCTTCAGGGGCAGGTCGAATTTGGTCAATGCTGCACGCAGTACACCTATTATCTTATCTGCTCCGGCTCTAGAAGTATCAATTTTGATTCGAGATCAAATCGAGTGATTGTTCCTTCAGGAACCTCTGTGCGATCCCGTTTCCGGACGATGTTTTCCATCACTGCTTCAGATGAATAGTGCGGCATGTAGTCTTTTCCGGAGATTACGTCGGCAATAATTGTTCCCAACGCACTGATTGCCCAGTCTGCTTTCCCTTTGCTACACACAGAGAGCAAATCGCCAAGTATATGTAATCGCATTTGAACTTCTCTGCCCTGGGGCGGATTTGCTTCACCGAAGAACAACTTCAGCGATGGAGCTGCGCCGTCGATAGCATGCTGTATTTTGAGGGCGCTGCGCGGGAGGTCGCGTTTCTCGTCGGACTCACCTACTATTGCTATATACGACTCACTCATGAGGTTAAGGATTGGATATGTTAGCTCGGAGAAATTCTCAAGATGTTTTTTGAGCTCCTCTGAAGAATCGGCGACCCGCTCCGCGATTCGCAATATCAGTGGGACAGCAGTGATAAGCTCATAGCACGCTCCGAGGGCAGATTTAAGCAGGAGAGGGTTTTTCAATGAATCACGCAAAAAAGGGAGTTGCGGCTCGACAAACTTGGTTATCTCATCAATTTTCCTTGATATCTCAGCGTCTGTTGGAAGTTTCTCCGCACGCCGCACAAATGCGTCTTCCTCCAAACTTCGTAGTTCACCGCCAAGTTCTTTCAGCTGGACAAGTCTTTCTCTTGCTTTGTCAATTCCTTCAGCGCGCTTCTGAACGATTTCGGGCTTGCCGATTTCTTTCATGTGAAAAACTCATTCCGTCACCACGCGCAGCACCTCTTCTATCGTCGTGAGGCCTTGCGCGGCCTTGAAAATGCCGTCTTCGGTCATGGTGAGCATGCCTTCGCTGCGTGCCTGTTTGTCGATATCGTCCGAGGTTGCGTTTTTCATCACCAACTCTTTGATGGTCGAGGTCACAGGAAGCACTTCGTAAATCCCCTTGCGTCCTGCGAATGCCGCAGGAGATTCGGCGCCGTCTTTCGATCGGCAGAATGAAACATCTTTCCACGTCGCGTCCTTCGGCACCACTTTTTCCTCTTTGAGCGCCTTCAAAACAGCTCCCGCATCGATGGAGCGTTCGAGGTGCCCCTGCTCGTCGCGCGAGAGCTCGTACTTTTCTTTGTTCGAGGTTAAGACACGCACGAGCCGCTGCCCCATGCACACGCGCAGCGTCGAGACGAGAAGGAAAGGCTCAACGCCCATGTCGAGCAAGCGCGGGATAGCGCCCGCGGCTGAATTTGTGTGCAAGGTCGAAAGCACGAGGTGGCCGGTAAGCGCGGCGTTGATAGCGAGTGAGGCAGTTTCCTTGTCGCGGATCTCTCCGACCATGATGATGTCTGGGTCTTGGCGCACGAGTGAGCGAAGGCCGTTGGCGAAGGTAAAGCCGATCTCGGGGCGCACCTGTGTTTGGTTCACGCGTTTCATCTGATACTCGATAGGGTCCTCGATCGTTGAGATGTTCACGTGCGGCGTGTTCACGAGATCGAGGAGCGTGTAGAGGGTCGTCGATTTTCCGGCGCCGGTCGGCCCGCAGGCGAGTATCATGCCGGTCGTCGCGCGTATAGCTTCGTGCATACGCTCGAGCGCGAGCCCATGGAAGCCGATGCTCTCGAGCGTAAAGCCGGAGATGGAATCGCGCAAAAGGCGCATGACGACTTTTTCGCCGAAGTAGGTGGGGAGCACGGAAACGCGGAAGGAGATTTTCTCGCCCCCGTATTCGGCGCCGAAGCGGCCGTCCTGCGGAAGGCGGTGCTCGTCGAGCCGGAGATTCGAGAGAACCTTCACGCGCGCGATCACCGCGGGCGCCGCGGATTTTGGCAGCTCCATCGCGTCGTGCAGGATGCCGTCGATGCGGTAGCGGATGAGAAGTTTCTCCTCCATCGGTTCGATGTGGATGTCAGAGGCATTTTGCGCGTTCGCGTGTCTCAAGAGCGTATCCACGATGCGCACCGCCGGCACGCCTTCGGCGACCTGCTGGAGATCTTTATCTTTCTCCGTCTCTCCCTTCTCCAAGACCTCGGTCTCGCGCCGGATGACCTCGCCCAGATTATCCTTGAGACTCTGCTGGTACTGTTTGAGTGCAGCCTTGATCGAAGCCACGTCGGTGAGGCGCGGCAGGATTTTCAGCTGCGTTTTCTTCTTGATGAAGTCGATGGCCGCAAGGTCGTCGGTGTCGAGCATCGCCACCTCGAGCTCTTCGCCGCGGTGGTTGTAGGCAATGACGTTGTTGCGGCGCGCGACCGGCTCGGGAACGAGCGAGAGCACCTCGTACTTGATCTTCGTGCCCGTGAGCGAGACAAACGGAATTCCCAAAATATACGCATACGTGCGTCGCAGCTCGTCCTCGCCGATCGTGTTGTGCGTGGTGAGGATTTCTCCTATCGGCTTCCCCGTTTCTTTCGCCTCCGCCTCCGCCGCGTCAAAATCTCTCTGGCTCACCAACCCCGCGTCGGCGAGAAACGACTTCAAATGAGTATCACTAATGTACATCAAGACAATTATATCAGAGCTAGACAGCGCCGTGCGCCAGTGCTATCAATCCCGCGGGACAAATCGTTCCAAGCCTCTCGGTGCTGAGGCACAAGCAATAGGGAGTCAAACGTGTCACAGAAACCTGACTCGATCCATCCGCACATCGTCCAACTAGTTGACGATGAGCTCGGTGACCTGATGCCCGGTCGCGCGAACAAGAGTCTGCGTGACTTCTTCCTCAAGGAGTCCCAGGAAGCTTATGTCGAAACTGTTGCGAGAGCGCAGGAGCTAGGCATCCACACACTCTCGCCCACGTTCGACAAACTTGCTGCCGAAATCGGCTTCCTGCGAGGATTTCGGGCATTTACCCGTCTGCAGCAGGGCAAGCCGGTCCGGAAAGCACGATCAATGAGTTCGTGATTCCTAATGGAAAACACGATGAAGACGCGGCCGATGGGAACGGCAACTCATTTGATCCCGCCTGTTCTTCAGAACAGGCGGGATTGACTTTTGAAAGTCGCTCCTATAATATTGCAGACATTGGTTCCGCCTTTGGCGGACACTTTTTTTAAAGGGTGCTTACTAATCACTATTCACTAACAACTAACCACTGTTCCTATGGCTCTATTCGATCTCAAATCTCTGAACAGCGCGCTTGATGAGCTTCAGGCAGAGCGCGGCATTTCGCGCGAGAGCGTGGTAGAGGCGCTTGCGACAGCGCTCGCCGCCGCCTACCGCCGCGAGTACGGCAAACGCGGGCAGATCATCCGCGCGAGTTTCAACCCCGCGACAGGCGATATGGAATTCCGTCAGGCAAAGATCGTAGTCGACGGCTCATTAGTGCGCATGGAGGGCGAAGAGCCGACGAGCGACGAGGATCACCGCTCGCGATTCAATCCGGAGCAGCACATCCTCTTGGAAGATGCGCGGCGCATCAAAAAAGACGCGCAGCTTGATGAGGAAATTTCCTTTCCGCTGGAATCGCGCGAAGATTTCGGGCGTATCGCCGCGCAGGCCGCCAAGCAGGTCATCATGCAGAAGGTGCGCGAAGCAGAGCGCGCGAGCATCATCTCGGAATACGGGCAGCGCGAAGGCGACATCGTGACAGGCCACGTGCAGCGCTTCGAGCGCGGCAACCTCTACGTCGACCTCGGCCGCGCGACCGCCATCCTCCCCTACGACGAGCAAATCCCCGGTGAGCGTTACCGGCAGGGCGAGCGCATTCGCGCATTGCTGCTTCGTGTTGATGAAGGCATCCGCGGCACGTTCATCCGACTCTCGCGCTCGCACCCCCGCTTTCTCTCGAAGCTTTTTGAGGCCGAAGTACCGGAGCTTGCGAATGCCGTCGTTGAGGTGAAAGGAATCGTTCGCGAGCCGGGAAGCCGCGCGAAAATTGCGGTGAAATCAAATGACGAGCACGTCGATCCGGTGGGTGCCTTGGTCGGACAGCGGGGTGTGCGCGTCGCCGTCGTCACCTCCGAGCTCGGCGGCGAGAAGATAGACGTCGTCGAATGGTCTGAAGAAGCAGGAGAATACGTGAAAGAGGCTTTGAAGCCCGCGCAAGTTTTGGGCATCGAACTTTTCGAAGATGAAAATCGTGCGGTCGTGCAGGTCGCGGAAGATCAGCAATCGCTTGCGATAGGTCGCGGTGGCCAGAATGTCCGTCTTGCGGCACGTCTCACCGGCTGGAAGATAGATATCCGCTCCACGGGAGGGCAACAGATCGCCGGCACCGAGGAGGGCGGCGTGGATGTTGAGCAAAAAAAGAAACCCGCCCGAACGACTGACGACGTTCAGTCGGGCGGGGAGGAGGTTGAGGAGGCCTCGGCGGAGGCCGCCGAAGAGAAGTCGGGAGGTGAAGTGGATGCAACCGAGCCTGCAAAAGAACCCGAAAAGGAAACTCCCAAAGAATAATTGCCGAGGTTCACTGTCCACGTTACACTTTCTCTATGAACCTCTGGCACGACATTTCGCTCGGAGAGAAAGCTCCCGAAGAGTTCAACGTTATCGTCGAGATCCCGCGCGGCTCGCACAATAAATACGAGATAGACAAAGAGACCGGTCTCATCAAGCTCGACCGCGTCAACTATTCCGCGGCCACCTATCCGTGCGACTACGGCTTCGTTCCGCGAACGCTCTGGGACGACGGCGATGCGATGGATGTGATAGTACTCACGACAAACCCTATCCCGCCGGGGATCGTCGTTTCCGTGCGTCCAGTCGGTTTGATGAAAATGACAGACGATGGCGAGAGCGACGACAAGGTGATCGGCGTGCCCACAGAAGACGTCAGGTTTGACCACGTGAACGACCTCGAAGACATCGCGAAGCATACGTTGAAAGAGCTCCAGCACTTCTTCGAGCAGAACAAAAAACTCAAGCAAAAGCCTGTTGAGATCACCGTGCATGGCTTCTCTGGGAGGGCAGACGCCCTGAAAGCAATACAGCGCTCTATAGAGCTCTACCAAAAGAAATTCGGAAAGTAGGGTTATCCACTTCCTTATAGGCTCTCTCGCGACTCGCCGCTATACTAGCGGTATGCCCGGTAGTGAAATGTGCCTTAGGCTTACAAAAACTATGAAAACAAATAACGAACATATACAAAGTGCAACGAGTGGGAATTGGTCGCTAACGCCGCGGCAGCCGGCAGGCGTCTGCCGCAAAGGCACATTCTACTAACCGGGTATGCCTCCTGTCGCCAACATGCCAAACGTATCGACGGACACGGGACACATGCTTCCGGAGCACAGCCGCGCGGCACGAAAGAGCGGCGCCGGTGCATGGATCGGCATCGTCATCATCGTCATTCTTCTCGGCTTTGGCGCACTCTACTTCTGGGGAGCGTATTTGAATAAAAAGAATTCCGTGGACCAGCTTCCATTTATCCCTGGAGATTCCTCGACGTCGTAGTGACGTTCCATGATCGAGCAGAATGTCCGCGAGACTGTTGCGCGTCAGTTGGCCTCTGGTATGCCGCGCGCGAATATCGAGAAAATGCTTTCGGTAGAAGGCTTTTCGCAAGAAGAAATCGGTGAAATCTTCTCGACGAACAGAAATTCTGCTTCCCAACCGACGCAGCAGCCATTACAGCAAGTAGCGCAAGATACAGTTCATCAGCACACGCATTTTCAATATCGAAGATATCTTATTCCCGCAGCAGTCGCCGTCACAGTTTCGATTGGCGGAGCCGCTCTTATCTACGCATACGTTGCCGGCGGGTTTGATGCCCTGATTTCCCCTCGCACGTCATCGTGCGAGAGTGGGGCATCACCGCAAGATGCCGCCGACGCAAAACGGCTCAACGAGCTCAAGGCAGAACTCTCGACGCTCTCCGATGCAACTTTGGAGGATCTCAACCCTGAAGCTACCAACGAGGAGTCGGCTTCGTATTTCGCAAAGATGTCGAAGTTGTACGAGAAAATGGACGAGCTGCAGTCCGAGTATACCGATATCCAATCGGCAGGTGCAAAGCGGCAATTCGAAGCCCTCCCAGATGCTGTCCTTTCTTCCATATACAGTACCTACTGCGGCAAGAACGCCACGTTCAAAGGTGCCGACCTTTTCGGAGTGGAGCACGAAAAGATTACGCAAGACATTACCGATACAGACGCGACAGAGCTCGTATGCAAACTGCAGAATAAAGAATATCCGGACGATCAACTTCCGACTGCCATACATTATGTTGGCTTCAAGGCCGCTATTTCCGGCCGTTTTGACACGGCATTCCAGTTCTACGGATGTGCGGCCGAACATTACTACGATACGCCGTCCATGTATCGAATAGCACAGGTATATGCCCTCGGATCTGATTCGTTCAAAGACGCCATCGATGACACATCGATTGGGATGGAAATCCCCCAGGATCTCAAGCGAGCGTACTTTTGGATAGCAGCACTCGCGCACACCGAGCTCATGCAACAGTACGGTATGCTCGATGCCGGAACGCAGCTCGGATGGAATGCCATAGCACTCTTGGACTCACTGCAGAACGAAGAAAGCCTAAGCGATGAGGAGCTTGTAAGCATAGAGGACGAGGCCATCACATTCGTTAGTGCGCGATACCCAAGCGCAGTCGAGAATCGATATGGAGTCTACAATCACTCTATGCGTGCGATGATCCCCGCGCTCGAGGCAGCGCAGCAAGACCCTTCAAGAATCTATCAATCTCCCGATGATCCCTCGACCTACTATGTCGAACCGATCATACCCGAGTAGTGGTTCGTAGGTGAAGCTCCATATATTGTTTCTCATCTCTATCAATTGTCCAAATGATTTTTCCATCCCGATACTTAGTTTTTAAACTACGTATCGGGATAGTTATGGTACACAAAAAGTTTTCTGATACACTCGGCTGATGATGCACGATTTGACAAACGTAAAAGTCTCGCGCGATGAAAACGCGTGGGAAGTTGAGGTGCGCGCGGAAATTCCCGCCGAAGCGATGCAGGAGTATCGCACCGAGGCTTTGAATGAGATACAAAAATCGGCGAAGCTCGACGGCTTCCGTCCGGGCAAAGCGCCGCTCGAGCGCATCATACAAATCTATGGAGAGCCGACGATCCTGAAGAATGCGGCCGAACACGCGGTGCAGCATGAACTGCCAGAACTGCTCGCCGCGGAAAAACTCCTCATCATCGAACCCCCCCGCGTCTCGATCGAAACGCCTGAATCCGGAAAATCACTCGCCTTTTCTGCCCGTGCCGCGCTCGCGCCCGAGGTCACGCTCCCCACCTACAAGAAAATCGCCGCCAATATCAACGCACAAAAGGAGGAGATCTCCGTCACAGACGAGGAGCATAAGGAGGCGCTCACGCACCTTCGACGGGAGCGTGCACGCATCGGGAAGATGGAGGCAGGATTGGAGCCGCAAAAAGCACACGAGGAATCGAGGGCAATGAAAGAGGAGGAGTTGCCGGCGCTCGACGAGGAGTTTGTACAATCATTGGGACTTGAGAACGTTGAAAAATTTTCGGAGGCAGTGCGCAACAACATCAAAACGGAAAAGGAGATGCAGGCACGCGAGAAACGGCGCGCCATGATACTCGATGAGCTGGTGAAGGAATCGACGATCAGGTATCCGGCAGCGCTCCGCGAGTACGAGCTCGACGACATGGAAGCGCGCATCAAGCACGACCTTGAGCGCATGGGCGGGAATTGGGATGGCTACCTCGCGCAGGCGAAGAAGACGCGTGAGCAACTTCGCGTGGAGTGGAAAGACGCGGCAGACAAGCGCGCAAAAGTCCGCCTTATCCTCTCCGAGATCGCACGGAAGGAAAATCTGCAGGCCGATCAGGGTCGGCTCGAAAAAGAGCTTGCGCACGCGCGGGAGCACGTCCCTTCCGCCGACCCCGAAGCGCTCCGCGCCCATATCGTCCACGCGCTTCGCAACGAAGCAACCCTCGAATTTTTGGAAAAACAGAATTAGAAACCGACCGAAGAGCCGCGCGCTGTTTACCCTGAGATTTCTCTCGAGGGGCACGCAAAGATAAGTAGCGCTCGAGGAGAGAGATTTCGTCTCCGTCGGCCTTGGGCCGACGCAAACAAAAACGCTACTCTTCTGCATTCACACCGCGCAGCTCTTCAGCAAGTTTTAAACTTTGCGAACACCCACCCCTCACTGGAGCGGGTGTTCGCGCTGTCCGATCTCGATCAAGACGCCGTTTTCGTCATCGCGAGCGACCACCACATGATGGCCGCTGTAGACGATGGCGTCTTCTATCTCGCCGGCAAGTCTCGGAATCTCATCGCGGGATTGGGCGCGATACTGCACACCCATAAACTCCACGACGCGGCCGTGCACGAGCGCGCGCATGATGCGAGCGACCATGTCGGCACGGCCCCAGTCGATGATTTCCGCAGGATTCGCCCGCGAGAAATCGATCTTCCAGACCGAACCGATATTCACGAGTTGGTGCAACAGCTGTACGGGGTCGATTTCCGCTCCCTCATACATGTTGTTGTTCACCTCCCGCTCCTTGCCCGCATGCGGACCGGACAGAATCTTGATAACGATCATCCTTTCCTCCTTGCCGTGTACTAAGCTTTGCTTTAGTACTGCGGTCTCCTCTGATTGGCACGCACCATTCGACTGTGCTCATGGCAAGCGAATGACGCGTCCAAAGAAGGAGGCGAGGCGCGACCAAGCGCCTCGCTCCAACCAACCTACCGATTTTTTTAGGAGTTCGGCGTCTCCTCATTCTCTCTTCGGGCGAGCGGGAGCAATTTGTGCTCCAACACCCGCCGCACTCCGTACACGGAGAGGAAGCGAACCAGCTTCCCGACCGTGACAGAGTTTTTGCCGGGGAACTCCCTATCCCGGAACCCTTCGGTTCCGGGCCGGCAGTTCCCAGCGGCAATCGAGTCCTCAAGAGTGACATCTAGGTCCGCGTGCTGCTCGCAAAGTGCGCGGAACTTTCCCTCACGAACGGCCTGCTCGGCCGCCCACGCTTCTTGCAAGCGGCGGGCCTCCGCTTCGCGCGCGATTTTCTCGCGCGCACCGGCAATGAGCCGCTCGCGGAGCGCTGCGGTGACGGACTCGTCGCCCGCCATCGCCCGCGCCGCCTCGGTGGGACTCTCGAGGTAGACTTCGAAGTCCGTCCCCTCGCCGTCGATCGTGAACCGGCCGACTCCGGTCCACGACTCGCCTTCGCCCTGGATGTACAAATCCGGAGCGAGGACCGCGACATTGGCCGGCACCGCCTGCTGGAGAGTCTCCGCGCTCTCCAACTCCGCGGGGTTGTAGCGCTTGCGCGCGACGCCCCGCGAAATTTTGTAGAAGTGCTCGCCGACTCGGTGAAGGCCGAGCCGGGTCCAGAAGTTAATTGTGACCGGACGCGGCTCCGGCCACTGGAAGCAGACCTCGTCGAGGACGAGGGCCTCCACGACCCGCCCGATATGCTCGGGCGGGCAATCGCGATGAACTCTGATCGGAACTGGCTCAACAGCCAATTCCGTCAGGGGAGATCGGATAAATCCGATCTCCCAGGTCTTCAGCGAGAAGTATTCCTCGCTGATTCGGTTGCCGACATAGTCGGCAACCGCCTCGATTGGCAGAAGGGCAAGTTGCCCATCCTGCCCCCGCACCACGGCTGGCCAATCGCCGGCCAGGCCGCTCCCGCGGTAATAGAACGGCACGCAGACCTGCGTGCCGAAGACTTTTGCAATCTTCTCGTCCCACTGCGAGAGCAGCGGGAGCCACGGCGACCGCACATCCGTGCGGTAGCCGGTGACCGTGGCAAGCCACGGTCGCGCGGGAACCCACCCCGCACCACTCGCCCCGGATCGGGACGAGTAATATTGCTTCCCGCCGTAGCGGGCGTGGAAGCTCGGCGGAGGGATTTCCCCCTCCCGATACCGAACCTCGTCGCCGTGATAGGCGACGAGACTGCTCGACCGAAGGTCGAGCAGTATATCAATTTCGCCTCCGCCGTAGCGGAGGTCAATGCGAGATTTCGTCATGGCATTTTCTCCTTGCCATGAGCGTCACGCTTTGTTTGCGTGACGACTTCCCACTGTTTCCGGACAGTGAGCAAAACCGAGGGACTATTATTTGCGGCCCCTTTTGAATTCACCCTCCGACTTCACTCAGGGCGAGCTCAAAAGGAGCGGCGACAACGTAACCAGCGTCGTCGCTCCCCCAAACCATGATCAAACGACAACTCTCCCGAGTTGTCGTTTGTATTCCTCGCGGATCCGTTCTTGACGGATGCGCGCCTCCACCATTTCTGGCCACCGAAGAATTTGTTCGGTGGGCAGAAGGAAGATCGTTCCGTGCGGCGCTCGCGCGCCATACGGTATTTCGTTTCGGATCAACACGACGGTTGCGACACCGTCGTGCTCCTGTATGACGCGGATACGGCAGTCCGTATCCGCACTTCCCGGCATTTCCGGGTCGAGCAGATTCTGCCCATGCTTCGCGTTTTCCGCGAAGCCAAGACATATCCGAATCCAGAAGAACTCCCCGACGGGGAGTTCTTCTCCAACTCGGAGCGCGGGCGTTTGTCCGCCACTCCGGATTGCAGGGACGGAGGTCATCTTCGTCTCCTATGTCGGATTCCCCACGGAATCCCGCCGCAGTGTTCTGCCGCCCCAAAGTAGAATTAATGGTAATCGTGATTTGGTGGGAACACTGCGGCGGGATGCCGATCCGCCAGATGGCGGATCGGCTCCCATTAGCTGATAAGGTATTACATCCCGTCTGCGTACTCTCTCCTCTAAAGACAGTGGTCGTCGACGAGGTTTGAAACTTTCCACATATTTGGATTTCGTAAACCCAAATATGGTCGTGCACTCGTCACTACAGCACCGTGAGGCAACTGTATAGAGTGGTCATGGTCAGCTCACCATTCGTATCTGCTCGACGTTTATCAAAGATCAGTCTCTTCTCTTCTTTCGAAGTAGAGACATTTCTAAAGGCGAAAATTGGTTTAGGTTCTCACCTTTAGCCGATGTCTCAACTCAATGTTGGACTTCAATCACCCCGCTTTCGCTCAACTTTGCGGGCCTGCCCGCCGAAGTCGAGCTTCAGCGAGACGAAGGCGGGTGGCAGGCCATCTTGCGGATGAATGGGAAGTCGGGAGGGATGTTTGCGATCCCAATCCTCGAGTTCCACGCCTGCCGGCAAACGAATGTATTTCGAGCCGCGCCTCATTCCCCACTCTCTCCTCTTAGTCAGAGAATAGGGTGCGCTTCGCAATACACTCCAAAGTTCAACTGGCGGCACTGTACTATGCGCTTGACATATTGTCAATTCATTGGATACAGAATTGTCATTGCATATATGTCTCTGTAGAGGTAAATAAGCCATAGCACCATATTTTTGTCATTCTATCTTGACAAATAATTATTATCCGCTATATTGGCCGGGTGGAACTCACCTACCAGCAGTCGCTCGTCCAGAGCGGACTCGAGAAAAATCAAGCGCTCATCTATGAGGCGCTCGTCAAGAATGGTAGCCTCCCCGCTTCAAGCGCGGCTCGGCTCGCAGGTCTCGGCCGTCCTCTCACCTACAACGTTCTCGACGAGCTGATCGCGATTGGCCTCGTGGAAGAAAAAAAGGAATCCGGAAAGGTTGCACGCTTCTATCCGGCGCATCCCCTGAAGCTGAAAGAGATTATCGAGAAACGACTTGAGGCAGCGCAAGGCGCGCGGACGGCGCTTGAAGGAGTACTCGGCAAACTCACGTCCGACTTCAACCTCGTAAGCGGCAAACCCGGCGTCCGCTTTTTTGAGGGCTTGGATGGAGTCAAGGCCGTCCTCGACGATTCGCTCACCGCTAAAGAAACTATCTTGAGCTATGCCGACGTTCTGGCAGTCGAAAAATACATTGCTGAACTCAACCGAGAATATGTGCGCTCACGCGAGCGTCTTGATGTGAAAAAGAATCTCATATGCGCGGACACCGAGATGAACAGAACGTTTTTCCGTGATTTCAAACCAACGCTCACGCAAATCAAGTTGGTCGATATGCCGCCTGCGCCGTTTAAAACTATCATGCAAATCTACGATGGAAAAATCTCTTATTTTACGCTTGGCGCGGAGACACTCATCGGCATCATCGTCGCCGACTCAAATCTCTATATGATGCACAAAATGCTCTTCGAGAAACTTTGGGAAAGCCCGCTTGCTCACGCGGCCGCTCGTTCAGAGACTTCTGCGCGCGCGCCACGGGCGTAGACTCCGCAGTACCGCTGCTGCTGTTCATCGTAATAGAGTCGGGTCAGCACCTTGTCAGCATGCAGCGCGAACGCAGTCTCGTGGTCTTTGCGGCTTGGCCGCGCGAGCATGCCTTTGCCGTCGAAGTGGGAGGGAAACACATATGCTTCAGTCGAAGAGTCGTCGATGGCCGATCGCGGATCCCATTCGATATTGAGGATGGGGAGATTCTTGTACATGGAGGCCGAACGGGCAACAAATCCCCACTCGAGATACTTCTCCGCGATCTGCAACTCGGGCTTTGCCGTCGCACAAATAGGCAGTCCTTGTTTTTGTTCCTGACGGAAGGCAGCTTCGGCATTCGCTTCGGCAAGTTTGCCTCCGGCAATCGCTTTATCTCCCATGACCGTTGCCATGTAAAGTCGTGTTGGATTTTCTGTGTGCTGACCAGCTTCGTCTTGTTGATCAAAACGCACGCATGCGACGACCTTCCCGTCTAGTCTGAACAGATGGAAGCGAGAAGTCTTTTGTTCGAGCGCCTTCTCAAGACCGGCCATTGCGCCTTCCACGGTATCGAGAGTATAGCCTTCGTCGGCGCGAACCTTGCCGTCGCCGTATCTCTGATATTGCAGCGCCTTCACGGCTTCTGCGTCTTGAGGAGATATGTCGCCACCGCGAACAGAAAGAATCTCGGCATCACGCATAAGAGCAAGGTCGAGCTCTCCCCGTTCTTTGAGAACACGGCTTGCCGTAATGAGGATATTATTGGCCTCTGCAGCTCGTGAAAGTTCGTCGAGTTTCGCGGTATCATCTTTGTTCTCATATGCTGCGGCGAGTAGGCGCTCGGCAACCTTGAGCCTTCTTGTCGCAATCTCATTGACTGCTTCCTTGTTTGCATCTCCGAACTGCTCTGACAGATACACATGAAGGTTGTCGACCGAATCTATGAGCTGGCCATAGGCTTGAAACACCTTTTGCACGTGCTCCGACGAGGATGAACGCGAGAATTCAAATACCTTTTCGCGGAGTTCATCGTTATTTCCAGTCACAAGAAATGTTCGAATGCCGAGCTCTCCGTGCGCTTTTACAAATTCGTCGAAATGCCGCGCTTGTTTGTCGCGCTCGAGTAAATATGCGGCTTGTGCAATCGACGCTAGTTCATAGGTTGGCTTGTCCCGGAGCATTTTGGACAATGCTGGGTATTTCGGGATAACGTGTAAAAGTAGGTGCGCAAGTCCACGATCAGTTTTTTCAGTCCGGTCGTGATACTGTTCGAGAGATTCATCTGTACGGCGCGGCAGTGCAACTGCCTCTGCAGAGAACGGTCGAGTTTGTGTGAGTGGGGCTCCTGCAAGCCACATGTTGCTCTTACCGGACTTTGCTTGATCCCGAGAAATGATATTGAACGTGTGCGTAACTCGTTCACCGCCTCCCGACGTTTCAATCACAGCCCCCAACGTTGGGGAAATATCAACAATGCGAACGTCTTTCCCGATGAACTCTTTGCCAATGTAATGAATCACTCCCCGGATATGACGTGAGCCGGCGGACGATACGCCCGCACGCTCTACTCGCTGATCGTCGACATGCACTCTGCCATATGTCATTTGTTTGAAATCCTCGACAGGGCGAATCAGACCCTTCCGCACTAAATTCGGGAGTCCGGCGGTTACACCCTCTCGCACACTCCGTATTTCTACGGAGCCCGCCCTGCCCCACAATCCTTTCTTCCCTGATGCCGTCCCATATTGGTGACCAAATTTCTTGTACCCAATGCCGTGCTCTCGAAGAAAACCGCCTGAAAACTGCACGTAGTCTCGAGTATCAAGATCGCGAACCATCAGCTGGCCTTTTTCGTTCCGGAATCCGTCTCCATACTGTGGGTGGAATATGAGTGCGGCTGTTCGAGTCTCAAGAGAGGTTACGGAATCACCACCGCGTTCTCTAAAGGGGTACTCGAACTGATCACCGTGAAGGACAAGATCCGTAGCGAAGTGATGGAACGGCGGACTGCTCTTAATTGCGGTTATGTCGACCGCCGCACTAGAAGATTCTGGAATATAAAAAAAGGATTTTGGTTGCCAATCACCCCGCACCACCTGCTCTCGCGTAAGAACCGGTCTATCACCTAGTATTATAGACAAAGCGGCTATCAGTTCGTCCTTGGGAAGCCTATCGCCCCAGGATCGCGCCTTTGCGAATGATGCGTCGATAGCCTTGCGTAGCGCCTGCTCATCGAGCACATTCATTTCGTCTCCGGTCGCCGGATTCTTAATGGTCGACATGACATTCCGCTCGTGTACCAATTTTTCGAGGCTACCGCGAAAAGTTTCGGTACGGTCGATCTGCTCTTGCTTTGCCTTGATGCTTGGTTTCGCCGACCATCGATTGAGCGCCCGAGAAAATGTCTCGTCCTCTCTGGCTGAAGTATCTTCGCGCGCAAGAGATTCATCGTGTTTAAAAACTGGCTCGCGCTTATCGAGGGGACCCTCAAGCATACGGCAAGCATAGCATCGGATTTGCGCCCACTGAGCAATTTAGCTACACTTCCCCGCATGCAAACCCCAAGATCGCAAATGCTTGTGCCGATGGTCGTCGAAAAGACCTCTTTTGGTGAGCGGGCATACGATATTTACTCGCGCCTTCTGAAGGAGCGCATCATCTTCCTCGGCGGTCCCATCAACGATGAGGTCGCCAACCTCATCATCGCGCAACTCCTTTTCCTCCAGTCGGAAGACCCGAAGAAAGAGATTTCCCTCTACATCAACTCCCCTGGCGGCGCGGTGACCTCAACGCTTGCGATGGTAGACACCATGAATCACATCCAGCCGGCGGTCGCCACCTACTGCGTCGGGCTCGCGGCTTCGGGCGCCGCTATCCTTCTTTCGGCGGGCGCGAAAGGAAAGCGCTTCGCACTCCCCAACGCCGAGATAATGATCCACCAGCCGCATGGCGGCGCCGAGGGGCAGGCCACCGACATCGAGATCACCGCAAAGCAGATCATCAAACTGCGTGAACGTCTCAACAAGATACTCTCGAAAAACACGAGTCAAAAGCTTGAAAAGGTAGAGAAGGACGTCGAGCGCGACTTCTTCATGACTGCAGACGAGGCCGTGAAATACGGCATTATCGACAAAGTGCTGGGTTAGGGAACAAGTGTTTGGTTATAGGGACTAGGGCTCTACTGCAGGTTTTTTCACTAGAACCTTGAACCTATTCCTTTTTCCCTACTCGGTGGTATACTCGCGCTACACCTTAGTATTATTTATGTCTTTCAATTTTCCGCGTGCGAATGAATCCATGAACGGCAACGCTTCGCAGAGGTTTATTTCCGTACACTCAAAAGTGCTTGTAGTCCGTACATAGTCACTCGCGCGTGGATTGATCCACGCGTATGCCCGGTAGTACAACTAAATCGTTTGAGTACGTCTACGTCTTGCAGAGCAAGCGCGACCGCAAGCGATACATAGGATACACGACAGACCTTCGTTCGCGATATCGCGAGCACGTCGACGGCGCGGTACCCTCCACCGCACCACGTCGGCCACTTGAACTGATTTACTACGAAGCTTGTCTTGCGCGTTCCGATGCGCGTCGTCGCGAACGGTATTTGAAATCGACAAACGGGCGCAAATTTTTGTCGAAACGGCTTCGAGATTATTACAAACTTAACTAGTTGTACTACCAGGTATGTCAATACAAACAATTCTCTTGCTCCTCGCGCTTGCGGGGATGGCCGGCATTGGGATCGGCTATTTTCTCCGGTTGATCATCTCACTGGGTAAACGAGGCTCGATGGAGCTCGAGATCCGCAAAATGCGCCTCGATGCGGAGGAGCGCTCGAAGCGCATTGTCGAAGAGGCTGAAGCACGCGCCAAAGAAAAGGAGGGGCAGATCACGGGGGAGCTGAAGCAGCGTGGGAGCGAGCTCAAAGCGACCGAAGAGCGCCTCGTACGCAAGGAAGAGTTGCTCGACAAGCGGCAGGGCATGCTCGACACCGAGCAGGAAACGCTGACGAAGCGCAGTGAAGAGCTTTCTAACGCGAAGGAGAAACTTGAGGAACTCACGCGCGCAGAGCTGGAGAGGCTCGAGAAGGTCGCGCACCTCTCTGCCGAAGAGGCAAAGGCCGACCTGATCACGTCGGTCGAAAAGCAGTCCGAATCGGATATCGAGAGCCGCATGCGCAAGCTCGAAATTTCAGGAAATGAGCGCCTCGAACAGCGTGCAAAAGAAATACTTACGACGGCCGTGCACCGGCTCGGCAATTCCGTCGTTTCCGACGTTTTGGCAACGACTATTTCCCTTCCCTCCGACGAGATCAAGGGCAAGATCATCGGCAAGGAGGGTCGCAACATCCGCGCCTTCGAGCGCGCGACCGGCGTCGATGTGATTATCGACGACACGCCGGGCACCATCACGCTTTCATCCTTTGATCCTATTCGCCGGCAGGTCGCCCGTATCGCTCTGGAGAATCTTATTCTCGACGGCCGCATCCAGCCTGCGAAGATCGAGGAGATGGTGAAGAAAGCCGAAGAAGAGATAAATACCATCATTAAAAAGAAGGGCGCCGAAGCCGCCTACAACGCGAAAGTGCAAAATCTCGACCCGAAACTTCTCATGATTCTCGGCCGTCTCTACTTCCGCACAAGCTACGGCCAAAATGTCCTCGACCACTCGGTCGAAGTCGCCCACCTCGCGGGAATGCTCGCCTCCGAGCTCGGTGCCAACGAGGCAACCGCTCGCGCCGGAGCGCTCTTCCACGACATCGGCAAGGCCGTCGACCACGAGGTGCCGGGAACGCACGTCGAGATCGGCCGCCGGATTCTCCAAAAATTCGGCGTCGAGGAAGCAGTGGTAAAAGCCATGCAGGCGCACCACGAAGAGTACCCGTACGAAACACCGGAGAGCATGATCGTGCAGGTAGCCGATGCCATTTCAGGCGGGCGGCCGGGCGCGCGACGTGATTCGGTGGAGAATTACATCAAGCGGCTTGAAGAGCTTGAGGCGATCGCAAACGGGCAGCCGGGTGTGGAGAAAAGTTATGCCATCGCCGCCGGCCGCGAGGTACGTGTCATCGTGAAGCCTGAAGATATTACCGACCTCGACGCTCGAAAACTCGCCCGTGATATCGCCGACAAGATCGAAAAAGAACTCCAGTACCCCGGCGAGATCAAAGTCTCCGTCATCCGCGAAACCCGCGTCATCGAATACGCGAGATAAAAATATAAAAATAACGGCCTCCAACCTGGAGGCCGTTTAAAATTTGGGGAATTATTCCTCAAGGAACAGGCCCACTCTTCCAATCACACCGTCCACAAGTGCGGATCCGATCGCAAGATAGATTCCTCCATCCCGAACATCGCGCGCCCGATTCAACGGGGCATGAGCGCAAGGTAGATTTCCTGACCTTCGATGATGAAGTGGTACGTTTCATCCACCGTAAGACCGTGGGGGTCGTTCTTACTCTTGAGAATGGCTCCCTTCTTTTGGAGAACATCCGCGACATAAGCGAGCAAAGCTCGCCTAGCCCGAAGCATGTTCTGCTGAACGATGTGGTCGTTGATGAACCCTTCGTCATCCGAGATGGCATCACGAAAGGTAGAGACGCGGAAGGCTTTCATGGGGTCGCTAAGACCTCCCTCCACGATCACCATCTTGCGCATTTTGCCCATTGTGCAGGAGTGGTTGAGCCCGACTTCATCGAGAACCTCTAGAACGCTGACAACGACTTGATTGTTTTCAGTCATCTGATCTTTTCCTTTCCTCCATTCGCTCCGTTGCCTTGCGGTTAGTAAGCGGAGAAGCGTTTTAACGCTTCTCCGTAGTTGCTACCCGACGACCTTCTCGAAACTCGTCGTCGTCTCCCGGTAGTCGCCCTTGAGGCGCGATTCGATCTCCTGAAGCTCTTCTTTGAGAGCTTGCTCGAGCGGCTTTCCTTCTTTGACGTCTTGGAGTACGCACTCCATAACGCCTTTCGTATATTCGAGGAGTCCTTTGATGGCACGATCGTTGTATCCTTTGGGCACTTGTCTCACCTCTCTTTCCGATTTGCAATGAGCCCATGTCGATCCTAATTAGTCAAAATATATATTCAATCAAGCAACATAATTTGCTTTATTAAGAGCCGGTTAAAGTATTAGTCAGAAATATTGACTTTTAGGATGGATCGGCTAAGGTGCATGCATGGCGCAAAAGAAGGAGCTGGTTGGCTCTCTTGAACAAGTAGGCCTTACGGAAAAGGAAGCGAGAGTTTACTTAGCGCTTCTCTCTCTTGGAAGTGCAACCGCCTATCGAATCGCAGAGCAATGCGAGGTCAAAAAACCCACGGTATACGTGATTTTGGAAGAGCTGCGCAAGAAAGGTCTTGTCTTGAAGGTCCCGCATGCAAAGAAGGCACTTTTTTCAGCCGTTGAGATCTCCGACTACATCCGTGATCAAGAATCAAGGGTACGAACGGTTCGCGATCTGCTCCCGAAATTCAATGCGCTCTCTGCAAAAAAAGGTGCGAGCGTGTATTTCTTCAATGGAGTCCGCGGTATTGAACAGGCGCTCGCATACAAATTCGATTCGATGCGAGGAAAAATGTTCTACGGCTTCTATGGAAGCATGATTGACTGCGAAAACGTGGATGAAATCGCCCGCATGTACGAGAAGTGGAACACCAAAGCCCTCGATATGGATATTTCGTTCCAAATCATCATGCCAAGAAAAGGAGCCGAGGCATACAACAAGCAACTTATCGATATTTCAAAGACGGATGATCGAGTACAGATGCGCCTTCTCGACCAATACGAATATCCGCCCAACGCGTCGATAGGTATCGGTGATGGTTTTCTATGGATACTCGATGAAAAGAATCGCCAAGCGACCGTAATAGACAACGCGAGTACCGCAGACGCGATGCGGCAGATATTCAAGATCGTTTGGGAGAAAGGAGTATGAGCTTATTTCAAGCCGCTTTTGACGCGTTGGCAAGATTGACTTCAAATCTGAAGTTCTGTTGACCCCGTACTACAATACTTTTTTGCTCATTCTCAAAGAACCGTGCCTACAGCGAGGCCTGTCTTTTTGGTTTTGCCATTCTTCAAACTTATTCTTTATTGTAGTACGGGGTTGACACGGCCAAAATACGGCTCAAAATGGTCGCGAGGTCGAAAACGCGCATATTTTAACCACTATTTATAGACTCCTATGGCAAATAAAATGGACTTGGTCGAGAAAGTGGCTTCAACGATCGGCTGCACGAAGGCCGACGGCGAGCGCGCCGTTGAGGCAATTATCGACATGATTACGAACAAATTGAAGAGCGGTGAGGAAGTCTCAATCGCGGGCCTCGGCATCTTCGAGGCAAAGACCCGCGCCGGCCGCATGGGCCGCAATCCCCGCACAGGCGCAACGATTCAGATTAAGGCGATGAAAGTTCCGAAGTTCCGTGCATCAAAGACGCTCAAGGACGCACTGAAGTAAAACAACAAATGTTTTGCAGGCAAAAATCCGCCGTCCGGCGGATTTTTGCGTTCAGTAAATTTACAGAGTAGAGTTCTATAATTGCGGGATTAGTTTAATGGCAAAATAACAGTTTTCCAAACTGTGGTCGGGGGTTCGATTCCCCCATCCCGCACCAAAACGGAAAGCGCAAGTCAGCGCTCGCCGCCTCGCGTAGCTCGGCGGCTCGCGCGACCAGCGTTTTCGGGCTGAATTCGAATGTGCGATTTCGCAGAGAATGGTTCGCGCCGATGTTTTTCAGAAATGCTGTCATTCCGGACAAATCATTTCGGGAAAGCAGATTCGCGGCTTGGTTCAAGGACTTTACGAACTCACGAGCTGGTTCGAGCCAAGACACGCCGCGCTTCTCGATGTCGGTAATTTTTTCGGTCAGCGTCGCCTTTTCGGAGATGATTTTGTTTTTCTTGGCGGCGTACTCTGCTGTGGATAGCGCGTCGGCGAGATAGAGGTTGAGCAACTTTTCTAGTCGGTTGTCTAGCTTTTGGATTTCCGTTTTCAGATTCCCTGCCTCCGTTCTCGCTTCTGCTTTTGCTTCTTGTTCATCGCTCTCCAACGCCGCCAAAACTTTCTGCGTGTCTTGGCTAGACAAAGAAACTTTTTGTAAGAAGTTGTGAATTTGGTTTGTGAGGTTTTGTTCGCTCACGTAGCGTTCGGTACATGCGCCTCGTTTCTTGGTGCAGCGGTAGTAGGGGTAGATACCACCGTTTCCTTTGGCGTACTGCGCGGTGATTGCACAGCCGCACGAGGCGCATTTGAGTAGTCCGCGCAACGGGAAGATGTGTTTCTTGTCGGGTCTTGTGCGACCCTTCTTTTTCATGACTTCCTGCACCTTGTCAAAAAGTTTCTTTGTCAGAATCGGCTCGTGGATTCCCTCAAAAATTTCCTCCTTCCATTTCATGAGTCCGATGTAGAAAATATTTTGTAGATTTTTCTGTATATTGCCGACGCGTAGCAGTTTGTTACCGTGTCCGCGTAGATTGTGCTCCTTGCACCAATTTGCGAGAGAATACAGCGTATGTTCTCCGGTGGCGTACAGTTCGAAGAGTTTTCTTACCCTCGCGGCCTTTTCTTTGTCTACGTCAATTCCTCTCGTCTTCGCGTTGTTCACGTACCCCACCGGCGCGCGTCCTGGCCACACGCCATTTCTGATTTTCTGTCGTAGTCCGCGCTTCACGTTCTCTCGCAAATTGTCTACAAAATATTTTGATTGCCCAAAGGCGATATTGAGCATGAACAAACCCTGTGGCGTCGGTTCGAACCAGAAGGTCGGAAATTTGAGGGAACGAATCAAGCCACGATCCACTAGGTGGATTATCTTGCCTCCGTCTACTGAGTTGCGAGCCAATCTGTCGGGGTGCCACGAGATAATCCCATCTGCTTTCCCACACTCAATGAATGACAGCATTTCTGCGAACACAGTTCGCCCGGGCTCCTTGGCGGTTTTCGCTTCCTGAAAGGAAGCGACAATATCAAATTTTTCTTTGGCGGAATACGAATGCAGCTCAGCAAGCTGAGCTTGAATGCTTAGGATTTGACGGTCTTCGTCCTCTGTTGATTTCCGTGCGTAGATTACGTATCTCATACGTTAGTGGTTAGCGAGTAAATGCATAATTGAAAGGCCAAAAATTCTTTTTTCCCGAATGCGAAATCGCACATTCGAATTCAGCCCGAAAACGCTGGTCGCGCGAGCCGCCGAGCTACGCGAGGCGGCGAGCGCTGACTTGCGCTTTCCGTTTTGGTGCAGAATACTTGAATTAG